>CAMAXJ010000026.1 GCA_945862155.1 Rhodoluna limnophila
CGAGATGCCAACGGGGGATTCAAAACCAAAGAGGATCTTCTAAACGTAAGTGGAATTGGGGATTCGATTTTCGCCGGATTCACCGATCTGATTACGTTGTGACGCTCAGCCTGGCAAGCCTTGGGCTCTGGGCGGTTCTTGCCCTGTTCACTGCATTGGACTACCTGCCAGTGTGGATTCCACTTGCGCTTGGTGGACTGCTATTTGCGGCTTCAGTCGCAGTTGGAGAAAGCAAGCGGGCACTAGCAGCACTGCTAGGAGCTGCATTGGTCTTGGGTGGGTTATCGCTTTGGTTGCAGACCGAACTAACTAAACCCTCTTGGTTAGTTGAGTTTTCAGAGGCCAAGACCAAAGCCAAAGTGGAGCTCGAGGTTCTGAATCGCCCGAAAGAGATATTTCAAAACTTTGATAGAACCCCAGTTTTAGGGGTTGCAGTGTTTTTGAAATCTATTGATGGCAAATCTGCTGAGGGCCGTGGCTATTTGATTTTTGAAGGGGAAGAGCTTGCTCGCGGAGTCACGGTAAGTATGGATGCAAAGTTTGAGCCGGCAGGTCGAAACTCCAGAGATGCATTCCTGGTAAAACCGACATCGGAAATTCAGATTGTTGAGGGGCCACCAGATACTCAAGGGTTACTCAATGATCTGCGAGCAAACTACGTCAAGAACTTAACCGGTGTGACCCCTGATGCCAAGACTCTCGTTGCAGGACTCGCTATTGGTGAGATTAGTGCTCTGAGTGAGGAGCTTGAAGAGCAAATGCGGATAGTTTCCTTGACACATCTGGTTGCAGTCTCAGGTTCGAACTGCGCGATTGTGGTTGGAATGGTTTACCTAATTGCTGTTGGTTTGCGATTTGGTAGAACTGGGCGAACGGTAATCTCACTGGTTGGATTAGGGCTATACGTTTTGCTCATAGGTCCTGACCCGAGCGTGCTTCGAGCAGGTGTGATGGCAGCAAGTGTGATTGTCATGATTGCCCTAGGGCGGCGCACTTGGGCTCTGAACGCTCTGGCTATTGCAACCATCATTCTGCTGGTTTCAGATCCGTGGCTCGCCGTTGAGTTTGGCTTTGGACTATCAGTTCTGGCAACCGCGGGTATTTTGCTATTGGCACCTGCAATGGCCGAGAAGTTCTCTAAACACACGCCTATGCCACTCGCTCTTGGTTTATCAGTGACTTTGGCAGCGCAGTTGTTTTGCCTACCTCTTCTTATGCAGTTGCAGCCTGGGCTTCCAACATATTCAGTGGTTGCGAACTTGCTCGCCGGCCCCATGGTTGCGCCAGTGACAGTTTTGGGGATGATTGCGGTTTTACTAACGCCAATTGCTCCGCCACTGGTCGCAATAGTTTCTTGGATTGCATCCCTAGGTACTTGGGTCATCGAAGCAGTGGCAATCTTCTTTTCTGGCTTACCGGTGGCCTATTTTCCTTGGGCTACGGGTTGGCCGGCAACGATGTTGAGCGTTCTATTGATATTTGCCGTTGCTGCCTGGCTTCGAGGGTCAACTGTATTGATGCAACAGCTGGGGGTCGGAGCACTAGTTGTGGTTGTCGTCGGGACGTTTTCGATTCCCGCGGCATCCGAGATTTTGCCAAAATCTTGGCCACTCAAAGACTGGGCTGTGGTGGCATGCGATGTTGGGCAAGGAGATGCTCTGGTTATTCACTCCCTTGGTCGGACAGCAGTGATTGACGTGGGTTCGGACGATGCCATGATCAACAACTGCCTATCTGAGCTTCGAATAAACCAGGTAGATCTTCTGGTGCTAACCCACTTTGATTTTGATCACGTTGGAGGTATCAAGGGGGCCATCAGCTCAAGATCTGTCACAACAGCAATAGTCTCTGGCTTTCCAGATGATAGACCGGCAACAAAAGACTCTCTCGATTTGCTTGCTAAGCAAAAGGTGCGAGTGATAACCGCTGAGCCGACAATCTCAGGCCGGCTGGGTGAATTCTCCTGGCGGGTTTTGGCTCCAAGCAAAACAGCCAGTGAGGCCAAGGACTCCAATGACGCATCTGTTGTGATGATTTTCAGTGGGCCTGATTTCGACCTTCTGTTGCTCGGAGACCTAGGCGAATCCGGCCAGCAGCGAATCAGCAGTTCTGCGAATCAGATACTCGGGTCTTCTACTAAGCCATTGATACTCAAGGTCTCTCATCACGGCTCCAACGATCAATCCGCAGCGCTGCATGAAAGCTTGCGGCCAGAGCTTGCTCTAATCTCGGTTGGTGAGGGAAATGGCTATGGGCACCCGGGCAAGGACTTACTTGATCTTCTAGCTCGTTCGGGCTCTCAGGTTCTAAGAACTGATAGCTATGGTTCGATTGCAATTGCAGTAGCAGGCGATGCGCTTAGCTGGTCTGGAAGCGGTTAGTAGGCTAGGCACGTGGGAAAAGCAAAACAGGTTAGTTGGCGCGAAGCTAAACCGGCGCCGATTGTTTTTGTCTCTGGCCCAGAGGATTACACCGCTGATCGCGCCATTCGTTCTATTCGAGATTCCCTGAGAAAATCAGAGGCCGGTCTTGAAGTTCACGAGCTTCTAGCAAGCGATTACACTTCAGGGCAACTAACCGCTCTTGCAAGTCCCTCACTTTTTATGGAGCCCAGACTTGTACTAATTGAGGGTTTTGAAAAGTGCTCTGACGCATTGATTGAGGATGGACTGAGTTATCTACTAGACCCAAGCGCCGATACCACAATCGTGCTTCGTCATAACGCCTCGAGTGTTCGAGGCAAGAAGCTCATTGATGCGATTAGAGCTTCGGATATTGCAGTTGAGATAGCTTGCGCTGAAATCAAGAAGGACTCCGAAAAGGCGGCTTTCATTCAGTCTGAGTTTGCAGCTGCCGGTAGGAAGATAACTCCTGGTGCCCTAAGAGCTCTGGCTGACGCTTTTGCTGATGATCTATCGGAGCTTGCTGCAGCCTGCTCCCAGCTCTTGGTCGATCAATCCGAATCAATCGACGAAGCGACAGTTGATAAGTATTACGGAGGTCGAGTTGAGACAAATGCGTTCAAGGTGGCTGACGCAGCTCTTGCCGGGCAAAGCGCCGAAGCCTTAGCGCTGCTGCGCCACGCATTGACTACTGGTGCTGACCCAGTGCCTGTGGTTGCCGCATTTGCAATGAAGGTGCGGCTAATGGCAAAGGTCTATGGAAACAAGTATGCAACCGCTGCAACTGTTGGTGCTCAGCCTTGGCAGATTGATCGCGCACGCAAGGACCTGGCCGGTTGGAGCGAAGAAGGTTTGGCAAACGCCGTTTTGGCTTTAGCCACCGCTGACGCTGCAGTCAAGGGAGCCGAAAGAGATCCGGTTTTTGCGCTTGAGAAGCTGGTTCTCCTGCTTTCTAACAGAGGACAAAAAAACACCGAGACCTAAATGGCCTCGGTGTGTTTTCGTAAACAAATCTTTACTTCAGGACTGATGCCTTCTTGGCAAGTGCTGACTTGCGGTTAGCGGCCTGGTTTTTGTGAATGACACCCTTTGACACAGCCTTGTCTAGCTTGCGGTTAGCTGCAGACACTGCAGCAGCAGCTTTGGCCTTGTCGCCACCGGTGGTTGCCTCGCGGGCAACGCGGATTGCAGTCTTGAGCTCGCTCTTGACGGCGCGGTTGCGGTCAGTTGCCTTCTTGTTGGTCAAGATTCTCTTGACCTGGGACTTGATATTTGCCATTTTTTTCTTTCGTTTTGGGGATACCCAACCGCTCTAGCTTACCTGTTAGCAGGGCTTAGAGGCAACCGTTTGTTGGCTCTGGGGGGGGGCTTGGGCTTCAGGCATTATGCGAGAATGGGACCGAAAGCCCAATGCCCCCACCATAAGGAACAGCCCTTGTCGCCACGCGCAACATCCAAGCTGGAGCCGTCCAAGACGCCTCCCGGGCAGCTGCGCAACTTCTGCATCATCGCCCACATTGACCACGGCAAATCCACTCTGGCCGACCGCATGCTTCAGCTAACCGGTGTGGTGGATGAGCGTTCGATGAGGGCTCAGTATTTGGACCGCATGGACATTGAGCGCGAACGTGGAATCACGATTAAGTCTCAGGCAGTTCGTATGCCTTGGGCCGTCGATGGTGAAGTGTTTGCACTGAACATGATTGACACGCCAGGCCACGTGGATTTCACCTATGAGGTTTCAAGATCGCTGGCAGCCTGTGAAGGTGCAGTGCTGCTGGTTGATGCGGCTCAAGGTATTGAGGCCCAAACGCTTGCCAATTTGTATCTCGCAATGGAAAACGAGCTCAACATTATTCCAGTGCTAAACAAGATTGACCTTCCGGCAGCGCAGCCCGAGAAGTATGCAGAAGAGCTAGCCAATCTAATTGGGGGAGACCCTGCAGATTGCCTTCGCGTTTCTGGAAAGACTGGCATCGGCGTGGGGGAATTACTAGACAAGATCGTAGCTACAGTCCCAGCTCCAAAGGGAGACCCTAACGCGCCAGCTCGCGCGATGATTTTTGACTCGGTCTATGACAGCTACCGGGGAGTAGTCACCTACGTGCGAATGATTGACGGAAGTCTCTCGCCTCGCGAAAAGATTCAGATGATGTCCACTCGCGCAATTCACGAACTTCTAGAAATTGGCGTTAGCTCACCTGAACCAGAACCCACCCAAGGGCTTGGTGTTGGCGAAGTGGGCTACTTGATTACTGGAGTAAAGGATGTCCGACAGTCAAAAGTTGGCGACACTGTCACAACAGTGAATAAACCTGCAACCAAGGCTCTGGTTGGGTATTCAGAACCGCTGCCAATGGTTTTCTCAGGTGTCTACCCAATCGATGGCTCAGATTATCCTGATCTTCGCGAAGCACTCGACAAGCTAAAGCTTTCGGACGCTGCGTTGGTTTACGAACCAGAGACCTCGGTTGCTCTAGGGTTTGGTTTCCGCTGTGGCTTCCTCGGCTTGCTCCACTTGGAGATTGTTACCGAGCGTCTTGAAAGAGAGTTCGGTCTGGAGCTAATTGCAACCGCACCATCTGTGGTTTATCAGGTGACTCTAGATGATGGCAAAGAAGTCACCGTGACCAACCCGAGCGAGTTCCCTGGTGGAAAAATCAAAAAGGTACTTGAGCCTATGGTTCGCTCGACAATTCTGGCTCCGAAGGATTATGTCGGAACCATCATGGATCTTTGTCAGACCAGACGCGGCGTGATAATTGACATGCAGTACCTGGGTGAGGATCGTGTGCAGCTGCGCTACACACTTCCCCTTGCCGAAATCGTCTTTGACTTCTTTGATCAACTAAAGAGTAAAACTCAAGGTTACGCTTCGTTGGACTACGAAGAAGCTGGCCTTGCCGAGGGGGATCTTGTGAAGGTGGATCTACTGTTGCAGGGAGAGCAGGTTGATGCCTTCAGTGCGATTGTCCACAAAGACAAGGCCTATGCCTACGGTGTGATGATTACCGGTAAGTTGCGAGAACTGATTCCAAGACAGCAGTTTGAAGTTCCAATTCAGGCAGCCATTGGTGCACGAATTATTGCTAGAGAGTCAATTCGTGCTGTTCGAAAAGACGTTTTGGCTAAGTGCTACGGAGGAGACATCTCCCGTAAGCGCAAGCTTCTCGAAAAGCAAAAAGAAGGAAAGAAGCGCATGAAGATGGTCGGCCGCGTCGAAGTTCCTCAAGAAGCTTTCATCGCTGCACTTTCCTCAGACGGTGAAAAAAAGGGCGAAAAGAAGGGCAAGTAATTGGCAGGCCCGCTACCAGATGGTGATCAAGCTCCAGTAGATGGACTTTTATCTCTCGAAGAAATCAAGGGTAGTGAAGCACGAACCTTTCATGCTTATGTCCACATTCCATTTTGTAAAGATATTTGTGGCTATTGCGATTTCAATACCTATACCGCAACCCAGCTTGGGTCTTTAAAACAAAGCGATTACGCTGCTTCACTAATATCTGAAATCCGTTTCTCGGCCCAGGCGCTGGAGCAATCCAAACTACTCCCAAGAAAGTTCAGCACCGTCTTTTTTGGCGGGGGAACACCTTCGTTGCTCCCAGCAGCCGACTTGATTGAAATACTTTCCTCACTAGAGCAAACCTTTGGCTTTACAGAAAATGCCGAAATAACCACAGAAGCTAATCCTGACACTGTCACCTTTGAGAAGTTTGCAGCTCTTAGGCAGGCAGGCTTCAACCGAGTTTCTATCGGCATGCAGTCGGGAGTCCAAAGTGTTCTCGACACTTTAGAGCGCAGTCACAACCCCGAGAACGTATTCAAGGCATTTGAAATAGTCAAAGGCCTCGGCTTTGGTACATCGCTAGATCTGATCTTTGGAGCACCGGGGGAATCACTTGAACAGTGGCGTGAAAGCCTAGAGGCCGCAATTGCACTTGAACCAGATCACCTCTCGGCTTACTCATTGATTGTTGAGCCCGGCACAAAGTTGGCAAGGCAAATCAAATCAGGAGAGCTAGCCGAGCCAGATGAAGATCTCCAGGCCGAAAAGTATGAACTTACAGAGCAACTACTTTCAGCAGCGGGATACACCTGGTACGAAATTAGCAACTGGTCCAAATCCGAGAGCCTGCAGTCCGATCACAATCTTGCCTACTGGATGGGTCAGGACTGGTGGGGTTATGGACCCGGTGCTCACTCACACCTTGGCTCGGTTAGGTGGTGGAATCAAAAGCACCCACTTAGCTACTCGAAGAAACTTGAGGACAAAATTTCGCCAGCAGTAGGGCGTGAACTGCTTTCTATTGACACAGCAAAGCTCGAAAGAGTGATGCTTGAATCAAGAACTTCTAAGGGCATGAGTATTTCTGACCTTGAGCAGCTCGAAGCTGGAGCGAAGTCCCGCATTCCACAACTGATTGCCGATGGCCTAATTGATGGCCAGCTAGCTATCAAGGGGCGGTTGGTATTGACGCTTAGGGGGCGCCTGCTTGCCGATGCTGTGGTGCGAGAACTAACTGACTAAGTAATCTCATCCAGTTGCGGGTAATATTGGCACTCAGATCCATTGAGTGCTAATAGGCAGGTGAGCAGCGCGTGATTCCAGATAGACCACTTGAGGTCCTAAAGGCAATCGTTCGCGACTACATCGCATCCAAGGAGCCGGTGGGTTCAAAATCCCTCGTTGAGAGACACTCCTTTGGAGTCTCAGCAGCAACCATTCGAAACGATATGGCAATTCTTGAAGAAGAAGAACTAATTGTTGCTCCGCATACTTCAAGCGGAAGAGTTCCTACCGACAAGGGCTACCGCATGTTTGTCGATCAACTAAGCGAGGTCAAGCCGCTTTCGGCCGCCGAGAAAGTTGCCATCGAAGGTTTTTTGTCAAAAAGCTCCGACTTGGATGAAACGCTGAGTCAGACCGTCAGGGCCTTATCTCAGCTAACCAACCAGGTCGCTTTGGTTCAGTACCCGAGTTTAGGACGCGCATCGGTTCGGCACATCGAAATCATCTCCATTGACGACAAGCGCCTACTTCTAATGCTGATCACAGACTCCGGGCGTATTCAGCAGCACGTTCTAGATATTCCAGGCGGCTACGAAGCCGGAGATGTTGAAAAGCTTCGCAACATGCTAAACGAATCCCTTACCGGCAAGGGCCTTGCCGAGGTTTCAGCAATTGCCAAGACAATTGCTCAGAAGTCAACCGGAAAGATCAAGCCCTTGGCTGAGCGAGTCACTCCTGAACTGCTTGCGCTAGTTGATGCAAATAGCCAGGAGAAGATTCTGCTTGCTGGAACTTCAAATCTGGCACGGCGTGAGGATGATTTTCCTGGCAGCATTTCCCCAGTTTTGGAAGCAATCGAAGAGCAAGTTGTGCTACTAAAACTTATTTCAGAGATGCAGGCTGACCAGCACGGTGTCTCACTTCTTATTGGGCGAGAAAACAGTGTTGACGCACTTTCTTCAACATCGGTTGTTATCTCAGGCTACGAAAACCAGGGAAGCGAAATTGCCAGAGTGGGAGTAATAGGACCGACCCGCATGGACTATTCATCAAACATCGGCGCGGTTAGGGCTGTTGCTAGGTATCTAACTAAATCGCTCGGAGGATCTCAGTAATTGGCAGATCACTACGAAACCCTCGGAGTGCAACGAAATGCTTCTTCCGAAGAAATAAAGAAGGCTTACAGAAAATTAGCTCGAGAGCTTCACCCCGATGTGAACCCGTCTGAACAAGCCCAAGAGAAATTTAAATCCGTGACTCATGCCTATGAAGTGCTCGGGGATGAGCAGTCAAGAAGAAGCTATGACTCAGGCGGATCAGAAGCTGGTTTTGGT
This sequence comes from Rhodoluna limnophila, assembly GCA_945862155.1. Lineage (GTDB taxonomy): Bacteria > Actinomycetota > Actinomycetes > Actinomycetales > Microbacteriaceae > Rhodoluna > Rhodoluna limnophila_A. The sequence continues at coordinate 8,247 of CAMAXJ010000026.1, forward strand.
TTTGGCGACATATTCGAAACTTTCTTTGGCGGTGGCGGCTCAAGGGGACCACGCTCGCGCGCCGAAAGAGGTCAAGATGCCCTGCTTCGCGTAGAGCTGACATTCGAAGAAGCAGTTTTTGGCGTTGAGAAATCGATTCCTGTAGATACCGCTGTGCTCTGTGAAACGTGCAACGGAAGCTGCGCGAAGCCTGGAACGAGCGCGCAAGTGTGTGACATCTGTCGCGGTGCTGGCCAAGTTCAAACTCAAGTTCGTTCACTACTTGGATCAGTTATTACTTCGAGTCCGTGCGGCTCTTGTCGCGGCTACGGTCACATCATTCCTGAGCCCTGCCTTACTTGCCGCGGCCAGGGAAGAGTTCGCGCAAGGCGCGACATCGAACTTAAAATCCCGGCCGGAGTAGAGGACGGACTGCGGTTGCAGCTAGCGGGATCCGGCGAAGTTGGATTTGGCGGTGGCCCGAGCGGGGATTTGTATGTAGATATATCCCTTGCCCCACACCAGTACTTTTCAAGAAATGGCGACGAACTTATCTGTGAGCTAGAAGTACCACTACACGATGCAGTCTTAGGAACAATGGTCAAAATTAATTCTTTCGACGGCGAGGTTGAGCTTCAGGTGCCAGCCGGTAGCCAAACCGGAGATGTTATTCCAATCAAGGGCAAAGGTTTCGGTAGATTGCGTCAATCCGGTCGCGGCGATCTGCTTGTCACAATTCAAGTCAAGATTCCAAGCAAGCTAGATTCCAAGCAGAAAGAGCTATTTAGAACTCTTGCCGGATATCGAAAAGCCGATGCTTCTGGCCTTGTTGCTCGCAAGTCGGGTTCATTCCAGGGCAGACGCCGTGGTTGAGCCCATGTTTTTTGCAGCAATTGGAAAAGACACTGTGGTGGGATCGACATTTGTGCTCAGTGGTCCAGAAGCCAAACACGCGGTGAGCGTTCGGCGAATGCTTCAGGGTGAGGCTATCGCCGTTAGCGACGGAGCTGGAGTCAAGATTCGAGGCAAAGTCTCGAAAGCTGGTAAGGACACTCTCGACATAAACGTGGAAAGCGTGGAGTCAGTTTCCGCGCCTTCAGTCCAGCTTCATTTGGTACAAGCATTGGCCAAAGGAGATCGTGACGAACTTGCGATCCAGGCCTGCACTGAGCTTGGTCTGCACGGCGTTATTCCGTGGCAAGCCGATCGTTCGATTTCTATTTGGAAAGACGAGAAGAAAGCTAAGGGTCAAACCCGCTGGCAGACGATTGTGACTGAAGCCGCCAAGCAGTCGCTGCGCGCATTTGTGCCAGTGGTCGAATCGGTTCAAACCTCCCAAGATTTGACTACCCGACTTTCAAGTTTTGATTTAGTTCTGGTTCTGGACCCGGAGGCAAAAGACTCTATTTCCGAAGTGGGTTTGCCAACTTCGGGCTCAGTTGCGCTAGTTGTGGGGCCAGAAGGTGGCATATCTGAGGCCGAGCTGGAAGCATTTGGCGCCGCTGGATTTAGCTTGGTTCGAATGGGACCAGGCATACTTCGGACTTCAACTGCCGGAATGGCGGCGGTTTCATTTCTGCAGGCAAAATTGGGGGAGTGGAATTAGTCTCGCTGGCTAAAACTAGACTTATGAACATGACCGAAGCAAGCTGTATTTTCTGCAAAATCATTTCTCGGGAGATACCCACCGAGTTCGTGGCAGAAACTACCAACACCGTTGCATTTTGGGACATCGTCCCGCTTGCAAAAGTGCATCTTCTAGTTATTCCTAAACAACACCACCGCGATGTTGCTGAGCTATCCGAGAATGCACCGCAGATTCTTTCTGAGCTGTTAAGTACGGCCACAGATTTGGCGAAGAAGTACACGGCTGGGTCGTTTAAGCTTCAGTTCAACACCGGAGCAGAAGCTGGCCAGACCGTGTTTCATGCCCACGCCCACGTTTTGTCCGAGACAGCAAAGGACGGCTCTTGACCGCTTCTGAATCCCAAGATTCAACAACTGTTACTGTTGAGATTTCCGGCGTCGACCCCGTCTTTGTTTTCGGGCCCGAAGACCGTTTACTCAAAGCCATTGAAGAAGGTTTTCCAGAGGTTCGCTTTATGGCCCGAGGAAATCAGGTCGAGATCTCAGGTCCTGTAGTCCAAGTTGCCCTTGCCAAGGCGCGCGTTTTGCAGATCATTTCAGCGGTGACAACTGGAAGAGAAATTTCTCCAGCCGATCTTCGCAGAAGTGAACCTGATCTTTTGTCACAAAGCATTTTGAGCTCACGAGGAAAGTCCATTAGACCAAAGACCTCTGGTCAGAAAAGCTATGTCGAGGCCATCGATAGAAACACAATTGTCTTTGGCATTGGCCCTGCCGGAACTGGAAAGACTTATCTTGCGATGGCTAAAGCCGTTCAGGCCCTTCAGCGCAAGGAAGTTTCAAGAATTATCCTGACTCGCCCTGCCGTTGAGGCAGGTGAGCGCCTTGGCTTTTTGCCCGGAACCTTGTCTGAGAAAATCGATCCTTACCTCAGACCACTGTTTGATGCCCTTCACGAAATGCTGGACCCGGATTCGGTGCCCAAGCTGATTGCTACCGGAACCATCGAAGTTGCTCCTCTGGCATATATGCGCGGTCGGACACTAAATGATTCGTTCATTATTCTTGACGAGGCTCAGAACACAACCGGTGAGCAGATGAAAATGTTTTTGACTCGCCTTGGGTTTAATTCAAAAATGGTTATAACTGGAGATATCACACAGATTGACCTTCCAGGCGGAGCCTCTGGCTTAACAATTGCGACCAAGGTGCTCGATGGGGTGGATGATGTTCACTTTGCAAAACTGAGCTCCAAGGATGTCATTAGGCATCCGCTGGTTGGAAAAATTGTTGATGCCTACGATGAGGCAGCTGCCCTGAAAGCCCAGAGGGATTCTCAGAAGTGAGTATTGAAATCAGCAATGAAACCGAACACTCGGTGGATGAAGTTAGGGTTTTGAAGCTTGCCGGATTCGCCCTAGATCGGATGAAGATTCATCCTGGCGCAGAACTAGCAATCATGTTCGTCGATGAGCCAGCCATGGAGGCACTGCACATTCAGTGGATGGACGAACCGGGCCCGACCGATGTTCTTAGCTTTCCGATGGATGAGCTTCGACCTGGAACTGAACACGAGCCAACACCAGCGGGACTGCTGGGAGATATTGTGATTTGCCCTGCCGTTGCCATGCGGCAAGCTGAAGCCGCGGGACACGAAATGATTCATGAGGTTTTACTACTTGCCACCCACGGCATCTTGCATCTGCTTGGATTTGACCATGTCGAGCCTGACGAGGAAAAGGAAATGTTTGGCATTCAAAAGTCCGTTCTTGAGTCTTTCTATGAGAGCGAGAAGGTTTAGATGAATATCTCCGACCGACTTGGCGCACTAACCAAGCTCTTTAGCAAGAAAGCCAGCGACTCAACTGAGGCCGAAGAATACGAACAGGACCTAATCGATTCCGTTGAAGAGTTCTCAGAGACCATCACCCGAGAAGTTATGGTGCCAAGAATTGATATAGCTACAGTGGCGGCGGATCTAGATCTTGATAAGGCGATGGCAATCTTTTTATCCAGTGGATACTCGAGACTTCCAGTAACTGGAAAGACAACTGACGATATTCTTGGAATTTTGTATTTGAAGGATGTTGCAAAGGTTCTTCACGAAACTCCAAAGTTGATGTTTGAGAAAACTACTGAGCTGCTGGCCCGAAAGGCAGTGTTTGTTCCGGAGTCCAAGGCTCTAAAGGATCTATTGCAGGACATGCAAAGAAGCTCAACTCACGTGGCGGTAGTTATCGATGAGTACGGCGGAGTGGCTGGGCTTGTGACTATGGAAGATGTAATCGAGGAACTGGTCGGTGACATCGTTGACGAATATGACCGTGAAATTCCAGATGTTGAAGAAATTGAAGAGGGTGTCTACCGGGTCAACGCTAGCTATTCACTTTTTGAGCTTGGGGAAAAACTTGAAATCAAATTGGAAGATGAAGATGTTGACTCAGTGGGAGGACTACTAACCAAAGAACTGGGACGACTACCGAAGGCGGGGGATACTGTTCAGCTTCGATCAATTGAACTAACTGCCGATAGGGTTGAGGGCCGGGGCAAGCGATTACTTACTATCGTTGCGCGATTGCGCGTGGAACCGGTGGCCGAGGAATCAGAAAAAGATGACTAACGAATTCCGCGCAGGCTTTGTCTCTTTTGTAGGGCGGCCTAACGTTGGAAAATCAACTCTTACAAATGCTCTCGTGGGCGAGAAGATCGCAATCACTAGCGACAAACCCCAGACCACCAGAAGAGCTATCCGAGGCATTGTTCATCTGCCCGAGGGTCAGTTGATAATAGTTGACACCCCTGGACTTCATCGTCCCCGCACTCTGCTTGGCCAACGCCTAAATGATCTAGTTGCCTCAACACTTTCTGAGGTTGATGTAATAGGCATGTGCTTTCCTGCCGGCGACAGGATTGGCCCAGGTGATCGTTTCATAAACGAACAGCTCGGCGACTACAGAAGAGCGAAACTTGTTGCGATAGTGACCAAAAGCGAAACAGTGTCGAGAGAAGCCCTGGCTAATCAGCTGATGGAAGTTTCCAAGTTGCGCGACTGGGCCGAGATAATCCCAGTTTCCGCTATTGCCGGCGACCAGCTGGGGGAACTAACCCAATTGCTGTTGAATTTGATGCCGCTTTCGCCTGAGCTTTATCCAAAGGAAATAAACACCGATGAATCAATCGAGTCGAGAATTTGTGAGCTTATTCGAGAAGCTGCTCTTGAGGGTGTCCGGCACGAATTACCGCATTCGCTAGCGGTCACCATGGATGAAATGCAAAAGCGCGAAGATTCAGACCTTATCGACATTCACGCCAACATATTTGTTGAGCGGGATAGTCAAAAAGGAATTGTCTTAGGCAAGGGAGGGGAGCGCTTGAAAGATGTTGGAACCCGCTCCCGCAAAGAGATAGAAGCACTGCTGGGCTCAAAGGTTTTTTTGAGTCTGCGCGTCAAGATTGCCCACGAATGGCAACGAGACCCAAAGCAGCTGGGAAAGCTCGGCTTTTAAGTGCTAGCGTTTAGGTGTGTTCTTCGAGCTACTACTTAGTGGCCGCGACGAGGCCTAAAAAGGCCCTCCTCGTCGCGGTGAATTCCGCTACGGCTAGCTCACTTCCATACTTCTAGGAGAACACTTATGAAGAACAATCAAAAACCTTCTGCGATGCCAATCCATCGCTATAAACCTTTTCACGAGCAGATCAAGGTAGATCTTCCCGACCGCACTTGGCCAACCAAGCGGATAACAAAAGCCCCAAGATGGTGCGCCGTTGACCTTCGAGATGGCAATCAAGCACTGATTGACCCGATGTCTCCAGAGCGAAAGCTCAAGATGTTCCAGCTGCTTGTACGCATGGGCTACAAGGAGATAGAAGTTGGTTTTCCTTCCGCCAGCCAGACAGATTTCGATTTTGTTCGAGTGCTTATAGAAAACGGGCACATCCCAGAAGATGTGACTATTCAGGTTCTGACTCAGGCTAGAGATCATTTGATCGAGCGCACCTACGAGTCGCTGATTGGCGCAAAGAGCGTAATTGTGCACTTCTACAACTCAACTTCTGTCTTGCAGCGCAAGGTTGTATTCAACCAGGACAAAGACGGAATCAAGAAGATTGCCCTGGATGCAGCAAAAAAGTGTAAGTCACTTGAGCACCTACTTCCTGGGACCAAGATTTACTACGAATACTCACCGGAGAGTTACACCGGCACCGAACTGGAATACGCCGTTGAAGTTTGTAACGCCGTAATCGAGGAAATCGGCCCGACCCCTGAGCGCCAGATGGTGATCAATCTTCCGGCAACCGTTGAAATGATTACCCCGAATGTTTACGCCGACTCCATCGAATGGATGAGTAGGCACTTATCTCGCCGCGAATCAATCCTTTTGTCTCTTCACCCACACAATGACCGAGGCACTGCAATTGCGGCCGCCGAGCAGGGCTATATGGCTGGAGCAGACCGTATCGAGGGTTGCCTATTTGGAAACGGGGAACGCACCGGAAACGTTGACCTTGTGACTCTTGGTTTGAACTTGTTTAGTCAGGGCATTGATCCTGAAATTGATTTTTCTGACATCGATGAGATCAAGCGAACCGTTGAGTACTGCAACCAGCTTCCAGTTCCGGAGAGATCTCCTTACGGTGGCGACTTGGTCTACACCGCATTTTCTGGTTCACATCAAGATGCAATCAAGAAGGGCTTTGAGGCAATGCAGAAAACTGCAGAGGCGCAAGGCAAGAGTCTTGGCGATCTGGAGTGGGCAGTTCCTTACCTTCCTATTGATCCACTGGATGTTGGCAGAAGCTACGAAGCAGTGATTCGAGTGAACTCTCAATCCGGTAAGGGTGGAGTGGCATA
>CAMAXJ010000027.1 GCA_945862155.1 Rhodoluna limnophila
TTCACCACACCAACATTTGGCTCAATGGTTGCGAACGGATAGTTCGCTGCCAGAACGTTGTTCTTGGTCAGTGCATTAAAGAGGGTCGACTTACCAACATTTGGTAGTCCCACGATTCCGATTGTTAGAGCCACGGGATACAAGCCTACCTGTGGCAAAGCTACTGGCAGACTGTTAAGTATGTCTCTGGATTTCACGGCTATCGACTTCGAAACAGCGAATGGCTCCCCTGCCAGCCCTTGTGCTGTTGGGCTAGTTCGGGTTCGCAATGGCGAGCTGGTAGACAGCTTTGAGTCACTGTTCAAGCCACCTGCCGCGCATAACTGGTTTAGCGAGGGCAACATAGCGGTGCATGGAATAACCCCGCAGATGATTGAATCAGCACCAGAGTTTTCAATGATTTTGGATCAGATGCTTCAATTCATTGGAGAAGATGTGCTGATTGCCCACAACGCATCTTTTGACATGGGCGTTCTGCGTGCTGCAGCTGAGGCAATTCAAGCTCCGCTTCCAGAGATTAGCTACAGCTGCTCGGTGTCAATCTCTCGCAAGACCTACAACTTGGACAGTTATCGGCTCAACCAGGTCGCCTACGCCATCGGTCACGAGGAGTTTGATCATCACAACGTCCTGGCTGACAGCGATGCCTGCTCAAGAATTGTGATTCATGCTGCCGATCGACACGGGGCCGCAAATCTAGAGGAACTGCTAGTTGCCACCAAGTTGAAGCTAAAGAAGCTCTAACAGCTAGCACCTTGTCCAAAGTTGTCGCTGGCTACTGGCATAGTTCTAAGCATGGAACTCATTTACCTCTCTATAGGTCTATTTATTGGAGCCGTTGTTGGGGCACTGATTGCTGCCCTTCGCTTTCGCTCCAAGGGCTCAGATTCATCTCTGGCAATTCAGCTTGCCGGAGCCGAAGCTACAGTCACCGGGCTAAACGCAGCTCTACTTCGCGCCGAAGAAGATAGAAAATCACGCGAACAACGAGATCGCGAGGAATCCAGGTTGATTGCCGAGCTAGCTCCAGTTAAAGACCGCCTCGAGCAGATGCAGATCTCGGTAAAGGCTCTTGAGAAAGAACGCACCGAGCAATTTGGCACCATTCAAGAACAGCTGAAAAACGCCATCGCCTCAGATGATCAGCTTAGAAAAACCACTCAAGCACTTTCTCAAGCGCTGTCTTCTAACTCCATTCGCGGAGTTTGGGGAGAAACCCAGCTCAGAAAGTTAGTTGAGCTTGCAGGGTTAATAAAACATGCCGACTTCAGTGAACAGGCGACATTTTCTACTGACAGCGGCTCTGGCCGAGCAGATTTGATCATTAATCTTCCTGGCGGGAAATCCCTAGCGATTGATTCGAAAGTTCCATTTAATTCCTATCAGGAGGCATCAGCTATTTCGGAACTAGCCGAAGGTGATGACGCCAGGCGTCGAGCAGAACTAATTGCGGCGCACGTTAAAGCAATGAAGGTTCACATTGATGCTCTCTCCGGTAAAGAGTATTGGACCGGACTAAATGCATCACCAGATTTTGTCATCGCGTTTGTTCCATCAGAATCGTTGTTGTCGGCAGCGCTGGATGCAGATCCTGCTTTGTTGGAGTATGCCTTTAAGAAGAATGTCGCACTAGCTTCACCAGTTAGTTTGTTCTCGGTTCTAAAGACCATCAACTACATCTGGCGTCAAAACGCTGATGAGGGTTCAGTTCGAACCATGATCAAGCTTGGAAAAGAACTGTACGAACGGATTGGAAAGATTGCTGAGCACGCAGAAAAGCTTGGCCGATCAATTACCTCAACCGTGAAGGATTACAACGTCTTTATCTCATCTCTAGAATCCAGGGTTTTGGTGACTGCTCGAAAACTAAATGACCTGGATGAAAACCAGCTGGGCACAGAGGAGATTATTTCTCCCGCGCCGCTGGAATCTGGGCCGGATAGCATCACCGCAAGCGAACTTCAGAAAGATACCCAAAAAGACTAGGTTTTTTACGTGCCTCAGGGGCCCCAGTTAGGGGCGAGGAGGTGTTGGCTATACTTTTTAGCAAGTGCTCACAAAGGCGTTTGCAGCTGAAAAATCACCGGAACATCAGATTTCCGGAATCATTTGATAATCCGCAAAGGAACCTGCATGTCTGGCAACACCACAAAGTCACCAATTGTGACTCTGACTCCCGCTCCAACTCTTGACCGCACTTATTTCGTGACCAACCTTCACCCAGGTGCAGTAAACCGAGCAGACTCAGTTGGCGAGGAGCTGGCCGGTAAGGGAATAAACGTGGCTCGCGCATTGCATTTGGCTGGCATTGAAGCTCCAGGAGTAGTTCCGATTGGAAATGCCGAGAAGGGTATTCTCGAGCGAACCGGTTCCAAGAATTTTCTAATTCCAATGTGGATCGAAGGAACCATTCGAGTTTCTACAACAGTCCTTGAGCGCGGTGGACCCACTACAAAAATCAACGAGGCCCCTAAGCCCCTCACTCACGAAGAGTGGCTGCGTGTAGTTGATTTGACCGAGCAAACCGTCAAAGACAACGACGCTAAGTGGTTGGTTGTTGCAGGTGCTCTCCCGATTGATCAGTCAACTGGAAAATTTGTCGACCTTCACCCAATTTTTGACCGCATGGCAAAACTTGGAGTGCGCGTTGCTCTCGACACCTCTGGTGAACCTCTTGCCTACTGGGTAAGACAAGGTGATGCCGCAATCTTGAAGCCAAACGCTGAAGAGCTGGCATCTGCGGTTAAGCGCTCCTTACTAACTAATGGAGACGTCATTGATGCAGCACGTGAACTGTGTGCTCACGGTGTTGAGTGTGTGTTGGCCTCTTTAGGATCAGATGGCATGCTAGCCGTCACAAAGAACCGAGCTTGGAGCACCAGAACTACCCCGGTTAAAGTCATAAACACCGTTGGAGCTGGCGATGCCACCTTGGCAGGATTTCTAGCGGCCATAACAAGAAACCCACTGCCGGAAGGACACGAAGACATTGGAGTTAGCTTCAATGTGCCAGTAGGTGCGATGGCTGCGGTTCAGTGGGGGGCAGTAAAGGTAGGCCAGCCAACCAGCCGACTAGACAACATTGATAATCTCCCAGAAGTGTTTCTAACCGAAGATGTTGATCTTTCGGCCAAGCTAAAAGAACCAGCTATTTACAAGGAGAACTAGAGATGCCAGTAGCTTCCCCCGATGCGTACTTAGAAATGCTTGATCGAGCCAAGTCTCAAAAATTTGCCTACCCAGCAATCAACGTGTCTTCTTCGTCAACGGCAATTGCCGCCCTGCAGGGTCTTCAGCAGTCAGGCTCAGATGGCATTCTTCAGGTCTCGACCGGTGGTGCCGAATACTGGTCAGGTGCGAGCGTGAAGTCAATGGTAATTGGTGCACAGGCAATGGCAGCTTTCGTTCGCGAAGCTGCCAAGGGCTATGGAATCACTGTTGCACTCCACACCGATCATTGTGCCAAGCAGCAGCTGGATGGTTTCGTACGTCCACTTCTTGAAATTTCTGCTGAGCGAGTAAAGAACGGCCAAGAAGCGCTTTTCAATTCACACATGTGGGACGGCTCTGCGGTACCACTAGCCGAAAATTTAGATATTGCTAAAGAGCTTCTTGCAAAGACTAAAAACGTCGGATCAATTCTTGAGATTGAAGTTGGTGTAGTTGGCGGTGAAGAAGATGGCGTTGAAGGTGGCATGGGTGAGCACCTATTCACCACAGTTGCAGACGGCATGGCTACCGCAGAAGCTCTGGGTCTTGGTGAAAACGGTCGCTACCTGACAGCGCTTACATTTGGAAACGTTCACGGAAGTTACAAGCCAGGAAGCGTTCAACTTCGTCCAGAACTGTTGGACGAAATTCAAAAAGCCGTTGGACATAAGTATTCTAAGAACCTGCCTTTTGATCTTGTATTCCACGGTGGCTCTGGTTCAACTGCCAAGGAAATCTCAGATGCTGTGAGCTTCGGAGTTATCAAGATGAATATTGATACCGACACCCAGTACGCATTCTCCAGGGCAATCGCCGGACACATGTTTGCAAACTACGATGGCGTCCTAAAAGTCGACGGTGAAGTTGGAAACAAGAAAACTTATGACCCTAGAGTCTGGGGCAAACTAGCTGAGGCGTCCATGGCTGCCCGAGTGGTTGAGGCTGCTGCACAGTTGGGATCAGCCGGAAAGTCTGCGACGGCCTAAATTGCGCGATCCGTTTTACGATAACGGGAACCCTAGATACACGGGTAAATTCAAGGACGGCCAGATGCACGGTTCTTGGAAGTTTTACCGCAAAGACGGCTCACTGATGCGAAATGGAAAATTCAGACTTGGTAAGCAAATCGGAATCTGGACTACTTATGACCGAGTCGGTCACCCACACAAAGAAACAGACTTTGGCTCTTAGGAGCGCTTGACCTTGTTGCTGGTGTCTTGGCCAGCGCTTTTTAGATCCTTGCGAAGCTCTTTTGGAAGTGAGAACTGAACGTCTTCCTCGGCTGTTGTGATCTCGATTGGCGCTCCGTAGCCTTTGTCAGCTAGGTACTCAAGGACTTGGTCAACCAGCTCTTCTGGAGCTGAAGCTCCGGAGGAAACTCCTACTGTTTCTACTCCCTCAAACCACTGCTCCTGGATTTCACTAGCGTAGTCAATTCGGTAAGCAGCCTTAGCCCCTGCCTCTAGAGCAACTTCGACTAGGCGAACTGTGTTTGAGGAGTTAGCTGATCCAACAACCAAAACAAGATCGGATTCTGCTCCGACTTTTTTGATTGCAACCTGACGGTTCTGGGTGGCGTAGCAGATGTCATCGCTAGGCGGGTTTTGCAAAGTTGGGAACTTCTCGCGAAGCTTTAGAACAGTCTCCATGGTCTCATCGACTGAAAGAGTTGTTTGAGAAAGCCAGATAACTTTCTTTGGATCTTTAACCTGGGCGTTTGCAATTCCATCTTTTCCATCGATTAACTGAACGTGATCTGGAGCCTCGCCAGCTGTTCCTTCTACTTCTTCGTGTCCTTCATGACCGATGAGGAGAATGTCGTATTCCTCTTGGGCAAATCGCTGCACCTCTCGGTGAACTTTAGTGACGAGTGGGCAAGTTGCATCGATTGTGTTTAGGCCTCTCGCTTCAGAAGCTTTGACTACAGCCGGTGATACTCCATGCGCTGAGAAAACTAGAACTGAACCTTCTGGCACTTCATCAACTTCGTTAACAAAAATTGCGCCGCGTTCTTCAAGTCCGGTGACCACGTGCTTGTTATGGACAATTTCCTTTCGCACATAAACCGGCGCTCCATAGTGATCGAGGGCCTTCTCAACCGCGATAACTGCGCGGTCGACGCCAGCGCAGTACCCTCTCGGGGCGGCCAGAAGCACGCGCCGCGGGGCGGTATTGTTTATTTGGGTCACAGCCCAAGTCTATGAGAGATAACCAGCCCTCCCTAAGGAATAGCCATGTCGGAGATCCAATCAGTTGACTTGTCCGAATCTCGAGTATCCAGTGAACAAACGCCTTGGTCGGTGGCTAATTTCACCAACACTGTCAAAGAATGGATAACGCGACTTGGCAATGTTTGGGTCGAAGGCCAGATCTCTCAGATAAGTCCTAAAAAGGACGTTTTCTTCGGGGAACTACGCGATTTGGTGGCAGACAAAGGCTTCTCCATTCACTCCAGAAGACCAGATGTCTTGGCAGCAGTAAGTGAACTATCGGCTGGCGATCGAGTAGTTGCTCTAGTTCACCCAGATTTTTGGGAGAGATCTGGAAAGACCAGCATGGATGTGCTGGCCATTCGAAAGGTTGGCCTTGGTGAACTGCTAGAGCGAATCGAACGTTTGCGTCAGCAGTTGATCAAAGAGGGGCTAACTCTTGCAGAACGTAAGCAGCCTTTGCCCTTTTTGCCAAACCTAATTGGACTCATTACCGGCGCCAATAGCGACGCAGAAAAGGATGTGCTGCAAAACGCCAAAGCCCGTTGGCCTGAGGTTCGTTTCAAAGTTCAGCACACACCAGTCCAGGGTGACAAAGCCGCTCCAGAAATCATCAAGGCAATCGAGCTTTTAGATGCAGATCCCGAAGTTGATGTGATTGTTTTGGCGCGCGGTGGTGGAAGCTTTCAAGATTTGTTGGTTTTCTCCGATGAAAAAATTGTGCGAGCAGTTGCTAATTGTAAGACGCCAATAGTTAGTGCTATCGGCCACGAGAACGACAGACCTCTAACTGATGAAGTTGCAGACGTTAGAGCCTCCACTCCCACCGATGCCGCCAAGCTAATCGTTCCCGACGTTATAGAAGAGCGTAAAAAGATTTCTCAAGCACTGGAGCGAATCGGACTTCGTGTCGTGAGTTTTGTTCAGAATCAAATTGAGCTAATTCTTGGAATCCGCACTCGACCGATTCTTGCTAATCCATTTACTTTGGTGGACGAGAGATCTCTTCAAATTTCTCAGCTTGAACAAAGTCTTTCTAGCCAAATGAACAACACATTGGAAAAACAACAACTTCTAATCACAGGGCTTCAAGGCGCAGTTAGAGCTCTTTCCCCAAAGCTAACTCTCGATCGGGGCTACGCCGTTGTGCGTGATCTAGCTGGCCATGTCTTGACAAGGCCCAAGCAAGCCAAGGCGGGGCAAAAGCTAAAGATCACCCTGTCCGGAGGCGATCTTGGAGCCACCGCAGATTGAAAGTAGGCTTGAGGCACAATGAGTGAAAACAACAAAGACGTGGCGAGTATGAGCTACGAGCAGGCCCGGGACGAGCTGGTCAAAGTTGTGGCCGAACTAGAGGCCGGATCTGCCACTTTAGAATCATCTATGCAGCTTTGGGAGCGTGGCGAGGCTCTGGCAGACAAGTGTGAGCAATGGCTATCAGGGGCTCGCGCCACCCTTCAAAAAGCTTCCAAGGCCAAGAAAAGTTCTGCTGAATGAGTGATGACGCGGCACAGCGAAGAGCCAAACAAACACTAAATAACCTTCTGCTTTCGCTTGCGGCAACCGTTGGTGTGATGGTGCTTCTGGTTCTAGCGGTACCGCGCGATGACTCTAACCGAGTTGCGCCCGTTGACTATGTTGCTATCGCCGAACAAGCCGCAACCGAGACCAGTGGCAAGTTATTGATTCCAACTATCCCAGTGGATTGGTATTCCAATGCTGCTCGTTATCGCTCCTCAGCTCAAGACGGCGTTGCCAATTGGTATGTGGGCTTCGTAGGCCCCAAAAGTGAATTCCTAGCGATGACTCAAGGGCTGGATGTTAATCAAACCTGGATACAGCTAATGCTGGAGTCTAATAAGCCAACCGGCGAAGTTTTGATTGAGGGCCAGAAATGGAAAGTCTTTGAGAGCGTTCGCGAAAACAATCCACCTAAGTCGAAAGATTATATGATGGTTTTGGAATACGAGAACAACGCAGTTTTTGTGTATGGGGTTGCCTCCACCGAAGCACTTGAGGATCTGGCACTTCAGTTAACTTTGCAGATCGAAAGGCAGTAACTTGAGCACTACACCTAGCCAAGCTTACGAAAAGTTCATGGAGGGTAACCAGCGATTTATCAACGGAAGCCCCTCCCACCCAAGGCAAGACGTCGAACACCGTACTGAAATAGCAATTAGCCAAAAACCATTTGCTGCTCTTTTCGGATGTTCGGATTCAAGGCTTTCTGCAGAAATAATTTTTGATGTTGGCCTCGGAGATCTTTTTGTTGTGCGCAACGCAGGCCAAGTTATTGCCGAAACTATCCTGGGCTCTCTCGAATACAGCGTGGAGGTGCTCGAGGTGCCACTAATTGTGATCTTGGGCCACGATAGCTGCGGGGCTATTCAAGCAACCATGGCATCTGATGCGGGGACTTTAAGCACCTCAGGGGAATTCATTCAGAACTTGGTATCCAGGATCAAACCCACCGTGGACGCGGCCAAGCTTGCCGGTACCAACTCAATCGATGAAATCACCGATTTGCACGTCAAAGACACCGTTGCTGAGCTAGTTAGCCGTTCCAAGCTCATCGATAGCGCCATTAGAAGCGGTAAATTAGCTGTTGTAGGGGCAACTTACAAACTTGCTCTTGGCAAGGTGACACCGCTTGTCACCGTTGGCAACGTCAACTAAGGCCCTAAGAAAGGCTTGATTTTCGTGGAATACCGAATTGAACGCGACACCATGGGTGAAGTTCAAGTCCCCAAGAATGCTCTTTATGCAGCGCAAACCCAAAGAGCAGTAGAGAACTTCCCGATATCGGGCTCCACCCTAGAGCGTGCACACATCTCTGCTTTAGCACAAATCAAAAAAGCTGCAGCTTTAGCTAATGCGCAGCTTGGTGTTCTCGAAAAAGAGATAGCTAACGCAATAGCAAAAAGTGCCGATGAGGTGATCGGTGGCACTCTAGATGAGCACTTCCCGGTAGATGTTTACCAGACCGGATCTGGAACCTCCTCAAACATGAACATAAATGAGGTTCTTGCAACTCTTGCAACCAAGCATCTAGGTAAGACTGTTCACCCAAATGATCACGTCAACGCTTCGCAGTCCTCGAATGATGTATTCCCAACCTCAGTTCACCTTGCGGTCACCTCAGCACTAATAAACGATTTGATTCCGGCATTGGATTACCTAGCCAAAAAACTTGAAGTAAAAGCTAAGTCTTGGGCTGGAGTTGTAAAAGCCGGTCGCACTCATTTGATGGACGCTACCCCGGTCACTCTCGGTCAAGAATTTGGTGGCTATGCTGCCCAGATTCGTTACGGCATCGAACGCATTCAATCCTCAATTCCTCGAGTTGCTGAAGTTCCACTCGGTGGCACCGCAGTTGGAACTGGAATCAACACACCAAAAGGTTTCCCTCAAGCAGTAATTAAACTTCTTGCCGACCAGACCAGGCTTCCAATCACAGAAGCTCGCGATCACTTTGAAGCTCAGGGAGCCAGAGATGCGCTCGTAGAAGCTTCCGGCGCTCTGCGCGTTTTGGCAGTTAGCCTCACAAAAATCAATAACGACCTTCGCTGGATGGGTTCCGGACCAAACGCCGGTCTTGGAGAGCTTGCCATTCCTGATCTGCAGCCAGGGTCTTCAATCATGCCCGGCAAGGTCAACCCCGTTGTTCCAGAGGCAGTATTGATGGTTTGCGCTCGAGTAATAGGAAATGACCAGACCGTAGCCTGGGCTGGAGCCTCTGGAAACTTTGAACTTAATGTTGCAATTCCAGTGATGGGCAACGCCTTACTGGAGTCGATTCGATTACTAGCAAATTCTTCGAAGGTCTTGGCAGACAAGACCATTGAGGGCCTTGAGGTCAATACCGATAGAGCAAGGGCTCTGGCCGAGTCCTCTCCTGCGATAGTTACGCCGTTGAACAAGGTGATCGGCTACGAGGCTGCTGCCAAGATTGCAAAGCATTCAGTCGAGAAGTCCATAACTGTTCGTGAAGCAGTTATTGATTTGGGTTTTGTTGAGCGTGGCGAGATTACGTTAGAGCAGCTCGATGCTGCACTCGATGTTCTTTCTATGACCAAGCCGCCAAAGTAGTCGCTGCTAAAAAACCTGCAATCAAAAATGGCCCCAGTGGCATTGATCCGCCAAGCTTGAGCTTTTTTCTCATCAGTAGCCAAAGCGCAACTACCCCCGCAATTAGAAAAGTAATCCCTAGCGCGATTATCGGAAGAAGTGGCGAAAACCAACCTAGAGCCAGTGCCATTACTGTCATGAGCTTGACATCTCCCATGCCCAGCAGTCCCAGTCGATTTATCAGTAGTGAAATTCCGAATGTGACAACACCAGCAAAAAACGCCCAGAGCATATTCAAAAATCCTGCACCGGTAAGCCCCGCCAGGATCTGACCAAGACAAGTGATTGGAAAAGCCGGCAGTACATATTTGTTTGGCAGGCGCCGCTGAAGAATATCGGTCTTGGCTAAGGGCCAAGCCGTAAGGACCAAATAGCCAAGACCGAGTGCCGAAAACAACGAGGAGAGATTTTCAAACACCCGCTCAGGGTATTGACGCTGGTCCTAGTTCGGGTAAGTTATCCCCAAGTACTTACCGGTCCAATAGCTCCGTGACCAATGCCGCAATGGCACTGCGCTCGGAGCGAGTCAAGGTGATGTGAGCAAACAGTGGCTGGCCCTTGAGTGTCTCAATCACTGAAGCAATTCCATCGTGCCTACCGACTCGCAAGTTGTCACGCTGGGCAACATCGTGGGTCAAGATCACTCTGGAGTTTTGACCAATGCGGGATAAAACCGTGAGCAAAACATTTCTTTCCAAAGACTGAGCCTCATCCACAATCACGAAACTGTCGTGCAGCGACCGTCCGCGGATGTGTGTTAGCGGAAGCACCTCGAGAAGGCCTCGATCTTGGATGTGCTCGATTACTTCTTTGGAAACCAAGGCGCTGAGGGTGTCAAAGATTGCCTGTCCCCATGGATTCATCTTTTCGGCTTCGGTGCCTGGAAGGTAACCAAGCTCCTGTCCGCCAACTGCGTAAAGAGGCCTGAAGACCATGATCTTCTTGTGCTGGCGCCTCTCAACTACCGCTTCTAATGCCGCGCATAGGGCCAAAGCAGACTTACCGGTACCTGCTCGGCCCCCCATCGAAACAATTCCAATTTCCTGATCCAACAGGTAATCAATAGCAAGACGCTGCTCGGCAGATCTTCCTTGAACCCCAAACACTCCGCGATCTCCTCGCACGAGCTTGACCTTCTTGTTTGTAGTCACGCGACCGAGTGCATGTCCTCTTTCTGAAGAGATAACCAGACCGCTGTTGACTGGCAGGGTCGCCGCCTCTGGGTGCGTAATTTCTTCATTGTCGTATAGCTCAGACATTTGATCAGCGCTAAGCGCTAGCTCACTAATTCCACTCCAGCCAGACTCGGTGGCAAGTTCGTTTAGATACTCCTCCGCCAACATTCCAAGACTTGCAGCCTTGACTCTCATTGGAAGATCTTTTGAAACAACGGTGACGTTGAAACCTTCGTTGGATAGATTCATGGCCACCGACAGAATGCGCGAATCGTTATCGCCAAGCTGGAATCCAGTAGGAAGAATCGACTGGTCGCTGTGGTTTAGCTCAACCCGGAGGGTTCCTTTATCGCCAACCTCAATTGGAAAATCAAGTCGCTGATGCTTTTGACGGAGGTCATCTAGGTGTCTGAGCGCCACTCTGGCGAAGTATCCAATTTCGGGATCGTGGCGCTTTTTCTCAAGCTCGTTGATTACCACGATTGGGATTACAACCTCATGTTCGTCGAATCGGAACATGGCCTTTGGATCGGAAAGCAATACTGAAGTATCCAGCACGAAGGTTCTCACCGCCTGGTCATTCTTGGTTTGGTTCTTGGCAGTAGAAGTGGCTTCGGCTTTAGGCAATCTTGTCCTCCATAGTTTCAGGCTTAGCTTTAAGGTAAATCCTGATTGGGGGTTGGCGCGCTAACAACACGCCCGAATCAAGGGCCGCCTAGGCGCCGAAGCGACGGTGCCTGCGGGCAAAAGCTCGGATTGCCCTAAGGAAGTCCACCCGGCGAAAATCTGGCCAGAGTGCCTCTTCGAAGTAAAGTTCGGAGTTGCTTGATTGCCATAGCAAGAAGCCACTTAGTCTTTGTTCACCAGATGTTCTGATGATCAGGTCTGGGTCGGGCTGATCTGAGGTGTAGAGGTGTTTGGCAATTAGTTCAGGGGTAAGAGACTCAGCAAGTTTCTCAAGATCAGATCCGTGGCTGATTGAATCTTTGACGATGGAACGCATAGCGTCGGTAATTTCTTGACGACCGCCATAGCCGATAGCTAGATTGACCTGGGCCCCTTTAGTGTCACGGCTAGCCAATTCGCTTTGCTCAAGTGCCTCCAGAAAGCTTGGTGGCAATGAACTTCGATCTCCAACTAAGCGCAACTTCCAATTTCCGCGGCGAACCATTTCCTGAGCAAGCCCGGTGAGAATAACAAGTAGGTCCTTCAGTTCTTCGGTATCGCGCTTTTTCAAATTCTCGGTAGACAGAAGATACAAAGTGATAACTGGGACCTGGAGCCCATCGCACCACGAAAGAAAGTCAAAAATCTTTTGAGCGCCCGCTACGTGACCTGCCTTGGCCTTTGAGCCATTCTTCTTTCCTGCCCAGCGTCTATTGCCATCTAGCATCACTGCGATGTGCTGCGGGATGTTGGATTTATCCAGCTCACGCTCAAGTCGCCCCTCATAGAGTCGATAAACCAGATTTCGCACTTCTTAAGGTTACCGCTGGAAAAGCAAACTAGGGTTGAATCATGAACAACAGCTCCTCTAATGAAACTCCGATGGATCTGCCATTGGCTGAGATCTCTGGAGCGGTCGAGGCTGAAACTAAGCCCACCTGGAGAGGTTGGATCCACACTGGAATCCTTCCACTGGTCATCGCCGGAGGCATTGTTCTTTTGGTGGTAGCCGATGGATTCGTTGCCAAAGTTGCAGCGGCGGTTTTCTTCGCAGGTTCGGTACTGCTGTTTGGAACCAGCGCTATTTACCATCGCTTTAACTGGGGGCCGAAAGCAAAACTTGCGCTCAAGCGCTTCGATCACGCCAACATCTTTTTGCTAATCGCCGGTAGCTATACCCCGGTGACCTTGCTGGCCCTACCGCAAGAAAAGGGTCTGCTGCTAATAATTGCAATCTGGACGGTTGCCCTACTTGGAATTGGCTTTAGGGTCTTCTGGATTGGTGCACCGAGGTGGCTGTATGTGGTGATATACATCGCGATGGGATGGGCGGCGGTTGTCTACCTCCCGGAACTGCTAGCAGCAAATCTTGCAATGATGCTACTTATCTTGATCGGTGGATTGCTCTACACACTCGGAGCGGTCTTCTACGCGATGAAGCGTCCTAATCCATTCCCCGGACACTTTGGGTTCCATGAGATTTTTCACACCTTTACTGCGTTGGCATTTATGTGCCACTGGAGTGCGGTACTTCTTATTTGCCTTTCCCCTGTTGTGGGGTCCTTCGCTTAGAAACTAGCGCTCGGGTTTTTCTGGAGGTTCTGGTCGATCGGTCTTACTGGACAAGCCATATCCCGTGCTCGATTCTGAAGCTTCTGCCTGCTCCTGATCTAGTAGTTCAGCAATTTCAGCACGGTAACGAACGCGTCGGATTCTTCGAACCAGGTCCCAAATGATCAGTAGCGATGCTGCCGCTAGACCGAAGGTGGCTAGAAAGCCAACCACACCGGGGCTGTACCAGGTGTCATCAATTATTACTTCGCCGGGCGCTGGGGTTTCCAAGAGGATCGCAAAAAGTTTCATAACTCAAGTATGAACTACGAATGTCGGTTAACCTTTATGAGTGAGTGAAAATCTACTTGAGCAGCGATACGGGGTTGGAACCACCCGCAGAAAAGACCGTGTATTCGCAATAATCATTGGATCTATAGCTCTGGTTGCCTTTTTAGTTTGGGCTCTAATTTTCACCATTGACGATGCGCAGAAAATCGGTACTCGAGACGTTGGTTTCACCGTCAATGACGAATTCTCAACCGAAGTAGTTTTTGAGGTAACCCGTCAACCTGGCCAAAAAGTGATTTGCGATGTGCAAGTGCTGAGCCAAAGCTATGCCGTGGTTGGATTCAAAACTATAGCTGTAGAGCCCTCAGGAAACCGCTCAGTGGTGGTATCAACCGCGGTGAACACTACAGAACTTGGCACCACTGGATTAGTTGACAGCTGCCGTTGAAAGTAAGCTTTAGAGATTATGTCTGAACCTAACGAAGCGACCTGGCTTACCCAGGAGGCCTATGACCGTCTGGCTGATGAGCTTGAACACCTAATCACTGTTGCACGTGGAGATATCGCCAAGCGGATTCAGGAAGCCCGTGAAGAAGGCGACTTGAAAGAAAACGGTGGTTACCACGCCGCCAAAGAAGAGCAGGGCAAGATTGAAGCCCGACTGAATCGTATTGAGGAAATTCTCGCAACTGCACAGGTGGGGCAAGCCCCTAAAGCGCACGGTGTGGTTGAGCAGGGCCTGGTAATTACAGTAAATCTCAACGGATCCGAAAAGAAGTTTTTATTGGGCAGCGCAGAAATCAACGACGACAGTGTTGAAGTTTATAGCCCGGACTCACCAATTGGCAGCGCAATTATTGGCAAGAAGGTTGGCGAAGACCTTGAAGTGTTTTTGCCTAATGGCAAAGCTATTTCGGTAAAGATTCTTGGCGTAGCAAACGCTTAGTCTTCGCGCGGCTTTTCGAGCCTCGGCCGAAGTCCAGCTTTTTCTAGAGCCTTCACAACTTCCATTCTGTGCTCATGACCGCTAGTTTCAACTGACAGATTCAACTCAACTTCACTAATCTGCAACCCGTTGCCGTGCCTGGTGTGAAGCACCTCAACAACGTTTGCGTGTGCTGCCGCAATTACCTCAGCGGTAAGCGCAAGCTGACCTGGACGGTCAGGAAGCATCACAGTAAAGTTGGTGTA
>CAMAXJ010000028.1 GCA_945862155.1 Rhodoluna limnophila
GCGACCTGTAAAACCATTCCCAGACCCATTAGGCCAAGACCTGTCATCCAACGCGGACGGACAAACAGTCGCCCTAGCTCCTTTAGTGAAAGTGAACCTCGACGCCTAGGAGTCTTCTCGGTAGATTTGCCAACTGCTTGATTTTGAAATTGTGCGCCAAAGGCCAGTGCTACTGCAGCGAGTATTGCGAGCACGATTGCGAGTTCTCTTAGTTCTGGTCCCAAATCAATACCTCAATCAACAAATTCGAGCCTAACCCCGTTTCTGCCCGAAGTTCTGAGCTAAACAGCTAGATTTATCAGGTGATTAGGCCAATTCTCATCTACGGAGACCCCGCCCTACACCAACTGGCTCTCGAAGTGACGGTGTTTGATAAGCAACTCGAGCAGTTGGTCCAAGACCTGTTTGACACCATGGATAAGGCTCCTGGGGTGGGGCTAGCGGCGCCACAGATAGGTGTTGGCTTACGCGTGTTTGTATACAGCTATCCAGACGATGACGATAACCCTAGGCGTGGTGTTGTTATCAATCCCGCGCTTACCCATAGCCCGATCGAAGCCGGTCCGGCCGATGATGAACTCGAAAGCGAAGGCTGTCTTTCCTTCCCCGGCGAGAGATTTGCACTAAAGAGAAGCGAAAGCGTAATTGTTGAAGGCGTGGATCTAGAAAACAAACCAGTACGTATTGAAGCGGAGGGTTGGTTTGCTCGGGTATTTCAGCACGAGTTTGATCACCTCAATGGAATCATCTATGTAGACAGGCTGGATTTTGAATCCCGAAAAGAAGCCTTCGAAGTTATGAAGCATTTGGGATGGGGTAAGCCTGGAGTTTCATGGTTACCAGGCACGGATAACCTAGAAGACTAGAAAAAGAATCTAAGTAATGCCGCAATAGCGGCGGCTACAACCACAACCACCACAAAAGGCACCCGTAGGTAAAAAAGCAATCCAGCAAGAACCAAAGCTGGCACTCTAGCGTCAAGTGTTATTCCTCCAGTGGATACAAAAGTCTGAATACCTACCAAGCCCGCCAGCAATGCCACCGTTAGTAGTGCCGCCAGCTCCTTAATTTTTGGGTTGGAGACAAACCTTTTCGGAACCAGATAGCCAAAAAGCTTCCAGGAGTAAACCAACGCGCTGGAGATCAAAACAGCAGACCAAAGAGTCACTTTTTCGCACCCCGCATTCCAAAAAGCCAAAACCCAACCGCCAAGAGCGCTGTAAGTAATACGGGTACTCCTGCTGGCAGAACTGCGGAAAGTGAAATGGCAGCAAAGGCTGAAGCGACGGCCAGAGTTAAGAACTTGGACTGACTTAGGCGTGGCCAAATCAATCCTAAAAATGCCGCGCCGGCAGCCGCGTCAAGGCCCCAGTCGGTTGGATTGCCAATCTGGGATCCAAGTACTGCGCCAAGAAAAGTAAAAATGTTCCAAAACACAAACACAGCGATACCGGTTAGCCAAAAGCCCAGACGCTCCTTTTTGCGATCTGGCTCCCCTAGCAGGGAAACCGCATTTGACTCATCGATAGTTAACTGGGCCGCCAAAGGCATAATAAGTCCACGAGCATTCAGCACGGGACTTATTCGAATCGCATAGAAACCGTTTCTAACCCCCAGCAGCCAAGCAGAGAGAATTGCCGGAACAACTCCCGCTCCGGTTGCTACAACTCCAATAAAAGCGAACTGGCTACCTCCGCTAAACATCAAAAGACTCAGTGCCATGGTTTGCCAAAGATCTAACCCGGCAGCAACCGAGAGCGCTCCGAATGAGATTGCATAGACGCCGGTTGCGAAACCCACTCCGAGCGATACCGCAGTAATCGACTGCTGCTTACTCGACATCCAATAACCCCGATCGATTCATGGCCAGAATCAACTCAACCGAACTTAACACCGGTAAACGCGATACCAGTTTGTTCAAAGAATCAAGGTCGAAGTTTTCAATCGTGGCCAAATCCGAGGACTGCCAAACGGCCTTCAGTTGTTTTAAGCTACTGGCCAACCCCTGGGGTAATTCATCTACTAGTCTTACGAAATTCAAATCGACCGTGCGATAAGTAGTTTGTGTGCAGATCAGTTCCCAAACAGTACTGAGTGAATGCGGATTCGCACGACTATAGGTTCTAGATACGGCAGCAACTAGGCCTGCGGCTCCTTGCTCAACTGAAACAACATCAAAGATCCCTTCTTGCAGGGCATCAAGTAAAAGATAAGGTTGCGCAAATGATGCAGTCAAAATTGCCGGAGGAACCTGCTTTACACCAGTTAACTTTCTAAGACTTGAGTAGAAAGTTACACCTGCATCAGACAAGAGCCTTTGATCCAGGATCAAAACGTCAATCAAAGATTGGCTGATTGCTTCGAGGTCTTCAGGCGATCCAACGGAATCAAACACGACTTCAAACTTAGGCTGTGAAGACAAAACCAACTTTCGGCCAAAGCGAACGTCAGGGTCCGTACCAAGCAAGCCGATGCGAATCGTGGAAGTCATTTAGGAGTCGGGGTCCAAATTGACGCGAATTCCCGTTGCAGGGAACATTGCGGAAACGGTAAATCCAATTCCAACAACACGCTTAAGTTCTAGCGATCCACCAAAGCTCTCGGCTCGTTCACGCATGGCTGTAAGACCAGGTCCTGACACTTTTGCTAAAAGTGCATCAAGGTCATCTTTGGCCTCGTAAGGCAAAGGCAAGCCATTAGGACCTGCAGACGAGCGCCTGAGAATTTCAACGCCATTGTCCTTGATTATTACCTGCAAACCATTTTCAAGCCAGGATATCTCAACGGCTGCCCTTGTGCCTTTTGGGTTGTGCTGCCTAACGTTTTTGAGGGCTTCGAAGATAATTCGGTAAATCGCCAGCTCAGCTGACTGATCTAATGCAAACCGCTTTCCAAAGTGAGAGATCGAAAAATCTAATCCAATTTCTCTCATGCTTATGGCTAGTGAGTCAAGATCTGCAAAAGTTGGCAGGTTGGTAGAAACTACTGTGCCGCGGTTGATCGTGTCGAAGAGTCTTCGCAGCTCGGTGTGGGTGCCTCTGGCACTTTCCAATACCTTTTCTAAGGCTCGGAGGCCAGCGTCTGGATTTGCCTTTGCTGAGTAGATACCGCCTTCGGCATTTGTGATTACTGAGGAGAGCCTTTGAACAACGGTTTCATTAATATCTCTGGCGATTTCAAATCTCTTGGACTGCTCAGCTATCTCAATTGAAAGTTTCAGCTGTTTCTCTTGGTAGACCAGGCGATCAATCTCTGTGCCGACATGAACCAGGCGTGTCATTGATAGTTGGCCCAGAACCCAGGAAAGCGAAATCAGACTAGTCGTCAATAGGGCCAAAACTAAGAAGATGAAAACTCGACCAAGTTGAACGAGCTGGATTGACCCGCCAAACACGGCTAAGTTAATGGTCGGGTTAAACCCAACGTTGGCCGCAAATACCAAACCGCTAAAAATAGCCACCACGAAGTTGATTTCGCGCCAAGGTTGAAGGCTAAAAGCTCCAACGACAAAGGCCAAAAGTACAATTCCAATCGAGCTAAAAATTGGAACTAAGGAAAAGCTCACCTCAATAACGCTTGCTATCAGCACAAGTGCAGAAGCTAGAAAATTTAGTCTTCGAACAAATAGAAAGCTTGCCGCTATCGCCAGAGAGTAAAGCATGGCAATGACGCCTTGAGTGGCCAAATCGAGTCCACCAAGAACAAGAAACACGAATGCCGAGAGTGCTATTTCTGGAAGCCAGTTTCTGTTTTGGATCCACCGAAGCACCGGGACCTCCTGAAAGTGGCCTTTTTTTCGCTAAAAAGTAAGTGGCTCCCCGGCTTGGACTCGAACCAAGAACCTATCGGTTAACAGCCGATTGCTCTGCCAATTGAGCTACCGAGGAATGCTTTCGCAGAGACCAACACTACCAAAATTTGAGGCTTTGAAAGCCCTCAGTAGCCCCGCTCTGGGTCAACTTGTCCAATCCAAGGGCCCTGTCCTAAAAAGGCTTTCACGTTGTGCTGAACCCTGATGGCAAAGTGTCTTTCCACTATCTCCTTGGTATCGGCAGTGTGTGGCGTGACAATCAGGTCATCTCTGCCAAACATGGGATGCCCATCGGGCAGTGGTTCCGGGTCTGTGACATCCACCGCCGCCCCCGCCAGCAGACCTTTATCCAAAGCTAAAAGCAAATCTGCGGTGTTTACGATGGGGCCTCTTGATACGTTCACCATAAATGCAGTTGACTTCATCTTTGAGAAAAGCTCGAGGTTAAACAGCCCTCGGGTATTATTTGTCAAGGCACATGCAACGACAACAAGGTCTGCTTCGGAAATCTTCTGACTTAAACTACCAAGTCCAAACACTTCGTTTACTCCAGGGACCTGGACCTCGGCTTGATTTCTACAAACTGAAATCTTTGCTCTAAAGGGCTTTAGCATTCCAATTAACTCTTGCGTGATCCCGCCTGCGCCAATCAGCAAAACGTTTGCATCGTAGAAGCTAAAGGCCTCGCGCTTACCCCAGCTAGTTGCCTTAATTCGAACAGGAAGTTTTCTTCCAAGTGCCAAAGCCAAAGCAAGTGCGTGTTCAGCCACAGGTTCCTTGTATGAACCCTTGGCACTTGTAAACCTAACCGGAGCAGTGAGAATTTGCGCAAAAGCGTCCACTCCAGCAAATGGCAACTGCACCCATTCAATTTGCGGATTCTCGGACAATGTCTCTGAAAGTAGTTCAGGTGCTGCGTAATCAGTCCAGATCAGCGCCTTAACCTCTTTTGAAAGCGGTGCGACCTTTCCCCCGCCGGAAACCACCGCTTCTTCATAAGAGGTAAAACTCTTAGGTTCGATGGCAATTAGATTATTAGCCACCTTGAAGCTTCCTTCTGCGCTCTTCAATAGAAATCAGTTCACGCTGAAGCTGCTCGATCTTGGCGCTCTCAGAGGGATCAAGTTGCCTAAGCACAGCCTGCATCGATAACTTCTGTCTTGTAAGCAAGGCGATAAATCCGGCGTTTACTACCCCGGAGACATATCTTTCTAACTCCTGGTCATTTCTGGCAGGTAGCTCAGTTGCGGCCAAGGAGCGAAGGGCTGAGTGAAGAGTGGGTTCCAGAACTTCAGCGATCTTTGGCAACCAGTTATTGTCGGTTCGATGCTCGAGAGCTGAGTAAATTGCCTGAGCAATCGCGCCGTGTGCTCCAGCTAGGAAATCACCTGATGAAAGCTGTTTTAGATCCTCGGCTGAGACCATTGCGGGTTGCTGAATTAAAACCTCAAGAAGCTGCCGCTCAAAACGCACGGCTGGGTCATTTAGGTCAGGGGCTTGAAAAGTGTTTTCTGCTGGCGCCTCTGGTACCGAATCCTGACGAAGCGGTGCAACAGCTGAAACTACCTTTTCCTTGATAGCTCTATCAACCAGTGCGCTAACTTCCGACAAGTCAAGGTTCACCCAGTTAGCAAGCTCTCGTATATATACCGAGCGCAGTGCAGAATCTCGAATTGTTGCAATGACAGAAGCTGATGCTCTTGCGGCACCGACTCGGCCTTCGACAGAATCTAGATTGAAGTTTTTCATCTTCTGTTTGATCGCGAACTCATAGATTGGCTTCTTGTTCTCAATCATCAAGGAAACTGCTTCGTCACCTTTTTGAACTCGCAGGTCTGACGGGTCAAGCCCGTCGGGGCCAACCGCTATGAAGCTATTGGCGTGAAACTTATCAGCGTCGGCAAAGGCTCGCATGGCCGCCTTTTGACCTGCTTCGTCGGGATCGAAAGTGAATATGACCTCGGCGGGGTTATCAACGTTTGCTGAGAGCATGCGGTTGAGAATGCGAATATGGTCATCGCCAAATGCAGTTCCGCAGGTAGCAACTGCAGTTGTGATTCCTGCCAGGTGGCAAGCCATGACATCGGTATACCCCTCAACCACAACAACCTTTTGAGACTTAGATATCTCCTTCTTGGCTAAATCGATGCCGTAGAGCACAGCTGACTTGTGATACACTGGAGTTTCGGAAGTGTTTAGGTACTTTGGGCCCTGATCATCATCAAAGAGTTTTCTAGCACCAAATCCAATTACTTGATTGGAAGTGTCTCGAATTGGCCAGATCAGTCTTCCGCGAAACTTGTCATAAAGCCCACGCTCGCCCTTGGAAGACAGGGATGCGGTAATCAGCTCTTCTTCTGTAAATCCAACGGCCTTTAGGTGGTCCGTCAGGTTGTTCCAACCCTTGGGGGCAAAACCAACGCCGAACATTTCTGCAGCTGCTTTATCAAAACCGCGGGATTTCAAAAAATCTCGGCCCGGAATAGCTGGATCAGTCATTAGTTGATCTTGGAAGTACTTAGCCGCTGCCGCATTAGCCTCGTAGATTCTTGCCTTCTGGCCTTGATCAGGGCCTTTTGCTCCAGCCTCATAGGTAAGGGTGTAGCCAACCTTGCCAGCTAAGTTTTCAACAGCTTCATAAAAACTAAGTGATTCCATTTCCTGCAGAAACTTATAGACGTCTCCCCCAGCCCCACAACCGAAGCAATGGTAAAAGCCCTGAAGCGGTCGAACGTTAAATGACGGAGATTTCTCTTGATGAAAAGGGCAGAGTCCTTTAAGACTTCCAGCGCTTGCAGGTTTTAGAGCAACATAGGAGCCGACAACATCAGCGATGTTTACTCGAGATTTGACTTCCTCGATGTCCCTAGAACTAATCTTTCCCGCCATCAGCTAATCCTATTTACCCATCAGTTCAGCGTGAAGGTTCAGAGCTGAAACGTCAGTGAGGGAAGCAACCTGATCGACTACCACCCGGTACTTCTGGCTATCAGTTGTTGCATCAGCCCAGACACTCTGGCAATAATGATCCAGGTGCTTTCCATTTGATGCCAGCAGAGCTTCGGCAAGCTCAGTAAGAACTTCGCGCTGCCAGCTGTAGTAAGGCTGGCGCTTCTCGTCCGTCATCAAAAACACCGAGACTACTCCCTTGAGAACTGCAATTTCGCCCCTGACATCGCTCGGCACGACAAGCGAACCGTTGTATCGAACTAGGTGCGCCGAAGCATTTGATTCGAGAGTGCTCTTAGTGGATCTACCAACGAAAGACCCAATTAGGTAGCTAGTCAAGTTTTTCAAGGTGGCTTGGTCGGCCATAGAAGATGAGTAGCTGTCCAACCAGTGAAGGTTGGCGCTAAGCCTTACAAAGGCGGCCTGGATTTCATCGATTGATAGCTCTGGTGCCGCCCAGCTTTGGATCTTTGAAAACAGGTCCTGGTGGTTGGATGCTGACGCAAGCTCTGCAAGATCGACATAGCCGGAAACTACAGCGTCTTCAAAGTCGTGCACTGAGTAAGCAACATCGTCAGCAAAGTCCATTACCTCTGCTTCAATACACTTTCTATTTGAGGTAGAACCTTGACGTAAAAACTCGAAGACCTCTGCGTCGTCCTCGTAGTAGCCAAACTTCACAGACTGATTCCCACCGGCTTCTGCAACCCCCTCAGAGCGAGCCCAAGGATACTTGCACGAGGCATCAAGGCTTGCCCTAGTTAAATTGAGGCCGCGAGTTTGACCATTTGAATCAATGACCTTTGGCTCGATTCGAGATAGCAACCTTAGTGTTTGGGCGTTACCTTCGAAGCCACCAAAATCTTCTGCCCAGACGCTCAGTGCTTTTTCTCCGTTGTGTCCAAATGGAGGGTGACCTAGATCATGAGCCAAGCAAGCGGTATCGACAACATCTGGATCTACTCCAATAGCTTCAGCCATTTCGCGACCGACTTGAGCTACCTCTAGAGAGTGAGTGAGCCTGGTTCTTGCAAAATCTCCATTGGTTGGCGAAAGAACCTGAGTCTTCGCTCCTAGGCGTCGAAGTGCAGATGAGTGAAGAACACGTGCACGGTCTCTTGCAAACTCGCCTCGCTTTGCTGAATTAGTTCGGTCCTCGGGAACAAATCTCTCGATGTCGGCTGGAGAGTATCCGGGGGTAATCATCTAACCCCCCGATACATTTAGCTCAGCCTCAAGAAGGGTTGCCTTGGCGGATTCACCAAGTTCCCTAGAATCCAACCAGTGCTCAGGTAAAGCGCAGCTCTTGACCGAACCTGCGCGACCGCGAGGTCCCTCAGCTTCTTCGCCAGGGTAAGGCATGGAGCGATCGAGTGTTCCAAGCAGCTGATCCATGTGATCAAGATTCTCAACGCTTGCCAGTGCCGCCCTGAATTCTCCCCCTACCGAGTAGCCCTTGAAGTACCAGGCCACGTGTTTTCTTATGTCTCTGCAAGCACGAAGTTCGTCTTCAAAAAACTCGACAAGTAAGACTGCGTGCTTCTTGAATGCGTCAGCAACTTCGCCCAAATTTGGCTGAATCTGCGAATAGTCGATTTCGGCATTGGGATTTGCCAAATAGGAACGAAAAGCCTTCTCTAGATCTGCAAATAGCCATGGGCGTCCAAGGCAGCCACGTCCAACTACAACACCGTCAACACCGGTTTGCTTCATCATGTTTACGGCGTCCTGCGCGCTCCAAATGTCGCCATTGCCAAGCACTTGAACATCAGGCAGAGCCGAGCGAAGCTGCGCAATAGCGTCCCAGTCTGCTTGACCTGAGTAGTAATCGGCAGCAGTTCTTCCGTGAAGGGCAACGGCTACAACCCCGGCGTCACGAGCGGCTTTTCCTGCATCAAGAAAAGTTAGGTGATCAGAGTCGATACCCTTTCGCATCTTCACCGTCACTGGAATACTTCCAGCGGCTTTCACTGCAGATTGAACAATTGCTTCGAAGAGATCTTTCTTCCACGGAAGTGCTGCGCCGCCACCCTTACGGGTCACTTTTGGAACTGGGCAGCCAAAGTTTAGATCGATGTGGTCTGCCCTATCCTCAGCAACCAACATCGTCACAGCATCAGAAATTGTCTTTGGGTCAACACCATATAGCTGCACCGAACGGACCTTTTCAGATTCGTGGTGCCCAATAAGCCGCATGGATTCTTCGGTTCGCTCAACAAGTGCTCGGGACGTCACCATTTCAGAGACATACAAACCCCCACCAAATTCTTGGCAGAGCCTGCGGTAAGCAGTATTTGTGATTCCGGCCATCGGTGCGAGCACAACAGGAACGTCAATGGCGATGTTGCCATAGGTTAGGGCCGGTTTCTGCGTTGCCTGCATGAGAGAAAAGTTAGACCAACTTCTCGGCTAGGTAGCCCTTGACTTTATCTAGCGAAACGCGCGACTGCGCCATGCTGTCGCGCTCTCGGACCGTCACGGCTTGGTCTTCAAGAGATTCAAAGTCCACAGTGATGCAAAACGGAGTTCCGATCTCATCTTGTCTGCGATAGCGACGTCCGATGGCCCCGGAGTCATCAAAATCAATGTTCCATAAACCACGTAGATCCTGAGCCAGGTTACGCGCCACCGGAGACAGGTCTTCGTTTCGAGAAAGTGGCAGAACTGCTGCCTTGACTGGAGCTAGTCGATAGTCAAGGCGGAGAACTGTTCTAACATCTACGCCGCCTTTGGTGTTTGGCGCTTCATCTTCGGCGTAGGCATCAACCAAAAACGCCATAAGCGATCTGGTCAGACCAGCAGCAGGTTCGATGACAAACGGAGTCCATCTCTCGCCCTTGACCTGATCGAAGTAGCTAAGGTCAACACCGGATTCACGAGCATGAGTTGCAAGATCGAAATCAGTGCGGTTTGCCACACCCTCAAGCTCACCAAATTCGCTGCCCGGGAAACCAAATCGGTACTCGATGTCAACGGTGCGCTTTGAGTAGTGAGAAAGCTTTTCCTTCGGGTGCTCAAACAGGCGAAGATTCTCAGGATTGATTCCAAGGTTGGTGTACCAGTTGTAGCGCTCCTGAATCCAGTACTCGTGCCAGGTTTCATCGGTTCCTGGCTCAACGAAGAACTCCATCTCCATCTGTTCAAACTCTCGTGTTCTAAACACAAAGTTTCCAGGCGTGATCTCGTTTCTAAAGCTCTTACCGATTTGGCCGATACCAAACGGAGGCTTCATTCGAGCAGCATTTAGTACGTTTGCAAAGTTCACGAAAATTCCCTGAGCGGTCTCAGGACGCAGGTAATGCATTCCTGACTCGTCCTCAACAGGTCCTAGGTAAGTCTTTAGAAGACCGTTGAAAAGCTTTGGCTCTGTCCAGGCATCGCGAGTACCACAGTTGGGGCAAGCGATGTCCTTCATCGACTCTGGTGGGCGACCCTTTTTCTCTTCAAAGGCTTCCTCTAAGTGATCGGCCCTAAATCTCTTGTGGCAACTTGTGCACTCAATTAGTGGGTCAACAAACTCTTTGACGTGGCCGGATGCTTCCCAGACTCTCCTTGGAAGAATCACAGACGAATCAAGACCGACAACATCCTCACGGCTATTTACCACCGAGCGCCACCACTGGCGTTTGATGTTTTCTTTTAGCTCAACACCCAATGGTCCGTAGTCCCAAGCCGAGCGTGTTCCGCCGTAGATTTCTCCCGCAGGAAAAACAAAGCCCCTGCGCTTGGCAAGCGCGATGGCTGAATCTAGGCGATTGATTATTGCCACGGTGAACTCCAAATTGGGACTAGAAAAAGGCTCGAAACCGAGCCGACGCCCAGTTTACTTGACTGGCTTTGCCTTGGGGCTGTCGATTGCACCGCCGAAACGGCGCTGTCTTGTTGAATACTCAGCTATTGACGCCCAGAGCTGTTTGCGGTCAAAATCGGGCCAGAGCACCTCGCTGAAGACCAGCTCAGCGTAGGCGCTTTGCCAAAGCAAGAAGTTTGAGATTCGCTTCTCCCCTGAAGATCGAATAAATAGGTCCACATCCCCCAACGGGTTGGTAGAAAGCATTTTTCCGAAACTCTTCTCAGTGATTGAGCCTGGCTTTATCTTCTTTTTTGCAGCCAGTAAGGCAATCTCATTTACTGCATCGACAATCTCGATTCGTGAACCGTAGTTAACGCACATCGTCAAGGTAAGGACCTTATTTCTATTTGTCAACGCTTGTGCTGCCTCTAGCTCGTCAATTACGCTTGCCCAAAGTTTCGGTCTTCTACCCACCCAACGAACTTTTACACCCCAGTGATTTAGTTGATCACGACGTGCACGCAAGACATCTTTATTGAAGCCCATTAGAAAACGAACTTCTTCGGGAGAGCGTTTCCAGTTCTCGGTTGAGAAAGCAAAAACAGTAAGCTCACTTACCCCAGCTTCGATAGCGCCTGCAACAACATCGAGTAAAGCGGCTTCGCCGGCTTTGTGTCCTTCGATGCGAGTCAAGCCTCGCTTGTTAGCCCAACGCCCATTACCGTCCATGACGATTGCAACATGCTTGGGGACTTTTTCAAACTTGGGAGGTTTGACTCCCTTTTTTGAAACTTCAAGATAATCCATCATGCTCTTTCTACATGCGGCATGGACTTTAGCCCCCGCTCGATATGCCACTGACTGTAAGCCGCAACAATACCCGAAGCGCTGGAGCGAGAAGATTCTGATGCCTTCTCAGCCTGATCCCAATCCCCGGAAAGTAATGCACCCAAGAGATCACTGGTCTGGGTTGAAATAGACACTGCACCAATTGGTTTGCACTCTTGGCAGACAACCGATCCCACTTGCATTACAAATGCGCTGTGAGGACCTGGCGCCTCACAGCGGGCACAGTTATCAAAGCTTGGCGCCCACCCGGCAATTGCAAGAGCTCTAAGCAAATAGGAATCCAAAATCAAAGACGAGTCATGCTCTTTGCTGGCAAGGGAACGAAGCGCTCCAACAAGGAGAAGGTATTGTTGCGGCGAAGACTCTTCAGAGGTTAATCGCTCGGCTGCTTCCACCATGGCATTTGCTGAAGTGAAAGCGGCGTAGTCGTCAATAATTTGGCCGCCGTAAGAACCGATTGTCTCGACTTGGTTCACTATGTCCAGAGACTTGCCTTCGTAGAACTGAGCATCCACAACCATAAATGGTTCGAGCCGAGATCCAAACTTCGATGCGGTTCGACGAACACCTTTAGCCACCGCACGAATCTGGCCGCGGTAGCGCGACAAAAGCGTCACAATTCGATCTGCTTCACCCAGCTTCTGGGTGCGCAGCACAACTGCTTCATCTCGGTATAACGGCACCTAACCAGTATCCACTGGCTAAAGCAAAGAAAAGCTCTAGCGGATAGCGCGGTTCACGCCAGAAATCACGGCTTTGAGAGAAGAGGTAGCGATATCAGAATCAATTCCAACTCCCCAAAGCGTCTTTCCTGCCACATCAAGTTCAATGTACGAAGCCGCCTGAGCATCTCCACCGGCACTCATGGTGTGCTCCACGTAGTCCAGCAGCCTGGTGTCAACCCCTTGGGCACCGAGGATAGAAAGGAAAGCAGAGATTGGACCGTTTCCAGTTCCAGAAGCGGCAACCTCATTGGCGCCATCTCGAAGCACGATATCTAGCTTTACTTCGCCGTCCATCTCACTTTCGGTCTTCATGCGCTTGAGCTCAAAGCGACCCCACTTTAGTTCGGGCTTGCTGTTTGGAGCTGGCAGATACTCGTCCTGGAAAATCTCCCAAAGCTTTTCACTGCTGACCTCTCCACCTTCAGAATCGGTAAGTCCTTGAACCACTCTTGAAAACTCAATCTGAAGTTTTCTTGGAAGATCTAGTGAGTGGTCAGACTTCAATAGATATGCCACTCCACCCTTACCGGATTGAGAGTTCACTCGAATCACTGCTTCGTAGCTTCTGCCAACATCCAGTGGATCAATAGGAAGGTAAGGAACTGCCCACTCCAGATCGCCAAGACTCTTGCCTTGCGCCTCTGCAGTTTTCTGCAT
>CAMAXJ010000029.1 GCA_945862155.1 Rhodoluna limnophila
TGGGAATCGGAGTCGGAGCAACTGATGTAGCCATGAACGCCCATGCGGTTGATGTTGAAAAGGCCTACCAGCGCCCAATTTTCTCGGCTTTTCATTCCATGTGGTCTTTCGGAGGATTGATCGGCGCCAGTGTCGGCGGAATTGCTTTGGCTAATGGGCTTGAAATGCAAACCACACTGTCCGGCGCAGCGATTGCTACTTTGCTGGTCGCAATTTCAATGCGAACCTGGATGCTTCCCGATAGTCCGAACCACCAGTTAAATACACGAACTAAGGCTGCCGACAAGCAAGCCGAAAAATCTCGTCTCAAAGCACAAAATGCTTCCAATAGAAAGGTTCTTGGTTTTGTTTTGTTCTTGGGTGCAATGGCTGCGGCCGCAGCAATTGCCGAAGGTACAGGTGTGGACTGGTCCACTCTTCATCACGCAAGAGTGCTTGGTACCTCTGATGCTCAGGCTGCAATTGCTCTTGTTGTTTACACAGGAGCAATGGGAACCACGCGGTTGGTAATCGATAAGGTAGTCGCTGCTCGCGGAAGAATATTTGTGATTCGATTTGGTTCTCTAGTTTCAGCTGTTGGAACATGCGTGGTGGTTCTTTCTACAACTTCACCGGTAGCACTCGCTGGCTGGGTGATTGCCGGAATTGGAATTGCAGGAGTGGTGCCGCAGATGTTTGCTTACTCAGCCGAAGTCGGCGAGGACACTCACACCGGGCGTAACATGGCAAAAGTAGTTGGAATTACCTACGCTGGAGTGTTGGCTGGACCGGCAATTATTGGCTTCCTAACAGCACTTGTTCCTTTGAATATCGCAATTGGACTAGGTGTAGTTTTAGGTCTCTTCACAGCCCTCGGAACTCTAGTTATTGAAAAAAGGAATGCAAATGCCAAAACTCTTTGAATCGATCCGACTTCGCGGCCTTGAGGTAAAAAACCGAATTTGGATCTCGCCGATGTGTATGTACTCGGCTGAGAACAAGGACGGTATGCCTGGCGCCTGGCAGGAGATTCACCTCGGTTCAAGGTCGGTGGGCGGCGCAGGCCTGATATTTGTTGAGGCCTCTGGCGTTAGCCCCGAAGGTCGAATCACTCCCTGGTGCACTGGAATTTGGAACGATGAGCAAGCAAAAGCTTGGAAGAAGATTGTAGATATCTGTCATTCTCATGGTTCCAAAGTTGCGATGCAGCTTGCTCATGCCGGTCGGAAAGCTTCCGTGCATCGGGAGTCAAGCGGCGTTGGTTCAGTCGCGATAAGCGAAGGGGGCTGGCAAAGCGTTTCTTCAACAAATGTCGCCTTTGGCGATTACGCAGCTCCTCGAGCGTTGAGCGTCGATGAAATTGCAAAGCTCATTGAAGCATTTATTGCCGCTGCCAAAAGATCGGTTGCTGCTGGTTTTGACGCAGTTGAAATTCACGGTGCTCATGGATATTTGATCCACCAATTCCTTTCTCCTCTTGCAAATGATAGAAGCGATCAGTACGGCGGGTCGTTAGAGAACAGAGCTCGCTTTCTGATGGAAACAATCAAGGCAGTGAGAAATGCAATCCCTGAATCTATGCCGCTTTTTTTGCGCCTTTCGGCAACCGACTATGCCGAGGGTGGTTGGGACCAAGTTCAAACAGCCGAGGTTTCGAAGTGGTCAACTGAAGCAGGTGTTGACCTTATCGATATTTCAAGTGGAGGGATTATCACTGGAGTCACGATTCCTTCAGGACCGGGTTATCAAGTTCCACTCGCAGAATATGTTGCTGAGAGAATCAAGCAGCCGGTTAGTGCTGTGGGTCAGATTACCGATGCCAAACAAGCCGAACAAATCTTGCAGTCAGGTCAGGTGGATGTAATCCTGATTGGACGCGCTAGCCTCAGAGATCCCTACTGGCCGCTTCGAGCCGCCAGTGAATTAGGCGTTGAAGTGGATTGGCCCGAGCAGTACGAACGAGGAAAGTGGCCCAAGTAAGTAGCCACAGAGATTTGCCCCATTTACGGCTAGTTACCAAGGGCCAGACCCCTATCGCTCGCAGAGCGTAAGATATAGGAGTCATTCAAGCCAACAAATAAGGGGTTTTTCCGTGTCCGGTGAAGGATTGCAAGACGACTACGGAGCCAACTCTTGGCTGGTAGAAGAGATGTACGAAAAGTACAGGCAAAACCCTGACTCCGTCGATAAGGCCTGGTGGCCAATCCTCGAAAACTACCAGTCCACACAGGGAGCGGTAACCCCAGCTCCAACTAGTCAAGCCCCCGTAGTTTCAGACGTGACATCATCGATTCCGGTGGTTGCCAAGACCACTCGCGTTGAGGCAAAGCCCGCGCCAATTCCAGCCCAGGCTCCGATCACTGAATCAATCGCCATAGTGCCCGAGTCATCCGAGGAAGATGTTCAAGACCAGGTAACCGCCCTAAAGGGAATGGCAAAGACTCTGGCAACCAATATGGACCAGTCGTTGCAGATCCCAACCGCGACAAGTGTTCGCGCGCTGCCAGCAAAACTCATGATTGATAATCGTCTGGTTATCAACTCTCATCTTTCTCGAACTCGTGGTGGAAAAATCTCTTTCACACACTTGATTGGCTTTGCCATTATTCAGGCGCTAAAAAAGTTTCCGAGTCAAAACGTTTACTACGACATAGTTGATGAGAAGCCGGTTGTGGTGCAACCTGCCAACATCAACTTCGGTCTTGCAATCGATATTCCAAAACCTGATGGCTCAAGAGCACTCTTGGTTCCTAACATCAAACGCGCTCAGCGCCTGAACTTTGCTGAGTACCTAACTGCCTACGAAGAGCTTGTGGCAAAGGCTCGAGCAAACACTTTGACAGCTAGCGATTTCCAAGGAACAACCATTTCGCTTACCAATCCCGGTGGAATTGGAACTGTTCACTCGGTTCCGCGCTTGACAAAAAACCAAGGTTGCATCGTTGGAGCCGGAGCGCTGGACTACCCAGCCGAGTTCCAGGGAATGAGCGATGCTCATCTGGCAAAACTTGGAATCAGCAAAGTAATTACACTGACTTCCACTTATGACCACAGAGTTATTCAAGGTGCCGGCAGCGGTGAGTTCCTAAAGATTGTCCATGGACTACTTCTTGGGGAAGATGGCTTCTACGACCAAATCTTTGCGGCGCTGCGAATTCCTTATGAGCCAGTTCGCTGGGTTGCTGACTTCGACCGCGAAGGTGCGGATGACCGCGATAAGTCCACCAGAATTCAAGAGCTGATAAACGCCTACCGAGTCCGCGGACATTTGATGGCTGATACCGATCCACTCGAGTACAGGCAGCGCACTCACCCTGATCTAGACGTGTTGAATCACGGGCTAAGCCTCTGGGATCTAGATAGAACCTTTAGAACTGCAGGTTTTGGCGGAACGACCAAGGCCCCGTTCCGCGACATCCTGAAAACTCTTCGAGATTCCTACTGCCGCACCGTGGGCGTTGAGTACATGCACATCCAGGACCCAACCCAGCGCAAGTGGTTCCAGGACCGGCTCGAAAAGCCCTACGCCAAGCCAACCCGCGAAGAGCAGCTGCGTATTCTGAACAAGCTCAACGAAGCAGAAGCTTTCGAGACATTCCTTCAGACCAAATTTGTTGGACAAAAGCGCTTCAGCCTGGAAGGTGGCGAGGGTGCCATTGCTGCCATGGACGAGCTACTTCAATCAGCAGCCAACGCAGGGATCCAGGAAGTTTGCATCGGAATGGCCCACCGCGGTCGACTAAATGTGCTGACCAATATCGCCGGTAAGACTTACGGTCAGGTGTTCAAAGAGTTCGAAGGAAACACCGACACCAAGTCTGTTCAAGGCTCAGGCGATGTGAAATACCACCTAGGAACCGAAGGAATCTTTGAGAGCCTTCAGGGAAACAAGGTTAACGTTTCACTGGCTGCAAATCCATCTCACTTGGAAGCGGTTAACCCTGTACTTGAGGGAATCGTGCGCGCCAAACTTGATCGCCTAAATGCTATTCCCCGAAATGAATTCCCGGTTGTGCCAGTTCTAATTCACGGCGACGCAGCTTTCGCAGGCCAGGGAGTAGTTCCTGAAACTTTGAACATGGCTTCTCTTCGCGGTTACAAAACCGGCGGAACCATCCACCTGGTGATCAATAACCAGGTTGGTTTCACAACTCCACCATCCGAGTCCCGATCGACCGTTTACTCAACCGATGTTGCCAAATCAATTCAGGCTCCAATCTTCCACGTGAACGGCGATGACCCAGAGGCCGTTGTTAGAGTCGCGCACCTAGCGTTTGCGTATCGTCAGGAATTTAAAAACGATGCGGTAATTGACTTGATTTGCTACCGCCGCCGCGGTCACAACGAAGGTGATGATCCTTCGATGACCCAGCCACTGATGTATAACCTCATTGAAGCAAAGCGCTCGGTGAGAACCCTTTACCTCGAATCCTTGGTTGGACGAGGAGACATCACTCAGGCTGAGTTCGAAGCTGCCAACTCGGATTTCCAGGCCAAGCTCGAAAACGCTTTCGTCGAAGTGCATGAGGCAATGGCTGCTCCGATTGAGCTGATCCCTCGCCGAGTAGGCATCGGAACCACTGCCAGCGATGAGCCTGAAATCTCCCGACCAACCGCTGTGGCAAAAGAGGTAATTGAGCTCATCGGTGACGCTCACGCCAACACCCCTCCAGGATTCAGCGTTCACCCTAAGCTTCAGCAACTTCTGGCCAAGCGACTAGAAATGAGCCGCGGAGGTGGCATCGACTGGGGCTTTGGCGAATTGCTGTCTTTTGGATCACTTCTAATGGAAGGCGTCCCGGTTCGTCTTGCAGGTCAAGACTCCAGGCGCGGAACTTTCGTTCAGCGCCACGCTGTCTTCCACGACCGAGTCAACGGCCAAGAGTGGATGCCCCTTAGAAACCTGAGCGAGACTCAGGCTAAGTTCTGGATTTACGACTCGCTTTTGAGTGAGTACGCAACCATGGGATTCGAATACGGTTACTCAATCGAGAACAAGGAAGCACTTGTTTTATGGGAAGCGCAGTTTGGTGATTTCGTAAACGGCGCCCAGACCATTGTGGATGAGTTCATCACTTCGGCCGAGCAGAAATGGAACCAACACTCAAGCTTGGTTCTTCTGCTTCCTCACGGCTACGAGGGTCAAGGACCCGACCATTCATCGGCGCGAATCGAAAGATTCTTGCAGCTTTGTGCTGAGAACAATATGACTGTTGCTCAGCCAAGCACTCCAGCTTCACACTTCCACCTGCTGCGCAGACAAGCGTTCACCAGACCAAGAAGACCGCTTGTGGTTTTCACTCCTAAATCGATGCTCAGGTTAAAGTCCGCTTCTTCGTCGGTTGCTGATTTCACTTCCGGGTCATTCCAGCCGGTTATTGACGATGTGCAAGGTTTGGACAAAGCCAGCGTTAAGCGCGTAATCCTTTGCTCGGGAAAGATCTTCTGGGACTTGATGGCTGAGCTTGAAAAACGAAATGACAGAAGCATCGCAGTTGTTCGCATTGAGCAGCTCTACCCAACTCCAGTGGATGAGATCAAGCAAACATATGCTTCCTATCCAAACGCCGAGCTCTACTGGGTTCAGGATGAACCTGCGAACCAAGGACCTTGGACCTACATCGGTCTGTTCTTGCCTAAGTACATGAACGGTCAAGTTGCAACTCTGGTTTCACGACCAGCAAGCGCTTCTCCTGCAACCGGTTCTGCCAAGCGTCACGCGGTAGAACAAGCCGACCTAATTACAAGAGCGCTGGCGCTGTAGCTCAATGGAGCAAGCTGAGAAAGCGGAAACTCGCATCGTCATTCTTGGCGACGAGTCAACTACCGCTATCGGTGATGTAAAAGCCCTTGGTTGGGTGGGGCGAGTAATCGCCAGAACCCCGATTGAAGATCCAATCATCGACATTTATAACGTGCCCTCACCAGGGGAAACCAGCGCCAGCTTGATTGAGCGCTGGGGTGGAGAGGTTCAGAGAAGATTCCGACCAGAAACAGACAATCGACTAGTGCTGGCTCTTGGGAACTCGGATGCCCGTGAAGGTGTATCAGTATCTAGATCGAGGCTAAATATTGCAACCATCATCGATGAGGCCCGTCGCAATGAGATCTCAGTTTTTGTGGTTGGACCGCCTCCAAGTTTCGATAAAGCCCTCAACTACGAGATTGAACACTTAGCGACCGGGTATGAGGATGTTTGCCGAAGAAGAAGTGTTCCTTTTGTAGATTTTTTTCATCCACTAGTTGATCATGAGGGCTTCAACGCAGAACTTGAGGTTTCCGCGAGAAACATGCCAGCACAAACTGGCTATGGCTTGATGGCTTGGTTAGTTCTAAACCGCGGCTGGTACCCGTGGCTGGGCTTGGAAGAAATCCAGAGTTAGTGTTGCTGGGACTTCCTCATAGAGTCCAAAACTTTTTGAGCCAGCTGCTTGGGTGGCTCCTCATCGCAAGATCTAGTAATTGCCTTGTTTAGATAAACCTCAAGGTCGTATTCCTCTTCGCAAGAGTCGCAGAGAGCTAAGTGTGTGGTGATGTCTTTTTGGTCCTCTGGACGCAATTCGTTGTGAAGGTACTCGTGAACCAATGATTTGGTTTCTTCGCAGTCAAACTCTGCCATTAGCTTTTCTCCGTTTTTGTTTCCGAGGACAAATATCCTTTTTCCCTGGCGTATTCCGCAAGTAATACTCGAAGCAATTTCTTTCCGCGGTGCAAACGACTCATTACTGTTCCAACTGGAGTGCCCATAACCTCAGCAATTTCTGCGTAAGAAAGTCCATCAACCACCGCGTAATAAACCACCATGCGGAATTCCTCTGGAATCTCAAGTAGGGACTTTCGGATTACCTCAGACGGGAGATTATCCAATGCTTCCAACTCAGCGGATCTAGAGGTGGTTGCAGTCAGCGATTTTGCGTCACCGAGCTGCCAGTCCTCGAGATTATCAAGTCCGCCCTTAGAGGGGTCTTTGGCTTTTTTGTTATAGCTATTGATGTGGGTGTTGGTCATGATTCGGTAGAGCCAAGCCTTGAGATTGGTCCCCTGCTGATACTGTGCCCAGGCAACAAATGCTTTGGCCATTGCTTCTTGAACTAGATCTTCGGCATCTGAGGGGTTTCTGGTCCAGCGAAGCGCTGCTCCGTAGAGCTGGGGCATAAGAGGTATCGCCTGGCGTTCAAAGTCCCGAATCTTGTCTTCGGAGTCCTTGTTTGGCTGGATTGTCATAGGTTCAGAGTCTAACAACCGGCCTGCTATGGATTGCTCTAGCACTATAGACACCGCGGACTCCTAATGTTTTTGCATTACTGCTACTTTTAAAACCAATGACTGACGAAAGCTATTCCCGCCGCTGGGCCGCTCCCAGCACCCAAAATCAACTAGCGGCAACCATCGGGCTCCCGGGATCTAAGTCCCTGACCAATCGCGAACTTGTTCTTTCGGCATTGGCGAGCAAGCCAACCACCCTTCGAGGGCTTCTTATCTCTAGAGATTCCTCCTTGATGATTGAGGCACTTAAGGATCTCGGCACTGAGATTGAAGTTTCTGGAACCACAGCAGTAGTGACCCCTAGGCCACTTTCAGGTCCAGCCAAAATCGATTGCGGGCTAGCCGGAACAGTGATGCGATTTGTTCCAGCACTTGCAACTATTGCCAGCGGGCAAATTGACTTCGATGGCGATTTAGCAGCGCGCAAGCGTCCAATGAAAACAACTATTGACTCTCTTCGCGCGCTAGGAGTTTACGTCAACGGTGACTCTCTTCCTTTTTCTATCCAAGGCCAAGGCGAAGTTCAGGGCGGAACAATAGAGATTGATGCCTCGGCATCCTCGCAGTTTGTTTCAGGTCTTTTACTTGTTGGCGCCAGATTCCTAGACGGACTTACCGTTTCACATGTTGGCGACCACTTACCTTCAATGCCGCACATCGAAATGACAATTGACTGCCTTCGCAAAAGAGGAGTTGAGGCTTCTCAAACCGGGCCTGCAAGCTGGGCAGTTGAGCCAGGAGAAATTTCTGGTGGCGAAGTGGCAATAGAACCTGATCTATCAAACGCTGGTCCGTTTTTAGCAGCTGCCATGGTTGCTGGCGGTTCGGTAAAGATTTCTAACTGGCCCAAGAAAACTACCCAGGTCGGAAATGACTTTGACGGCATCTTGCAGCAGATGGGTGCAAAAGTCGAACGAGTTGGCGACGATTTAGTTGTGAGCGGAACGGGAACAATTCAAGGCATCGACATCGATCTTTCAACCGGTGGTGAACTGACTCCAGTAGTTGCAGCTTTAGCTGCACTGGCCGATTCACCATCCCAAATTCGAGGTGTTGCTCATCTTCGTGGACATGAAACTGACCGACTAAGTGCACTGGTTAGTGAAATCAGTTTCTTGGGTGGCGATGCCACTGAAACAGACGATGGCATGATCATCAAGCCAGTAAAGCTTCACGGCGGCCTCTGGAAAACCTATGAGGATCACAGAATGGCCACTGCTGGGGCAATAATCGGACTTCGGGTTCCAGGGGTTGAGATTGAGGATATCTCAGTGACAACAAAAACTATCCCTGAGTTTGTTTCGCTCTGGGAGCAAATGCTAAAGGGGAACACTTGAGCTGGCTTTAC
Source organism: Rhodoluna limnophila (assembly GCA_945862155.1). GTDB lineage: Bacteria > Actinomycetota > Actinomycetes > Actinomycetales > Microbacteriaceae > Rhodoluna > Rhodoluna limnophila_A. The sequence continues at coordinate 8,594 of CAMAXJ010000029.1, forward strand.
GAGCCAGAACCTGGCGAGCACGATCTTGATGAGACCGATGTTCGAGTAAGACCTAATCCCAAGGGCAATAAACCGCGAACCAAAATCCGACCCGAACATGACGGTGCAGCACTGGGCTTACTAGTTGGCGTGGACAAAAACCGCTATCAAGTTCTTTTGTTGGATTCTCAAATCCAGCTAAATGCCACCCTCGCCAAAGAGTTGCGCACCGATGGGCCAGTGGTTGGGGACGTAGTTGCACTAACCGGAAATATCACCGGTGAGGATGGTGGCTTGGCAAGAATCGTACGCATTGAGCCAAGAAAGACTCTGCTTCGAAGAAGTGCCGATGACAGTGACCAGGTTGAGCGGGTGATTGTTGCAAACGCCTCTCAGATTTTGATTGTTATTGCTGCAGCTAATCCAGAGCCGAGAACTCGTCTGGTTGATCGATACTTGGCAGCTGCGTTTGACGCAGGACTCAAGCCAATCATCTGCGTGACTAAAACTGATCTGCAAGATCCAACCGAGTTTCTTGCAAGCTTTGCCGGATTGAGTATCCCAGTGGTTCAAACGCGTTCTGACGAGTTTGAACTTGGGAAACTTCAGGAACTGTTGGCCGGTGAGGTGACGGTTTTTGTTGGGCACTCGGGAGTTGGAAAATCGACGCTGGTAAATGCAATTGCACCTTCGGCAAATCGGGCCGTTGGAGTTGTCAACGATGTCACCGGTCGCGGACGGCAGACCACCACTTCAGTGCGCGCAATCAAGTTATTGAAGGGGTGGATTATTGACACTCCTGGAATTAGATCCTTCGGGCTAGGCCACATAGACCCCAAGAACCTACTGCGCTCATTCGAGGACCTTTGGGAAACAATTCGGTCCTGCCCTAGGGGTTGCACTCATCTGGCGGATTCTCCAGATTGCGCATTGGATGAGGCAATTGCCAGTGGAGCACTAGGGCCGCAAGCTGAATCTAGGGTGGATTCTCTGCGCCGACTTATGACTTCCCTGAGCTAACTCCAGCGAGAGGCTCGGTGCTCGGCGATAATTCGGCGAATAGTTCCACTTCGGCCGCGGATGATCATGCTTTCAGTTCTTATCATGGGCCCTTTTCTTCGGACTCCCTCGAGCAACTGTCCGTCTGTGACACCAGTTGCGATAAAGAACGTGTTGTCACTTCTAACAAGTTCGGTGGCTTCATAGACGTAATCCATTTTTAGACCGGAGGCAATTCCCTTTTGCTTTTCTTGCTCATCTCGAGGCACGAGAATGCCTTGAATTAGGCCGCCGAGCGCACTAACCGCACATGCAGTTACAACCCCCTCGGGTGAGCCACCTACCCCAAGGCACATATCTATCCGTGACTCACGGCTCGAGGCATGAATAGAGGCTGCTACGTCACCATCCAAAAGCAAGCGTGTTCCTGCTCCGGCTTCACGTATCTCGCGAATCAAGACTTCGTGTCTTGGGCGATCCAGCACGGCAACAACAATTTCAGATACCTGCTTGTTCTTTGCCTTTGCTAGTGCCCTGATGTTTTCGCCCACAGGCTTTCGTATGTCACAAACCCCAACACCTTCGGGACCTGTGACGAGTTTGTTCATATAAAAAATAGATGAGGCATCAAGCATGGTTCCTCGATCAGCTACTGCAATAACAGAGATTGCGTTCTGGCGACCTGCCGCAGTTAGAGAAGTTCCATCAATTGGATCAACAGCGATGTCACACTTTGGCCCAGTTCCGGTACCGACCAGTTCACCATTGAACAGCATCGGAGCGTTATCTTTTTCGCCCTCTCCGATTACTACTAGCCCCTCAAAATTTACTGTTCCAAGAAAGGCCCTCATGGCATCGACCGCGGCCTTATCGGCTTCGTTCTTGTGTCCTTTACCGATAAAGGGGTGCGCACGAATGGCTGCGGCTTCGGTTGCTCTAACTAACTCGAGAGCCAGGTTGCGATCCGGATGCTCCACGGCACTTTCTGGAGTGGTCATAGAAGTACCCTATCGAGTCCGGCACCGGATTGACTTCAAGCACCGGTCTTGGCCCTTGCTACTGTAATGCCATGGAGTTGAAAGTCAGAGTCGCACTGCCCACGGATTTAGCCGACTTGATTGCACTTGATGCCGAATGCTTCCCTAAAGGCAACACTGACTTAGAGCCGGCACCGGCCGGGGAAATTGAAACAGGTGTTGAAGACGGTGGGGTGTTTGCAGCGGTTGACGAGAACACGGTTGTCGGAATGCTTCAGTTTGACAAGATCAGCTCAAACGAGTGGGAGCTACTAACTCTCGCCATTACTAATTCGCATCGAAGCCAAGGCGTAGGTCAGGCATTGATGGAAAGGTTTTTCGTTGAACTTTCACAAAGCCCCTACATTGTGACAGTTTCCTGCATGACGTCCCCGAGCAACCACGCCATGCAGGGTTTACTCGAAAGTTTTGGTTTTGTGCAGGTCGGACTGATGGAGAATTACTTTGGTCCGGGAAAGCATCGGTTGAAGTTTCAGCTCAACTGAGTTTTCTCATCAATTTTCCCCAATTGAAAGATAGCTTTCTAAATTGTCAAAGTAGCTCTCCATGCCCTCTCTAGAGGCCTCAGCTTGCTCCTGTTCCATTTCACCGTACTGCGAGAAGCGCACTACAGTGCCGCCATCGGTTTTTGTAAAGTCAATTTCTATTCGATGAGCTTCTGCGCCTGGTTCTCTAAGCGCAAACTCAAGTTCGTCCTGCGAATAGTTCAAATCATGGACGAGCTTTTGGTGAAGCTCGACAACGGAGTAAGTGCCCCAAAAGTATGCGTTAAAGCCGTTCTCGGAAACATCAACAGCTATCGCCCATCTTCCTCCAACCACTGCTTCGCTAGTTGCGGATCCTGGAATCACTTTGAGAAATACTGGGCTATACCATTTCACGAGTTCAGAAGCGTCTGTCCAGCCTTGCCACAGTCTCTCGACGGGGAATGGGAACGTGCGTTCTACAAAGTACAGCGGTCGCATAATTAAACGTTAAATCTAAACTCCACTACGTCGCCATCTTGCATGACGTAGTCCTTACCTTCCATGCGAACCTTGCCCTTGGCTTTGGCTTCTGCCATAGAACCAGTTGAAACAAGATCGTCGAAGGAGACAATTTCTGCCTTGATAAAGCCGCGCTGAAAATCAGTATGGATAACGCCAGCTGCTTGCGGGGCGCTCCAGCCCTGCTTGATAGTCCAAGCTCTAGCTTCTTTGGGTCCGACAGTTAGATAAGTCTGCAAGCCCAGAGTTCTAAATCCAATGCGGGCTAGCTGATCTAAACCAGATTCGTCTTGACCGAGCGAGGAAAGCAGCTCAGCTGCTTCTGCTTTATCTAGGTCAATAAGTTCAGATTCGACCTTGGCATCTAGAAACACCGCTTCGGCGGGAGCAACTAAGTCGGCCAAGGCCTTCTTCTTAGCTGGGTCTGTCAATATCCCCTCGTCAACGTTGAAAACATAAATGATTGGCTTTGCCGTTAGTAGCCCAAGTTCTTTGATTGAATCCAAGTCAATCTTGCTCGAGGACAGCGGCTGACCTGAATTTAGAATTGCGAGCGCCTCATCGATTGCGACCAGTGCCTCGGGCTCTGCTTTCTTGCCCTTAACTTCCTTTTCAATACGAGGCTTGGCTTTTTCCAGTGTTTGCATGTCAGCCAAGATCAACTCGGTATTGATTGTTTCGATATCGGATGAAGGCTCGACCTTGCCATCGACGTGAACCACATCAGAATCACTGAACCCACGCACTACCTGAGCAATGGCATCGGCTTCTCGAATTGTTGCAAGGAACTGGTTTCCAAGGCCTTCACCGACAGAGGCACCTTTAACGATTCCGGCAATGTCAACGAAGGAAACCGGTGCAGCCAGGATCTTTTCGCTTCCAAAAAGCTCTGCGAGCTTGTCTAGGCGAGTATCGGGAAGATTCACCACACCAACATTTGGCTCAATGGTTGCGAACGGATAGTTCGCTGCCAGAACGTTGTTCTTGGTCAGTGCATTAAAGAGGGTCGACTTACCAACATTTGGTAGTCCCACGATTCCGATTGTTAGAGCCACGGGAT
>CAMAXJ010000030.1 GCA_945862155.1 Rhodoluna limnophila
TTGGTGAGTTCTTTTTCTAGCGCACTGTAATCAGTAGAAGGGCTGAAGTACTTCAGCTCTCTGGCTACTTTGGTGTGTTTTGCCTTTTGACGGCCACGCCCCATGGCGAGACCCCTCTTTCGTATCTTGTCCGTGCCAGATTGGGCCCAGAAAACCTGAAATCTCCCTCAAGTTTAGCATCCAGCCCGAAACCTAGCTAGAGCAAAAACGAGGCCGTGATGAACAAAACAGCGGGAAGCACAAGGTTTAGTGCCCCATTGAGCAATGCCAATGCCTTGGATTTGGTGGTCCAGAGTTCATAGGTTTGAGCCGCGAAAGTTGAAAAGGTGGACAGGCCTCCAGCAAACCCGGTTAGGAGTGCAAGAGCCAACAAATCGTTGCCGAAGGCAAAGCCGGCTATGAATGAGGCGATTGAATTTGCTACCAAGATTCCCCAGGGCAGAAACGATTGCCAGCTTCCAATCAGATATCGAATCGTAGAACCTAGCCCACCCATTAGCGCCACGATCAAAAGCGAGAGAGCAACATCCATCAGGACTTACCTCCTGCAAGCTTTCGCCCTAACCAAAAGGCCAGTACCCCAAGAATCAACTGCAGAGGAACCGCTAACCAAAAAATGGTCCCGTTTCCAAATGGCCCCAGGTTTTGTTGGTGCGTGACCAAAGTCAGCCCACTCATTGTTGTAAATCCTCCCGCTACCCCAGTACCCCAAAAAGCTAGTTTCGGAGAGGAGGGGAGGTTATGGGCTTGAACAAAACCCAAAAACAAAGCGCCCAACAGGTTGACTATCGAAGTGGCAAGAAGGGCTGTTTCAGGTTCAGTAAGTGATGAACCTTCGACGCCCAGAAATACCAAATAGCGAAGTGCAGAACCAAGTGCGCCACCGAAGAAAATCGCTAGCAGCAACTTGGCTCGCAACTACTTCTTCTTTCGACCAGCGCTTTTTGCTGGAGCCCTGGAACCGAGATTGAATGTGCTGGCAAAACCAAGCAACAAGAATCCTCCGGCAACCCAAGCCGAAGCTTTAGCGCCGTCAGTAAATGCCTCACCAGCAGCAAGTTGAATATCTGGTCCAAGAGCACCAAGTTCTGGAATTGCCGCTCCGGCTGATTCAACAACTGCGTCAACAATCATTACCTGCTGTGATGACTCAAGCTGCAAATCAGTAAGTCTGGTTTCCAAACTTGCCTGAGTGGACGTGAACAAAACCGTTCCCAAAACTGCAATTCCAAGTGCCGAACCAATTTGACGAACAGTTGACTGAGAACCAGAACCTTGACCCGATTTGTCCATAGGAACATCAACCATGATCACACCGGTTAGCTGCGCTGTTGCAAGACCGATACCGATTCCATACACAAACAAGAATCCTGCAATCGATGCCCAACCGGCATCGATGGTTGCATTCAGTGCAATACCTGCAACACCGATTAGCTCAAGACCGACACCAATTCGCACTGCCATAGCAGGAGCAAGCTTTCCGCTTAGTGCTCCACCAATTCCAGATGCCAAGAACGCACCTGCTGCCAGCCAGAGAAGAACCAGCCCTGAGCTGATAGCTGAAAGATCTAGGACGTTCTGAAGCCAAAGTGGAATCGCAAAAAGAATTCCAAATTCACCCATCGAGATAATCGCTGCTGCGATAGATCCATTTCTGAATGAACCAATCTTGAATAGATCAAGATCCAAAAGCACGTTCTTCTTTTCGCTCTCACGCTTTTTCTCCCAGAGGACAAAAGCGATTGTGGCAACTACAGAAATAAACAGCGAAATTGGAATTACTGAAATGCCATCAGTTGGCCACTCAAAACCAAATAGGGAGAACTGATTGTTTGGGTTTACATCCCACCAACCGTAGATTCTTCCTTCAATCAATCCAAAGACGAGAGTGGAGAACATCACAACGGAAATCGCTGCTCCGACAATATCAATGCCACCGGCTCGCTGAGCTGATTTAGATTCTGGTAAGAAGTACAAAAGACCTGCGATGATGATGATTCCTATGGGTAAGTTAATTCCAAAAGCCCAGCGCCAGTCAAAATCAGTTGCTAGCCAGCCACCAAGCACGGGTCCGATTGCAACCATTCCACCAATAGTTGCTCCCCAAACAGCAAATGCAATTCCTCGCTCTTTGCCTTGGAAGTTTGCGTTTACGAGCGAGAGCGTGGTTGGAAGCACCATCGCTCCACCAATTCCCTGCACGACTCGCGCCAAGATCATCTGAGATGCAGAGTCAGTTAGTCCTGCCCAAACCGAAGCCAGTGCGAAGATAACGATTCCGATAATCAGTAGTCGCTTGCGACCGATGCGGTCGGCAATCGATCCAAACACCAATAGCAGTGCTGCGAAGACCAGGATGTAAGACTCTTGAACCCACTGAACTTCAGCCGAGGTAAGAGCTAGGTCAACAATGATTGAGGGGAAGATGGTGTTCACAATGGTTCCGTCGATGATCACGATGGAAATTGCCATCGAAATAAAGACCAGGCCGATCCAGCGATTGCGTGTTTTTTGAGGCATTTGTTTTTGTCCTTGCGGTTGGAATTGGGCTGGCCGGAAAAGATTTTGGGGCCAGCAGAAGATCTCTAAGTCCCAACCTACTTCGGGGCTGCGGCAAAAGTGCGTTATTCGAGTAGTTCAATACTTGTGAAGAAATTTGCAAGGGTAGGGAAAATAAAGTGAAAGTGGTGGCTCCGACCGGCGTCGATCCGGTGACCTAACGATTTTCAGTCGTTCGCTCTACCAACTGAGCTACAGAGCCTAAAGGTGGTTTGACCCACCCCCATTCAATAAAAGCCCTCAAAAGAGGGCTTCTATTTGAAGCGACCCTGACCGGACTTGAACCGGCGACCTTCGCCGTGACAGGGCGACGCGCTAACCAACTGCGCTACAGGGCCTCGTTGCTACGAGCCATACAATTTGTGACCCCAACGGGATTCGAACCCGTGCTACCGCCGTGAAAGGGCAGCGTCCTAGGCCACTAAACGATGGGGCCTACAAAGAGTGGAACTTCATAGCACCAGCTATAAACAGTAGCCCCCAACGGACTCATTTAGCAACCCCAACGGGCTTGGAGCCCTTTATCTTTCGACACTCTCAGCCATCCTTCAGGTATTACTTCAAGGTTCCGTGTTAGCTTGAAAAATATGTCTTTTCGACTTAGAGCCCCCTTTGCCTTGTTAATGAGCTTGGCAATTCTTCTGGGCACCGTGCTTGCAGTCCCGGCCATGGCAAACCCGAACTACCCGAGTGCCGCTGAGGTTGCCGCCGCTAAGCGCAACGTGGTTGATAAGCAAAAGATGATCGAGCGAATAGAGAATCTCATCGCAGATCTCGAAGACGAAGTTGAAGTCCTAAACCGCGAAGCCAGTATCAAAGCTGAAATCTTCAACGTCGCTCAAGAAGAATTCGAAATCATCGAGCGCAAAGTAAAGGTATTGGAAAAGCAGGCCAAGGCCGCGCTCGCCGAAGCTGACCAGGCTGCCGAGCAGCTTGGTCAAATTGCCTCCCAGATGCTCAGAAATGGTTCCGGCGGAACCTCGCTAAATCTATTTCTAAACCCCGGCGAAGCCGATGACCTTTTGTATCAATTGGGAGCTCAGGAAAAACTCGCTGAGCAAACCGAACTGATTTACCAAAAATCCCTAGAGCGCCAACGTCTAGCCAAAGCGCTAACCGATGAATTGGCCGCTGCCGAGAAAGAACTTGAAGCCAAAGCCGACATAGCCAAAAAAGCATTCGATGAGGCTCAAGCTGCCGCCAATGCGGTTGAGGCCAAAGTTGCAGCAAACAAGCGTCAAAACAGAATCTTCTATAACCAGCTTGCCTCCCTAAAGGACACCGCAGCTGACCTTGAGCGCCAGCGCGCTGAAGGTCTGGCGTGGGAAAGAAGACAGGCTGCCGGAACAAGAGTTCCAGAGGCTCCTGAGCTTTACAAAGTTGGAGCACCAAACCAAGACAAGGTCGAACGTGTAATTGCTTTTGCTAGAGCGCAGCTGGGTAAGCCATATATTCTTGGCGCTCGCGGACCAAACGCTTGGGACTGTTCCGGTTTGACCATGAAGGCTTATGAAGCGGCTGGTACTTACATCGGCACCCATTCGGTTTCTAATCAGTTCATCAATGCAATGGACAAGCGTCAGCTTGTTCCGCTAAGAGACGTTGCAGCCGGAGACCTAATCTTCTGGTCGACCAGCAACAATCATTTAAACCGCGGCTATGGAGATAAGTACCACATCGGTATTTACATCGGCGGCGGATTAATTCTTGATGCACCAAACCCATCAAAGCCGGTTCGAATAATTCCAATGAATCAGCGCCTAGGTGAAATGGTTCCGTACGCCGCACGCCCTAGCGCGTAAAAAACTTTAGTGCTTGTAGTCGGCCTTAGCTTTCGCGATTAATCTTTCCGCTTCAGCTTTGTTGGCCCACTCACCAAGCTTGACCCACTTACCTGGCTCGAGATCTTTGTAGTGCCCAAAGAAGTGAGCAATCTCGTTTTTGGTCTGCTCAGGGACATCACCAATGTCCTGAATGTGTTCCCAGCGCTTGTCTTTAGCTGGCACGCAAAGAATCTTCTCGTCCATTCCGCCATCGTCTTCCATTGGAAGTACGCCTACGGCACGAACGTTCACAACAACGCCTGGGAAAACTGGGAACTCAAGTAGCACGAGGGCATCTAGCGGGTCGCCGTCGCCGCCTAGAGTCTTGTCGAAGTAGCCGTAGTCAACCGGGTAAACAAAAGGTGTGTAGAGCACACGGTCTAGGTGTACGCGACCGGTCTCATGGTCAACCTCGTACTTGTTTCTCGATCCTCTAGGAATCTCGATTACGGCTTCAAACATTGCTCTCCTCAATAGGCTTGTTTCACCCCCAAGATTACCCAAATTGAAGGAAAGACAAGTGAGCGTGCGCAAGCGTCTTACCCCCTCCCAGGGGCTAATTCGCCTTGCGGTTAGAAATTCGCTCACCTTGCACACCAAGCCCGGACAAAAACTACTGGTTGCCGTATCCGGCGGTGCCGACTCCTTAGCCTTGGCTTCCGCAACTGAGTTTGAAGCAAAAAAACTTGGGCTAAAGATTGCAGCTGCAGTTATCGATCACTCACTTCAAAAAGGCAGCGACAATATCGCAGCACGAACAGCCAAGACTTTAGCGTCCCTTGGTTTCGAAGAAGTAATCGTGAAAAAAGTATCTGTTGGAAAAGCCGGCGGACCAGAAGCGGCAGCGCGCACCGCGCGCTACACCGCACTTGAAACACTCCGCCAACAAACCCGCTCGCACTTTATTGTTTTAGGTCACACCTCCTCTGATCAAGCAGAAACTGTCTTACTGGGATTGGTTCGAGGATCCGGGTCCAAATCACTTTCGGGAATGAGTGAAAAAACAGGACTGCTGCTTAGACCGCTACTTGTAGTTGACCGCGCCACCACTGAGTCTTTTTGCAAAGACAGTGACATCAAGTATTGGCTAGATCCGCAGAACAAGGACGAAAAGTTTCTGCGGGTAATGATTAGGAAGCACGTGCTTCCGTTTTTAGAAAAGCAGCTCGGCGGATCCGTTGCCGCTTCGCTGGTTAGAACTTCAGATCAGCTTCGTGAAGACAATGCCTACCTTGACTCTCAGACAGATAAGAGCTTCAAGAGATACGCGAAGGTTTCAGCTTCTGGAATCAGTTTTGATGCGCAGCTAATTGGCAAATTGCCTTCGGCAATTTTGCATCGCGTTATCAAAAAGGCGCTGGATGGTTTTGGGTCAGAGTCGAGCCGGACACATGTGTTGGCAGTTTCGGATTTAGTTTTGTCCTGGCATGGGCAAAAGCCTTTAGCTCTTCCAGGGGTTAGAGTAGTGCGTAAGGGCAACACCATCACCTTTGAGTCAAACAGGAGATAAGCTAAGTGGATCTGGAAACCGTAACCGCTGAAATCACTCAGGTGCTAATCACCAAAGAGCAGATAGAAACCCGCATCCAGGAATTGGCCAAGGAAATAGATGCGCACTACGACAGCAAGGATGTTCTTCTCGTCGGCGTTCTAAAAGGTGCAGTGATGTTTATGGCTGATCTTTCCCGCGCTGTTCAATCAAGAGTTCAGATGGACTGGATGGCAGTTTCCTCCTATGGTTCAGGCACAACTTCTTCTGGTGTGGTGCGAATTCTGAAAGATCTCGACACTGATGTTTTAGGCAAAGACGTGCTTATTGTTGAGGACATTATTGACTCCGGCCTTACTCTTTCTTGGTTGGTCGCCAACCTAGAAGCTCGCGGAGCAGCCTCTGTAGAGGTTGTAGCACTGCTTAGAAAGCCAGATGCTGCCAAGGTTGACGTTGATGTTCGGTGGGTTGGCTTTGATATCCCGAACGAGTTTGTGGTCGGATATGGCCTTGATTACAACGAGCGATACCGCACCTTGCCTGGGGTAGCGGTGCTTTCCCCTTCTGTTTACTCCTAGATTTTTACCTGTCAGTTTGGGCAGGTAACCTAGGAAGCTATGAAGCTCAAGAAAATCCTTTCCGGTCCATTTATCTGGATCTTTGTGGCAATCGTCATATTGATCACCGGAACCAGCCTTATCAACGCCCAGACCTTCCAGCAGGTTGATACCAAGTACGGCCTTTCTTTGATCGAAACCGGCAAGGCCAAATCTGTCAAAATCTTTGATGGTGAGCAGCGCGTTGACATTGAACTTCTAAATCCAGATCCTGAGTTTGGTTCGCAGGTCCAGTTTTTCTACGTTGCACCTCGTGGCGAGCAGGTAATTGATGCAATTTCAACTTCCGTGATTAGCGATGGATTCAACGATGAAGTTCCAAACACCCCCTGGTACCTAGCCCTGCTTGGGTCACTGCTGCCATTTATCTTGATCGGTCTTATCTTCTGGTTCCTGCTGTCTTCAATGCAGGCAGGCGGCGGCAAAGTTATGCAGTTCGGAAAATCTAAAGCCAAAATGGTCACCAAAGAAACTTCAAGCACCACCTTTAAAGATGTTGCCGGCATCGACGAAGCACTAGAAGAGCTCGAAGAAATCAAAGACTTCCTCAAAAAGCCCGAACGCTTTAAAGCACTCGGCGCAAAAATTCCACGAGGTGTTTTGCTGTATGGCCCTCCTGGAACCGGAAAGACACTCGTTGCTAAAGCGGTAGCGGGAGAGGCCGGAGTTCCATTCTTTTCTATCTCAGGTTCTGACTTTGTTGAAATGTTTGTCGGAGTCGGAGCATCGCGCGTGCGCGATTTGTTTGAGCAGGCTAAAGCTTCATCGCCAGCGATTATCTTCGTCGATGAAATCGACGCCGTTGGTCGTCAGCGTGGAGCCGGTATCGGTGGCGGAAACGATGAGCGCGAGCAGACTCTAAATCAGCTGCTAGTTGAGATGGATGGATTTGATTCCAGCGTCAGTGTGATTTTGATTGCAGCAACCAACCGCCCAGATATCTTGGACCCAGCCCTGCTTCGCCCAGGTCGCTTCGATAGACAAATTGGTGTCGGTGCACCGGATCTTGCAGGACGCGAACAAATTCTTCGCGTGCACGCTAAGAACAAGCCAGTCGATGACGATGTTGATCTAGCGCTGATTGCAAGAAGAACCCCCGGCTTTACCGGAGCAGATCTTGCAAACGTGTTGAACGAAGCTGCTTTGTTGTCTGCTCGCGAGAACCGCAAAACCATTGACGCCGCAACAGTTGATGAAGCAATCGATCGCGTAATCGGTGGACCACAGAAAAAATCTCGTCTGATGAAAGACGAAGAGCGTCTAAACACCGCGTACCACGAGGCAGGTCACGCACTTGTCGCCGCTTCCCTAAACCACTCAGACCCGGTCACCAAAGTGACAATCCTGCCAAGAGGCCGAGCACTCGGTTACACCATGGTGTTACCACTGGAAGATCGCTATTCGGTCACACGCAACCAACTGCTTGATCAGATTGCTTACGCCCTCGGTGGAAGAGCTGCAGAAGAGGTTGTCTTCAAGGACCCAACAACCGGCGCATCCAATGATTTTGAAAAGGCAACCAAGACCGCTCGTCAGATGGTGACGCTCTTCGGTTTCGCCTCTTCTTTGGGAACTGTTTCTTACGGTGGCGGTGGCGAAGTGTTCATCGGTCGCGACATGGCTCAGGCCAGAGAATACTCCGACGAAGTTGCTCACCAAATTGATGTTGAGATTCGAAAAATTCTTGATGCCGCTCACGACGAGGCATACAAGGCCATCAATCTAAACCGCAAAGTCTTGGACGCGATGGCCAAAGAGTTGATGGAGAAAGAAACTCTTAACCCTGACGACATCGCAAAGTTGTTTAAGTCAGTTAAGAAACTTCCAAAGCGCAAGCCTTGGCTTTCTAAAACTTCCAGACCTTCATCCAAAAAAGGCCCTATTGCAATTCCCTCGAAGGGCTCAACAACCGCCAAAGTAGCAGCGAAGAAAAAAGCAGAAGCAGCCGAAGCAGCAGCTGCTAAGAAACCAGTTGTGAAAAAGGCAGTCAAGAAAACTGTAGCGAGAAAGCCCATTGTGAAGAAACCGAAAAAGGCTGTCAAGAAGAAGTAATTGGTTGATATAAATCGCATAAAGAATGCGGTGACCGAGCTACTCACCGCAATTGGCGAAGACCCCAAGCGCTCTGAACTATTGGCAACCCCTGAGAAATTCGCCGAGGCGTATCAAGAGTTTTTCAAGGGAGTTGGCGTTGATCCGATGTCGATTCTTGCTGAAGCTTTCCCGGCTGAACAAAACGATGTTGTGATCTTGAAAGATATTGAACTGGTTTCGATTTGTGAACATCACCTACTTCCATTTACTGGAGTAGCTCATATTGCCTACCTACCAAAAGACAAGGTGGTTGGCCTAGGACGCTTACCAAAACTTGTTGAGGTGCTTGCCGCCAGGCCTCAGCTTCAGGAGAATCTCACATCACAAATTGCCGAAGCAATCCAGACAGGATTGGACGCAGCCGGTGTGATTGTGGTTATTGAAGCCCGCCATCACTGCGTTGCATCAAGAGGCGCAAGACAACCAGAAGCCAACACCGTTACATTGCGAGCCCTCGGCACTTTCAGCGAGCCAGCTGCCAGAGCCGAGATCATGGCCCTGATTGCCAAATGAAAACATGGTTAATTTCACAAGACCTCTGATCATGGGTGTTATCAACATCACCCCGGATTCTTTTTCTGACGGCGGTCAATTTCTAGATTCCAGCGAAGCAGTCAAACATGCACTCGAACTTGTTCGAGAAGGTGCAAACATCATCGACCTTGGTGGGGAATCGACCAGACCAGGGGCTTTGCGAGTAAAGCTCGAAGAAGAACAAGCCAGAGTGCTGCCAGTAATCGAAGCACTTATGCAAAATGCCGATTTCAAAGCAAGCGGTGCAATCATCAGCATCGACACCATGAACGCGCAAACCGCAGCGCTTGCCGTTGCTGCCGGAGCTGCAATTGTTAACGATGTTTCCGGTGGGCTTGCCGACGAACAAATGTTTGCGGAGCTAAAAAATCTCAACTGCAAATTTATAGTCAGTCACTGGCGAGGCTTTAGCGAAACTATGGATTCGTTAAATAACTACACCTCGGTGGCTAAAGATGTTGCGGAAGAACTAATCGAGCGGGTTGCAAAAGCAGAAGCCGCGGGAATTTCTAGAGATCGATTGATCATCGATCCAGGTCTTGGTTTTGCAAAAGACATTGCACAAAACTGGCACCTAGTTGCTCGCCTTGACGAATTAGAAAAACTAGAACTTCCAATTCTGGTTGGAGCATCCAGGAAACGCTTTCTTGCTGGAGCGCTCGAGCCGCAAGATGCAGCTGGTGTTAGCAACCAAAGACGAGATCTTGCAACTGCAGTTTTGACAGCTCTTTTGCTCCAGCGCAAGCTTTGGGGCGTGAGAGTCCACAATGTTGCAACAACCCTTGATGCAATCAAGGTTGTTGAGGCCCTGGCGTTTGCGAATGAAGAGTCCAGCGGGCAGAGTTAAGCCATGACCCAAAAGATTCAGATCAAGGGCCTTCGGGTTTATGGCTACCACGGTGTGATGGAGCACGAACGTGATGAAGGCCAGTACTTCATCATTGACGCCACCATCAAGGTAGATGCGAAGCGGGCCAGCTCCACAGACGATATTTCAAACACCGTCAGCTATGCCGAGATCGCTCAACTAATCGCCGAGAACGTTAAAAACAATCCAGTGAATTTACTCGAGACTCTTTCTCAGCGACTAGCTGATGAAGTGCTAACTGCTTCAGGACCTTGGGCAAAATCAGTCAAGATAACTGTTTCAAAACCTGATGCGCCTATCGATCTTTACTTCGACACTGTGGCTGTAACAGCAAAGGCAAAAAGGAAGGCCTAGTGGGCACCTGGAAAATTGCGGTGCTGGCCCTTGGTGCAAACCTAGGCGATAGACAAAAAACCATCGAGACCGCTATCGAACAACTTGCTGCTCAGAAAAAGATCCGTGTGCTGGAGCGCTCTCCTCTAGTTGAATCAGTTGCGCTGACCGAGTCGGGAGAAGACAAGTCGCTACCTAGTTATCTGAACGGTGTCATCAAGATTGCAACTCAGCTTCGTCCAAAAAAGCTCCTGGAAGTCATCACCAGAATCGAGAATCTGCACGGGCGAATTCGTCTGCACCGGTGGGGGTCTAGAACGCTAGATATCGACATCATCACTTATGAAGATGTCTTCAAATCCTCCAAGCACCTAACGATTCCTCACCCACAAACCCACCACCGTCCATTCGTGCTGGTTCCTTGGACGTTGATGGACGAAGAAGCGATTTTGCCAGGACACGGTCGAATATCTGATCTTTCAAGTTCTATGACCTCGCAGGTGAGTGTGCTCAAATGAAACCCACCAAGCTATCGCTACTGCTACTTATCTCAATTCCTTCGACCCTCGCCTCGTTTTTTGTTGCAAGCTTTATGGTTGGCCGTGGTCTCCAGGTTCCGGTATCGCCTAGCAATCTTTTGATCACTCTGGCTGCGATTTCTGCTGTGCTACTTGTGCTTTCTACTCCAATTTGGCGCTACCGAAGCGCGCTGAAGCAAAAATCCACTCAGCGCCCAAAGCGGGTTGATCCGTTCTATGCGGTTAGAGTTTTGCTTCTTGCCAAGGCAAGTGCATTAGCTGGCGTGCTTTTTGCCAGCTGGCATTTGGGTGTGGTCGTCTTCACTCTGTCGGGAGCAGTTGCAGTGCAGAGCTTGGTGTTGCAAAACAGCTTTGGATTTATCGCCAGCGTGATGCTGATTGTTGCAGCGCTGATTACTGAACAAATCTGCCGGCTGCCTCAAGACACAGACCCAGATCCCGATCAGGCGGTGACCTCGTGAAGCAAGGAAGACTAAACGTTGGAGTAATTGGTACAGAGCCTGCTGGAATTGCAATGGCACAAGCGCTAGCAACCGCTGGTCACATGGTGGTTGCCGTTAGCACCGCGACACTGGACAAAGATGATGCTCTCGAGGTGCTTCTGCCGCAGGCAAAAAGATTGACCGACATACAAATTCTCGAAGCCGCTGATCTAGTGCTGCTTGCTGTTCCGGCAGCAGAAATCACCGCAACTGTTTCAAATCTTTCTGATTCTTGGCGTGCTGGCCAACTTGTTGTTCACTTAGCCGCTGAGTTTGATCACGAAATATTGAGCGAAGCGCTTTCTAAAGGTGCTATTCCACTCGCCATTCATCCGGCCATGCGTTTTACCGGAACTAGCTTGGATCTAAATCGCATGAAGGAAAGCTTTTTTGCGGTGAGTGCTCCAGCGGTTGCACTGCCTATTGCTCAAGCTCTAGTTATTGAGATGGGTGCCGAGCCTATTGTTATTGCCAGCTCGGCACGGGCCAGCTATGCCGAGGCAATCGAGGTGGCAAGCAATTTTTCCGCAATGATTGTTAATCAGGCAATCGGATTGCTGGAGCAAGCGGGAGTTGAAAACCCAGCATTAGTTATTGCTCCGGTGATTGAGAGCGCGGTGGATCAGGCTTTGTCCAAAGGGCACCGTCAGATTAAGCCGGAAGATTTGATAGGGGACGCTTAGATGAAGGTCGTGAGGACAGTAGCGGATGTTGCGCTGTTGGTCTCGCGAACCAAAATCTCAGGCAAAAAAGTTGCATTCGTTCCAACCATGGGAGCAATCCACGAGGGGCACTTGTCCCTAATTGCTGTGGCTAAACAACACTCCGATCTGGTTGTCGCATCGATTTTCGTAAACCCACTCCAGTTCACAAGCACCGCGGATTTCGAGCTCTATCCAAGAAACGAAGACTTGGATGCCAAAGCTCTGAACAAAGCCGGAGTCGATGTTCTATTTCTTCCAACCGTTGATGAGATCTATCCGGACGCGAATTACGCCATCACTCAAAAAGCCGGTCCGGTAGGCCAGGTTTACGAGGGTGATTCAAGACCCGGGCACTTCGACGGGATGCTCACGGTGGTATACAAACTGATTGATATTGTCCAACCTGATTTTGCAGTATTCGGTGCCAAAGACGCTCAGCAGCTATTTTTGATTCGCCAGATGGTCAAGGCTCAGAACCCGCTCCGTACTCGTGACCCAATTGAGATCATCGAGGCTCCAACCGTGAGGGATGCCAAGGG
>CAMAXJ010000031.1 GCA_945862155.1 Rhodoluna limnophila
AAGATTTCAGATTGAATGTGCTCATCTTGCTGCTTCAGCCCTGACAAAACAGTTGCCTCTAGGAAGTAGCCCTCTGATCCAACCTGGGTGCCACCGATTTCTAGGTTGGCGTGAGATGGCAAACGATCGATAAAGCCCTTCACGCGCTCAAGTTGACCGGCGTTGTTCACCGGGCCAAACAAGATGTCATCGCGACTTGGGTTTCCGGTGATGGCGTTGGCCTTTACTTCCGCTACCAGAATCTTCAAGAACTCATCGTGGACGCTTTCTTGAACCAGGATGCGAGTTGCAGCGGTGCAGTCTTGGCCAGCGTTGAAGTATCCGGCAACAACAATTTGCGCTGCAGCTTTTTGTAGGTCAGCATCAGCAAATACGATTACTGGGGCCTTTCCTCCAAGCTCAAGGTGCACCTTCTTCACATCAGCCGAAGCCGCCTTGGCAACTTCCATTCCGGCTCGAACCGATCCAGTGATTGAAACCATCTGCGGAATCTCATTCTCGATTAGAGCACGTCCGGTGTCGCGGTTTCCAGTGACGACGTTGAAGACACCTGGAGGAAGGTGCTCAGCTGCAATCTCAGCAAGTAGCAGTGTTGAAGCAGGGGTTGTATCCGATGGCTTTAGAACGATGGTATTTCCAGCAGCAAGAGCTGGTGCGAATTTCCAAACCGCCATGTTTAGCGGATAGTTCCAGGGTGTCACCTGACCGATGACACCAATTGGCTCACGACGAATTGAAGAGGTGTGATCTCTGGCGTACTCGGCAGTTGCCCGACCTTCAAGGTTTCTGGCAGCTCCTGCAAAGAATCTGATCTGATCAACGCTCGGGTCCATCTCGTACTCAACCAAAGTAGGTCTTGGCTTTCCGGTGTTCTCGGATTCAACATCTGCTGCTTCCTCGGCGCGGGCTGCTAATGAATCGGAAATTCTAAAAAGAGCCAGCTGACGCTCTGATGGGGTGAAGTTGCTCCAAACATCAAAAGCCTTTTCAGCTGCCTTATAGGCCTTGTCAACATCAGCTTCGGAGGAGATCGCTGCGGTTGCATAAGTGACTCCCGTAGCCGGGTTGATTACATCCGAGCGCTCCGAACCCTTGGAATCAACGAATTCACCATTGATGAAGTTTTTTAGCTCTTTTACTGCCATTTCCATGCTCCTTTTAGAAACCGATAGCAACACCGTTGTCGGCTACCGCTAGGAAAGATTCTAACCCCGAAATTTCGACCCAAAAAGCGAGCTCTGGATGAGAAATCAGTAGCGAAAGCTCGAGTTGGCTTCGGATTCGTTTGCTAAATGGCCAAACCGCTGGCAAAATCCATATATGTCAAGAACCGGTAGGACCATGGGCTCGGGCCTTGACGAGCTCTCAAAACTGATCGTTGAGCAACTCCAGCAAGATGGCCGCAAATCCTATGCCGAAATCGGCAAAGCGGTGGGCCTTAGCGAAGCCGCCGTCCGCCAGCGCGTGCAAAAACTCACTGATAAAGGGGTTATGCAAATAGTTGCCGTGACAGACCCAATGCAGCTGGGCTTTTACACCCAGGCCATGATTGGCATTCGCTGCAACGGAGACACCACGATTTTGGCCGATGAGCTCTCGAAACTGCCGGAAATTGACTACGTTGTTATTACTGCTGGAAGCTTTGATATTCTGGCCGAAGTGGTTTGTGAAAATGACGACTCACTTATAAACCTGCTCAACAACAAGATTCGCAAGTTTGATGGAGTCACCACAACCGAGACTTTTGTTTACCTAAAGCTTCAAAAACAGCTATACAACTGGGGAACACGCTAGTACAACACTAAAAATGGAAGAGCAAAAAAATGGCAGTCAAGGAAAGCAGAGCAAAGAAGCTCGTAGCAGGGATCAAGTCACTTCTAAAATCCCCACTCAAGAAAATCCCATCTGGAACCAAGGGTGACCTCCCGCTGGTTGCAGCCCGCAAGGACGGAACCAAAATCACCCCAGCCATGCTGCAAAAATCTGCCAAGGCGCACCTCTGGATGCACTTCACCAGGTACAGCCTCTTCGAGAACAAAGACATGCCGATAATCGCTCGCGCTGAGGGCCACCACATCTATGACGTCAATGGTGAGAAGTACTTCGATGGCCTTTCTGGACTGTTTTCCGTAAACGCAGGTCACGGTCGCAAGAGATACGCTGACGTAGCTGCAAAGCAAATGCAGGAGCTCGACTTTTTCCCACTCTGGGGATTTGCTCACCCAAGGGCTATTGAACTTGCGGAGCGACTACTTTCTTATGCACCGGAGAACCTAAACCGAGTGTTCTTTACCACCGGTGGTGGCGAAGCAGTTGAGTCGGCTTGGAAGATTGCCAAGCAGTATTTCAAGATGACCGGTAAGCCAACAAAGCACAAGGTGATTTCTCGCCACGTGGCTTACCACGGCACCAGCCAGGGAGCACTCTCCATTACCGGTATCCCTGCCATGAAGAAGATGTTTGAACCTTTGGTTCCATCAACTTTCCGAGTTCCAAACACCAACTTCTACCGTGCACCTAGCAATTTCAAGAACGAGGACGAGTTTGGTCTTTGGGCCGCTAACCGCGCCGAAGAAATGATTTTGTTTGAAGACCCAGATACCGTTGCAGCTATCTTCGCCGAGCCAATTCAGAACTCAGGAGGTTGCTTCACTGCTTCACCTGTTTACTGGAAGAGGCTGCGGGAGATCTGCGACAAGTACGACGTACTACTGGTAGCCGACGAGACCATCACTGGTTTTGGAAGATCCGGAACCATGTTCGCCTGTGAGAAATACGGAATCGTGCCGGACATGATGGTGCTTGCTAAGGCTATGACCTCCTCCTATCAGCCCCTCGGTGCGTTGATGATTACTGAGCGACTGTTCGAGCCCTTCAAGACCGGCACCAACATCTTGGCTCACGGCTATACCTTTGCAGCCCACCCGGTTGCTTGTGCAGTAGCCCTTGAAAACCTAGACGTATTCGACGAGGAAGACTTAGTTGGAAACGTGGCTAGAAACTCAGCCAAGTTCCGCAAGACCCTTGAGAAGCTTTACGATTTGCCGATTGTTGGCAACGTTCGCGGCGATGGTTACTTCTTCGCAATCGAGCTAGTCAAGGACAAGGCCACCAAGCAGACCTTCACGCCTGCAGAGGCTGAGAAGCTGCTTCGCGGCTACCTTGCTAGCGCGATGCTGAAGGTGGGACTTTACGCCCGTGCCGATGACCGCGGAAACCCGGTAATCCAACTAGCGCCTCCGCTAACAATTGGACCTAAGGAATTCGACGAACTCGAGCAGATGCTACGCAAGGTGCTAACCCCTGCGATGAGCAAGATCTAAACATTTTTGTTGAAACCCCCAGGTGTAACCCTGGGGGTTTTCCACATATCCAAATTGATTAGTTCCAATCCCCAAACTGTTAGAGAATAAAGCCATGAAGCTCTCCCCTAAAGCTGTAGCGAGTGTGGATACTCCCATTGGCCCAATCACTTTGATTGCGCAGGGTGAAAAGATAGTCCGAGTTGAGCTCGGGAAAAAAGCCCGCGCTGAGGGTGACGCCCAAGTGCTAACCGATGCAAAAAAACAGCTTGTCGCCTATTTCGCAGGCAAGCTTGAGCGCTTCACCGTCCCGATTGAGACAGTTGGAACTGAGTTTCAAAAATCTGTCTGGAAAGAAATCGCCAAGATCGGCTTTGGTCGAAAACTTAGCTACGGCGAAATTGCCGCCAAGATCGGCAACCCCGCAGCCTCGAGGGCGGTAGGAGCAGCAGTTGGTTCAAATCCCACTCCGCTTCTGGTGGGCTGTCACCGAGTGTTGGGCTCAACGGGCAAGATAACTGGATTCACCGGAGGCAAAGGCATCAAGACCAAAGCCTGGCTGCTGGATCACGAGCAGATCGAGTTTCGAGCTTGAGTGGCCACGTCACCAAGTATGAAGACGGGCTAACTCGCTGCCGGTGGCCACAAAACGACGAATTGTATATTCACTATCACGACACCGAGTGGGGTGTGCCACTTACCGGTGACGACGCCATGTTTGAACGGGTTGCCCTCGAGGGCTTCCAGGCTGGGCTTTCTTGGATCACCATTTTGCGCCGGAGAGAAAACTTTCGAAAAGCTTTCAAGAACTTCGAGATCGCCAAAGTGGCTCACATGAATGACAACGATGTCGAAAAGCTCATGGAAAACGAAGGAATCATTCGAAACCGAGCGAAGATTTCATCCACCATCGCAAATGCCAAGCTAACGCTAAAGCTCGAGGATTCTCTATCGGAAATCATCTGGAGCCATGCCCCGAAGGTTCGGACCAAAAAGGTATCGGCTGAGAAGTTTGAATTTGCCGCAATAACTCCTGAGTCCGAGGCCTTGAGCAAGACACTAAGGAAGCTCGGCTTTTCATTTGTTGGTCCGACGACGATGTATGCGCTGATGCAGTCAATCGGAATGGTCAATGACCACGCCCCCGGATGCTTTAGGCGAAATCAACTACAAGATTAGACTTGAGCAAGTGAGCCCAGAAGAATTCACCGCGTTGTATCGAGGTTTCTTGCCTCTAGTTTCCAGCTATCTGGTAAGACGTTGCGAGAAATCAGAT
This sequence comes from Rhodoluna limnophila, assembly GCA_945862155.1. Taxonomy (GTDB): domain Bacteria; phylum Actinomycetota; class Actinomycetes; order Actinomycetales; family Microbacteriaceae; genus Rhodoluna; species Rhodoluna limnophila_A. The sequence continues at coordinate 4,579 of CAMAXJ010000031.1, forward strand.
GTTGAAGAGTTAGCCTCGCGGGTATTCGAGATTGCCTGGCGCAAAAGAGCGCAAGCGCCTAAAGAGTATGAACTGCCCTGGCTATACCGAATCGCAGGTTTCGTAGTTGCTAATCACCGCAGGGCCATCAAATCTGAACAGAACTTCGTAGCTAGGTTCAGGCCGTTGGATTTTGCCCCCTCCCCTGAAGACATTGCAATAGCCGATCTGAGTCTCTCGAAAGCCTGGGGCAAGCTAAATCCCTTTGAGCGTGAAGCGATTTCGCTGACCGCCTTTGAAGGCCTGAGCAATCAAGATGCCGCAAAGGTGCTTGAGATCAGCCCAAATGCATTCACTCAACGGCTAGCCAAGGCCCGAGCCAAACTAAAGGCAAATCTCCAATAAATCTTTAGACACATTTGGGTGGACGCAGACATAACCCATATATGACAAACAATGACGAACTAGACCAGCGGCTAAAAAAGGCCGACCCTGCCATCAAGCGCGTGGCGCCGGAACTTGGTGAAGGCATTCTCGCCTCCGCTATAGCGGCGGATAGCAAGCTCACGATGCGAGCACGTTTTGAGCTTCTCAGCCAAAACCTCAGGCGAGCAAGCCTTGGTCTAGCTGTTGGTGGTTCGGCAGCAGCGGTTGCTGTTGCCATGGTGCTAACTTCTGCCCCAACTCCACTCATCCAGCTATCTGGCATGCAGGGATTCGCAAACCCAGAATCTGTGTCAGCCCGAATGGACGGCGGCGCAGACAAAATGATGATGCCATACGTCAACTTTGAGTACGTGGCGGGTCCAAATCTTTCCAGTGAAACAGGGTCCGGTCAGGTATTCAAGTTGGTTCGCCAATCAACCCCCGAGGAAGTTCTGGCCAATGTCGCCGCTGTATTCGGCGTTGAAGGAACAATCAAGAAATACCCCGACTTTGCAGAAACCAATCCTGGCTACTTCTTCGGCCAGTCGGATGACCCATGGGGCTACGACGGCAAGAACCCAGTTATCTCGCTCTGGTGGTCAGGAACCGCCTCTTGGAACTACTCAAACCCAATTGCATATCCTGAATCAAAATGTGAGCAAACCGACGCTGATGGAAACTGCACCGCATGGACCGAGTTCCAGCCAACTCCTGAACTTCTGCCAACTAAAGACGAAGCAACCGCTAAAGCCCTTGAAGTATTCAATGCAACAGGACTAGATGTTTCAGCATCAGAGATTCGTATCGATGCTTCGGAGTGGGGCGTTAGCGCATCGGCTTCGATGACCGTAGATGGCCAGCCGACAAATGTTGAGTGGTACCTGGGCTGGTCTTCAACCGGAGTACTTAGCTACGCAGGCGGTCACTCAGTGGCAGCTGAAGCTATGGGAACCTTTGACACAATCTCTGCTCTATCAGCAGTTGATCGCTTGGCGGACTGGAGATGGAGCGGTTCGCCCTCAGGTATCTTCTACCAGCGCTTTCAGCCACCGATGGTTGCTGAACCCGCCCCTTACGTGAAAAGTGGAGAGGCAACTGCCGATACTGAGTCCTCAGATTCATCGATTGCAATCGATCCGATGCCAGGCGAACAGATTGAGCCCGAAACGGTGACTCTGACGGTTGTTGAATCAGAATCTGCACTGCTTAGCATTTGGGACGCCAACGGTGAAGTGTGGCTAGTTCCTGGCTACATCTTGGTCAATGACCAAGGCTGGTTCGGAGCGGTCATTTCACTCATCGAAGGTGTGATTGAACTTCCTAAGGAAACTGAAGTTGACATCATGCCTCTGCCTGCTGATGACACCGGAGTTTCAAACAAGTAAGACTGAATTACAGAAACTTCCTAGTGAAGTCTTTTTAGGGAACTAGACCAGCGAAGCGTTTCTAGCAACAACGGTCACTACGTCGTGCTCAACGCTTAGAAAGCCATCCTCGGCGCTGAACTTCATAACTTCGCCTTCAGGCAAAGTCACGCGAACTTCACCACTGGACAAAATTGCCAGCATAGGTTCGTGGCCTGGCAATAGACCAATCTCGCCCTCGACGGTCTTGGCAACCACCATTTTGGCGGCACCCGACCAAACCGACGAGTCGGCGGAGACTAGTTCTACTTTTAAGCTCTTTTCGGACAAAGTTAGTTACCGGATTCCTTCTGAATCTTTTCCCACTGACGCTGAACATCCTCTAGTCCACCAACGTTGAAGAATGCCTGCTCGGCCACGTTGTCGAATTCACCAGAGGCGATCTTCGAGAAGCCTTCGATGGACTCCTTCAGTGGAACGGTGGATCCTGGAACACCGGTGAACTTGGTAGCCATGTAGGTGTTCTGAGATAGGAACTGCTGGATACGACGAGCTCTAGATACGGTGACCTTGTCTTCTTCAGAAAGTTCCTCAACACCCAAGATGGCAATGATTTCCTGTAGTTCCTTGTTCTTCTGCAGAATCTGCTTCACGCGAACTGCAGTCTCGTAGTGATCCTTCGCGATGTAGCGAGGGTCCAAGATTCGAGAGGTCGAAGCAAGTGGGTCCACCGCTGGGTACAGACCTTTAGATGCAATCTCACGGCTTAGCTCGGTTGTTGCATCGAGGTGGGCAAATGTGGTTGCAGGGGCTGGGTCGGTGTAGTCATCGGCAGGAACGTAAATTGCCTGAAGAGAAGTAATCGAGTGACCACGGGTAGAGGTAATTCTCTCCTGTAGCAGACCCATCTCATCGGCCAAGTTTGGCTGGTATCCCACAGCCGATGGCATACGTCCAAGAAGAGTTGAAACCTCAGAACCTGCCTGAGTAAAGCGGAAGATGTTGTCGATGAACAACAATACGTCCTGCTTCTGAACGTCACGGAAGTACTCAGCCATGGTTAGAGCTGAAAGTGCAACACGAAGACGGGTGCCTGGTGGCTCATCCATCTGGCCGAACACGAGAGCTGTCTTGTCGATAACGCCGGACTCAGTCATTTCGTCGATCAAGTCGTTACCTTCACGGGTACGCTCACCAACACCGGCGAACACCGAAACACCATCATGGTCTTCAGCTACGCGGTAAATCATTTCCTGGATAAGAACTGTCTTACCAACACCAGCGCCACCGAAAAGACCAATTTTTCCACCCAGTACATATGGGGTTAGAAGGTCGATGACCTTGATGCCGGTTTCGAACATCTGAGTCTTGGACTCCAGCTGGTCGAAAGCTGGTGGCTGACGGTGAATTGGCCAGCGCTCTTTGATCTCAATCTTTTCGCCTGGCTTGCCATTCAGAATCTCGCCAGTCACGTTGAATACGCGACCCTTGGTCACATCGCCCACCGGAACAGAAATAGGAGCACCGGTGTCTGACACGCTGCTGCCACGAACCAAGCCATCAGTTGGCTTCAGTGCGATGGCACGCACTAGATCATCACCGAGGTGCTGAGCAACCTCGAGGGTAAGGGTGATTGTCTCCCCCAGTAGCTCGATCTCGGTGGTTAGAGCGTTATAGATCTCAGGGATGGCATCGTGTGGAAACTCGATGTCAACAACTGGACCGTTAACTCGCGCAATGCGCCCGGTTCCTGCCTTTGGGGTGGTCTTTGTCTCGGCCATGTTCTTTTCTTTCTCTTAGTCCTCGTCGCCTGAAGTGGACAGGGCATCTGCTCCACCGACGATTTCGGAAATCTGCTGGGTAATTTCGGACTGACGTGCTTGGTTGCTCAATCTGGTGTAGTTCAAAATCAACTTCTGGGCGTTGTCTGTTGCGCTCTTCATGGCCTTCTGGCGGGCAGCGTGCTCAGAGGCTGCCGACTGAAGCATTGCGTTAAAGATACGGCTTTCGATGTAGACCGGAAGCAGTGCATCAAGCACCTTGTTCACATCTGGCTCAAACTCGTAAAGCGGGAATACTTCAGATTTGCTAGGTGGCTCAACGCCTTCAACTACCTCTAAAGGTAGAAGGCGGACCACTTCAGGAACCTGGGAGATCATCGAAACAAAGCGGCTGTAGACCAGGTGAATCTCGTCTACTCCGCCGTCTTTGAAATCGGTGCCGAAATCTGCCACAACTGCATCGGCAATTGCCTTAGCAGTTTCAAATGCTGGTAGGTCAGTGCCACCGATCCACTGCTTTCTAGCAGTGCGACGGCGGAAGTTGAAGTAGCCAACGGACTTTCGTCCAACTAGGTAGTAAACAACGTCTTTACCTTGAGATCTGAGCAGAGTAGATAGCTGCTCAGTTTCTTTTAGAACGTTTGAGGAAAACGCTCCGGCTAGACCGCGGTCCGAGGTGAAGATAACAATCGCTGCGCGATCGATGCTCTCTGGCTCGGTAGTTAGCGGGTGATCGATGTTTGAGTAGGTGGCGACCGCAGAAACAGCGCGGGTGACTGCCCTCGAGTAAGGAGTAGAAGCTGCAACGCGCTGCTGCGCCTTGTAAATGCGAGAAGCCGAAATCAACTCCATGGCGCGAGTGATTTTCTTTGTGGTCTGTGCCGACTTGATTTTCTGTCGGTAGACCCGTAGCTGTGCTCCCATTTCTCTCCTTCCCTATTGTCTAGTGGGCTTTTGGCGCTTAGCGCTTTTGCTTTACGATTTTTTCCTGGTTGACGTCTTCTTCTTCCATGGCGGCAACAGATTCGTTACCAACAGAAGCTAGAGGAACACCCTGGCCAGTCTGGAAGCTCTTCTTGAACTTCTCGATGGCGCCTTCAAGCTCACGGATTGTGTCATCCTCGAGGTTGTTGGTTTCACGAATTGTTGTAAGTGCCTGGCTGTTGCGCTTTAGGTAGTCCAAGAACTCAGACTCAAAGCGAAGAACATCCTCAACTGGAACCTCATCGAGCTTGCCTGAAGTACCGGCCCAGATTGAAACAGTCTGGTCCTCAACTGGGTATGGAGAGTACTGAGGCTGCTTTAGAAGCTCCATCAGTCTTGCTCCACGTGCCAACTGCTGACGAGATGCGGCGTCAAGGTCAGATGCGAACATCGCAAATGCCTCAAGGGATCGGTACTGGGCTAGCTCCAGCTTCAAAGTTCCAGAAACCTTCTTGATTCCCTTTACCTGAGCTGCACCTCCAACTCGAGAAACCGAGATACCTACGTCAATAGCAGGACGCTGGTTCGAGTTGAAAAGGTCGGACTGCAAGAAGATCTGTCCGTCGGTGATCGAGATCACGTTGGTAGGAATGTATGCAGAAACGTCATTTGCCTTGGTCTCGATGATTGGTAGTCCAGTCATCGATCCAGCGCCGAGCGCATCATTTAGTTTCGCGCAACGCTCTAGCAAACGGGAGTGTAGGTAGAACACGTCTCCAGGATATGCTTCACGACCTGGTGGGCGACGAAGAAGAAGCGATACCGCACGGTAAGCCTCGGCCTGCTTGGAAAGGTCATCAAAGATGATCAGAACGTGCTTGCCGCCATACATCCAGTGCTGACCAATTGCGCTACCGGTGTACGGAGCTAGGTACTTGAAACCGGCTGGGTCTGATGCCGGAGAAGCCACGATTGTTGTGTACTCCATTGCTCCAGCTTCTTCCAAAGCAGCCTTCACACCTGCGATGGTTGAACCCTTCTGACCGATTGCAACGTAGATGCAGCGAACCTGCTTCTTAGCATCGCCAGTTGCCCAGTTGGATTTCTGGTTGATGATTGTGTCGATAGCGATAGCAGTCTTGCCGGTCTGACGGTCACCAATGATTAGCTGACGCTGTCCGCGACCAACCGGAATCATGGCATCGATTGCCTTGATTCCGGTCTGTAGTGGCTCGTGAACGGATTTTCTAGCCATAACGCCAGGAGCCTGTAGCTCAAGTGCACGACGTGCCTCGGCCTTGATCTCACCTAAACCATCGATTGGGTTACCCAACGGGTCAACAACGCGACCCATGAAGCCATCGCCTACTGGAACGGAGAGTACCTCGCCGGTGCGCTGTACTTCCATACCTTCTTCGATGCCCTCGAAATTTCCAAGCACAACGGTACCGATCTCACGCTCGTCAAGGTTTAGAGCAAGACCCAAAGTGCCGTCAGCGAACTTCAACAGCTCGTTTGCCATCGCACTAGGCAAGCCTTCAACGTGCGCGATACCGTCACCGGCGTCGATTACGTGTCCCACCTCGTTTCGCGAGGCCTTGTCTGACTCATAGGAGTTCACAAATCCCTTTAGGGCGTCGCGAATCTCGTCTGGGCTGATTTTCAGATCTGCCATGTGCTTCCTCTACTTCTGGGGCGAACCCCGTTTTAGATGTTGGCTTACGCCAGCATCATCCTTGCTTGCTTGAGACGGTTAGCAACGCTACCGTCAAGAATCTCTCCAGCGATTTGTATCTTTACTCCACCGAGGATTGCTGGGTCTACCTCAATGTTCAGTCTTAGTGCGTGGCCGTAGTCTTTCGAAAGAGCACTCTCGAGCGCTGTTCTTTGACTGTCGCTCAACGGTGCAGCAACAGTCACATTTGCCACCAGACGCTCTGCGAATGCAGCCAGTAGCTTTCCAAACTGCTCAAGCACAACTGCCAAACGGCGCTTGGTTGAACCAACCACCGCGAAGCGAATCAGAAGTCCGGCTTCTTCTTGAAACTTTCCTGAAAGCAAAACGTTGACTAGAGCAATTTTCTGATCGCTCGATGCCTGCCTCGAGGCAAGAGCAATCTGAAGTTCCTGGTCGGAATCAACCACCTGGCGGAATGCAAACAGCTCGGCCTCAAGGGCCTCTAGCTTGTTCGATTTGGCTGCGATTGCCGCAACCGAGTGAACAGCTAGCTGCTCAAGGGCTCGAACTAGGTCAGATCCACTGGACCAGCGAAGGTCAACTAGCTTTGCAACAAAATCAACAGTCTTTGAAGAAACGCTCTTGCCAAAAACAGCCGCTAGGGCAGCTTTTTTGCCAGCGATCTCGGCGGAAGGGTCCGAAAGAATGTTGCGTAGTTGCTTAGAGTCGGCCACGGCCGAACCGATTGCGAATAGTTCTTCCGCAAACTTCAGGTCGGCATCGTTTAGCAAGGGCGTAATAATCTGCTTCGCCGCTGCTACCGCTTGTCTAGTTGAGCTTGACATGGTCTCTAGTTGCCTGCCTTTGAAGTCTCGATGTCCTTCAAGAACTGATCAACAACCCGAGAGGCTGTTGCACTGTCCTTGAGGCTTTCGCTAACCACTTTCGAGGCTAGATCAATTGCCATGGAACCAACTTCCGCTCTCAATGAGATCAATGCAGCCTGACGCTCCGCCTCGATCTGCGCTTTAGCAGTCGAAGTGATGCGCGCGGCTTCGGCCTGAGCTTGTTCTTTCAATTCGGCAAGAATGGCAGCACCTTCGGCGCGCGCCTCTTCGCGAATTGCGCTAGCTTCGGCGCGATTGTTCTCTTGAGCCTTGGAGATCTCATCCGTCTTGGCAGCTGCCTCGGCTTGAGCTTTCTCAGCTGCAGCTAGGCGTCCCTCGATAGCTTCAGTTCTTTCATTCAAAGTCTTCTTGAAATTAGGAAGAACCTTGAACCAAAAGAAAGTCAGCATGATCGCGAAAACGACCGACGACCAAAGGATGTCGTAGTCAGCCGGTAGCAGTGGGTTTTTTGCTTCACCCTCTGCTGCGGTGACGATGATCCTTGAAATCATTGTTTAGTCCTGACTTGATTTAGGCGAAGATGAATGGGGTTGCTAGACCAATTAGAGCTAGAGCTTCGGTGAAAGCGATACCAAGCCACATGGTGACCTGAAGCTTCGAAGCTAGTTCTGGCTGGCGTGCGATGGATTCGATGGTCTTTGATACAACAAGACCTACACCGATACCAGGACCGATTGCTGCTAGACCGTAGCCAACTACAGCGATGTTGCCGGATAGCTCGGCGATGTTAGTGATGTCCACTTGATT
>CAMAXJ010000032.1 GCA_945862155.1 Rhodoluna limnophila
GGGGGTTTTGTTGAAACATAGCCAAATCCTATCCCCGCTAATTCAAATGGTCGCTATCTGTGGGCCCTACCGGGCTCGAACCGATGACATCCACGGTGTAAACGTGGCGCTCTACCAACTGAGCTAAAGGCCCTCAAACATGCGCCATATGGCAACTACAAAACTCTACTACAAAGTCGCTAGGGCTTGGTGGTAGCTAGCAAGGTCACGAGCTTCGCCTGGACCGTTTACAAATTTGGCTCGAACTATGCCGTCGGTATCGATTAAAAAGGTTCCACGCATCGCAAAGCCTAGATCTTCCTTGAAGACTCCATATTGCTGAGCGACGCCACCGTGCGGCCAGAAATCTGCCAGCACTTGGAATTTGTATCCTTCTTTTTCAGCAAACTGCTTCTGGGTGTACTTGGAGTCAACGGAGATGGCCATTAATTCCACGTCCTTGGACTCAAAGGCGGCAAAGTTATCTCTAAGCTCGCATAGCTCGCCTGTGCAGGTGCCGGAAAATGAGAGTGGGTAGAAAACCAGCACTACGGGCTTCTTGCCTGCGAATGAGGAAAGCTTTATCGCTTCCCCGTGCTGGTTGGTGAGTTCAAAATCTGGGGCCTTGTCGCCAATTTCTACTGCCATGACTCTCCTTGTGGTTTGTGGTTTCTAGAGTACTTTCCCAGCGTCCAAAACCCCAAATGGAGCCCTCGGCTAAACGTAGCTAAACTGCTAGAAGCCTAAACAAATAGGCCTCCTAGGCTAGCTCTCAAAAATGAGCCCTGCCGCCTTTTTAGAAGAAAGGACCAGCGTTGTCCATTAACAACAATGACGCCTACGCAGTCTCAAACCCGGATATCGACCCTCAAGAAACCTCGGAATGGTTGGAGTCGCTAGACCAAGCTGCTAAAACTCATGGTCGCGGTCGGGCCCGCGAGATCATGCTCAATCTTCTAAGAAAATCTCACGAGCTTCAGCTAAACGTTCCTCTTGTTCCGACAACCGACTACATCAACACCATCTCTCCTGAAGACGAGCCCGCTTTTCCAGGAAATGAGCAAATAGAGCGCACCTATCGTGCTTGGATGCGCTGGAACGCAGCGGTGCTGGTCCACCGAGCACAACGCCCCGGCGTCGCCGTTGGTGGACACATTTCAACTTTTGCCTCATCGGCTTCTTTGTATGAAGTTGGATTCAACCACTTCTTCAAGGGGCAAGACCATCCTTCCGGTGGTGACCAGATTTTCATTCAGGGGCATGCCTCCCCCGGTCCTTACGCTCGAGCATTCCTAGAAGGGAGACTGACCGAGGATCAGCTCAACGGTTTCCGTCAGGAAAAATCCCATGCTGGTGGCGGGCTATCTTCTTACCCACACCCGAGACTGATGCCAGAGTTTTGGCAGTTCCCGACTGTTTCCATGGGCCTTGGTCCAATCAATGCCATTTACCAGGCGCAGTTAAACCGTTATGTTCAAAACCGCGGCTTCCGCGACACTTCGGAACAGCACGTATGGGCGTTTTTGGGTGACGGGGAGCTGGACGAAGTCGAAAGCCGCGGAGCCCTCCAGTTGGCCGCGAACGATGGCCTAGATAACTTGACTTTCGTTGTAAACGCAAACCTTCAGCGCCTTGATGGCCCAGTAAGAGGTAACGGCAAAATCATTCAGGAACTTGAGTCCTTCTTCAGAGGAGCAGGCTGGAACGTAATCAAAGTTATCTGGGGACGCGAGTGGGATCCATTGCTTTCGGCAGACCAGGATGGTGCTCTTGTAGATTTGATGAACAGAACCCCCGATGGTGACTACCAAACCTACAAAACCGAGTCCGGTGCATTCGTGCGCGAGAACTTCTTTGGTCGTGACCCAAGAACTCTTGATCTGGTCTCAGGTATGACTGATGAGCAGATTTGGGGTCTAAGACGTGGTGGACACGACTACAAGAAGGTCTACGCCGCCTACAAGGCTGCTACCGAACAAAAAGGCAAGCCAACGGTCATCATCGCAAAGACAATTAAGGGTTATGGGTTGGGCAAGACCTTCGAAGGTCGAAATGCCACCCACCAGATGAAGAAGATGACACTTGCAGATCTAAAGCAGTTCCGCGATGAGATGCGGGTGCCAATTAGCGATGCCGCGCTAGAGCGCGACCCATACCAGCCTCCTTATTACCACCCTGGAGAATCCGCTCCAGAGATTCAGTACATGCACGCCCGAAGAAAAGAACTGGGCGGATACCTGCCAGAGCGTCGAAGCAAGTACGTGAACTTCAACCTTCCAGAATCCTCAACTTATGACATCTCTAAAGGTGGGTCAGGAAATCAAGAAGTTGCCACCACAATGGCTTTTGTTCGACTACTCAAGGACCTGCTTCGTTCAAGCGAACTTGGTCCAAGACTTGTCCCGATTATTCCTGACGAGGCAAGAACATTCGGAATGGATGCTTTCTTCCCAACCGCAAAGATCTACAACCCTAACGGTCAGCACTATCTGTCAGTAGATAGAGACCTGCTTCTGAACTACAAGGAAGCAGAGACTGGTCAGATTTTGCACACCGGAATCAACGAAGCCGGATCTCTTGCTGCCTTCACAGCAGTTGGAACAAGCTACTCCACGCAAGGCCAGCCACTAATTCCAATCTACGTTTTCTATTCCATGTTTGGATTCCAAAGAACTGGTGATGCAATTTGGGCCGCAACCGATCAGATGACTCGTGGCTTCATGATTGGAGCCACTGCCGGTCGCACAACACTGACAGGAGAGGGTCTCCAGCACGCTGATGGACATTCACCGTTACTTGCATCCACCAACACTGGAGTGATCAGCTACGACCCGGCCTACGGCTACGAGATTGGTCATATCATGCGCGCAGGACTAGAGAGAATGTATGGCGGTAATCACCAAGATCCAAATGTGATTTACTACATCACTGTTTACAACGAACCTTACGTTCAGCCGGCCGAGCCTGAGAACCTTGATGTCGAAGGTTTACTCAAAGGAATTCACCGAGTCAGTGAGAACAACTCGAGCAAAAGAAAAGTACAGCTGCTTGCATCCGGTGTTGCGCTACCCTGGGCATTCGAAGCTCAAGGCCTGTTGCAAAACGACTGGGGTGTTTCAGCAGATGTTTGGTCAGTGACTAGCTGGACCGAGCTTCGCCGCGACGGACTAGCTAAAGACCGTGAGAAGTTCTTGAACCCCAACTCTCCAGTTGAGGCAAGCTACCTAACTAAGAAACTCTCCGGACTATCGGGCCCTTTCCTTGGCGTAAGCGATTACATGCACGCCGTGCCTGATCAGATCAGGGCTTGGGTTCCAGGCGACTACGCGACCCTAGGCGCTGATGGTTTCGGATTCTCAGACACCAGGCCTGCCGCACGTCGCGAGTTCAAGATTGACGGTCCGTCAATCGTAGTTCGCGCACTGCAGCAGTTGGTTGAACGAGGCGAACTAGATCACTCAGTTCTTCAGAAGGCAATTGATCGTTATCAGTTGCACGACGTTCGTGCCGGAACTAGCGGAACTGCTGGTGGCGAAGCCTAAGGATGAAACTCTCGAGTGGTTGCACTCCATTGCAGGAGAACTAGCAACCACCACGCTGGCTCGCCTTGACCAAACTCTCCCTTGGTATCGGCAGATGCCTGCTTCCAGGCGATCAGCGGTTGGGCTCGTTGCCCAAGCCGGCATCACCTCGTTTTTGTCCTGGTACGAAAACCCCAAATCTCAACCCTGGGTTGCGGCTGACGTTTTCTCAACCGCTCCTCGGGAACTACTTCGTTCGATTTCTCTTCAAGAAACTCTGCAGCTGATTCGAGTTGTAGTGCAGGTAGTTGAAGACCGCGTTATCCAAGAGCACAGTGAACTGCGTGAAGCAGTGCTCTTGTACTCACGTGAGATTGCGTTCAGTGCAGCTGACGTTTATGCCAAGGCAGCAGAAGCACGCGGGCTCTGGGACGCACGACTAGAAGCTCTGGTGGTTGACACTATTTTGAGCGGGGAAAGCGAAGAAGAGCTCTCTTCTCGTATTTCGGCACTCGGTTGGAAAGCACGAGGAGCCGTCACAGTCATGATCGGAGGTTTCGCTGAAGCAACCGATGTCGACGCTTTACGGCGCAATGCCCGCAGAAACTCTGCAGATGTTCTGGTTGGAATTCACGGTGATCGATTAATTGTGGTGGTTGGAACAATTCCAAAGGAGAATGAAACGACCATTGCCGCACCTTCATTGTTTAATCTTTGCTCGACGTTTCTCGACAGTTTTGGTCCTGGTCCAATTGTGGTTGGGACAGAAGTGCCGTCAATCAGCGAGGCCAACCGCTCCGCTAAATCAGCTCTTGCTGGTATCGCAGTAGTTGGCGCTTGGGCGAAGGCACCAAGGCCAATTTCTGCTGACGACTTGCTTGCAGAACGAGCCCTTGCCGGAGACATGCTTGCAAAAAACACGTTGCTGAACAAGATCTACCGACCGCTTGCAAAAAACTCCCCCGATCTATTGGAGACACTAGTTGCTTACCTTGAATCGGGTCGATCGCTTGAAGTCACCGCCAGGGAGCTATTCGTACACAGCAACACAGTTAGGTATCGACTAAAAAGAATTGCGGAGCTCATCGGCTGGGATGCCACCGGTTCCAGAGAGTCATTCGTCCTGCAGGTTGCAACAGTCCTCGGTGCCATGACTGAGCATGAACAAGGCACCAGTAAGCGGTGGAAATGATCTGCATAGCCGCTCCCGGCCAAGGCTCGCAAGCACCAGGATTTCTATCTGCCTGGCTCGAGATTCCAATTTTCAAGGAGCAAATTGAAAAAGCCTCGGCTGTACTCGGAATCGATTTAATTCACTACGGCACTGTTGCTGACGCCGATGCCATCAAAGACACCAAAATCGCTCAGCCACTGATCGTCGCGGCAGGAATCGCTAGTTACCTAACACTCAAAGAATCACTTGGCGAGGAGTTAGTAATTTCGTCTACCGCCGGACACTCAGTTGGAGAAATCACTGCAGCATATGTTTCTGGGATTTTGAATTCTGACGGCGCACTCAAGTTCGTTCAGCGACGTGGAAACGAAATGGCGGAGGCGGCCGCACTTACACCAAGCTCTATGGCAGCAGTTGTTGGGGGCGAATTGGATTCAGTTTTGTCGCATTTGGATTCTGTTGGATTGTTCGCGGCAAACTATAACGGAGCTGGCCAAGTTGTTGCAGCTGGATCCAAGGAGCTGATTGAACATCTCGTTGCCTCTCCTCCGGCTGGAAGTCGGGTGATAGCGCTGCAGGTGGCTGGGGCTTTCCACACGTCATTTATGGAACCAGCAAGACCGTCGCTGACAGCTTTCGCAAAAGAGTTAAGCGTCCAGGACCCTAAAATCTCCATCTGGAGCAACAACGATGGACAACTAGTTCAGTCAGGCCAAAAGTACTTGGAGCTAATGGTAAATCAGGTTTCAAATCCGGTTCGCTGGGATAAGACTATGGAATCAATACAACTCGCAAACGTTTCAGTAATGATTGAGCTACTTCCTTCCGGTGCACTGTCGGGAATTGCCAAAAGAGCGATGCCAAACACTGTGGCTATCGCACTAAAAACTCCTGCTGACTTGGATAAAGTTGCCGAAGCAATAGGAAAGTAGAGCCCACACCATGGCCAAGCTGAATCAATCAACTGCGGTTGCGTATTCCAAGATTTACTCAGTTGGAGCAGCTCGCGGCGACCTGACTGTCACAAATGACGATGTGGCAGGGCCCATCAATTCCTCTGACGAGTGGATTACGCAGCGAACAGGCATCATCACCCGCAAGCGAGCCAGTAAAGATCGATCACTGATGGACATGGCTTTAGAGGCCAGCAACGAAGCAATCAAAAAAGCTGGCATCAAGCCTTCTGAAATCGAGGCTGTCATTTTTTCAACGATCACACACCCTTATCAGACTCCATCTGCAGCAGCACTGCTTACTGAACTGGTTGGAGCAAGTCCTGCTCCGGCATTTGATATTTCGGCCGCCTGTGCCGGATACTGCTACGGCATAGCCCAGGCAGACTCGCTGGTTCGATCTGGTACGGCAAAATATGTGCTGGTTGTTGGGGGAGAAAAGCTCACCGACTTTATTGACCCAACTGATCGTTCAATCTCATTTTTGTTGGGCGATGGTGCAGGAGCAGCAATTGTGGGCCCATCTGATACTCCAGGAATTTCTAAGAGTGTTTGGGGAAGCGATGGAAGTAAGTGGGAAGCGGTTGGAATGACTGGTTCACTACTTGATTTTCGCGACGGCACCGGAGCGTGGCCAACGCTGGTTCAGGAAGGTCAAACTGTCTTCCGCTGGGCAGTTTGGGAGATGGTGAAAGTTGCCAAGCAGGCACTCGAAGTAGCTGGAGTAAAGGCCGAAGATCTCAACGCAATTGTCATGCATCAGGCCAACGAAAGAATCATCGACGAAATGGCAAAACAACTGGCTCTTCCAGAACACGTCGTAGTTGCGAAGGATATCAAAACATCCGGCAACACTTCGGCCGCAAGCATCCCGCTGGCTATGCACGCCCTTTTGGAGGAAGGTCAAATAAAGTCAGGAGATTTGGCTCTACAGATAGGCTTTGGAGCTGGTTTAGCCTTCGGCGCTCAAGTAGTGGTTGTGCCCTAAACTTAGGGCTGATTCAAATAAAGAGTTCATAAGGAGAAACCAGAATGGCACTATCAGCAGCAGAAGTACTTGCAGGACTAGCGGAAATCGTAACTGACGAGACTGGCATCGCAACCGACGTCATCGCACTAGACAAGTCCTTCACCGACGACCTAGACATCGACTCAATCTCGATGATGACCATTGTGGTAAACGCCGAAGACAAATTCAATGTGAAGATCCCAGACGAAGAAGTGAAGAACCTTCTTACCGTTGGAGACGCAGTGAACTACATAACTAAGGCCCAAGGCTAAAAACCTTGTTCAAAAAAGTTGTTGTCACCGGAATTGGCGCAACTACGCCACTTGGTGGCGACAGCAAGTCAACCTGGGAAAACCTTCTAGCTGGCAAATCTGGGATTTCAACACTTACCCAAGAATGGGTTACCAAACACGAGCTACCCGTGACATTTGCTGGCCAGGCCAAGACCCCCGCCACTGAAGTACTGACTCTGCAAGAAGCCAAACGTCTGGATCCATCCAGCCAGTTTGCTTTGATTGCCGCGCGCGAAGCTTGGGCCGATGCCGGATCCCCTGAGGTAAATCCCGAACGATTAGCTGTTGACTACGCAACCGGCATCGGTGGCGTTTGGACGCTTTTAGATGCTTACGACGTTCTCAAAGAACGTGGCCCCCGTCGAGTACTACCGATGACTGTTCCGATGCTGATGCCCAATGGACCGGCTGCGGCGATAGGCATGGACATTTCAGCCCGTGCTGGGGTTCGAACTGCAGTGTCAGCCTGTGCTTCAGGAACAGAAGCTATCGCGAATGCCTTCAACCGAATCAGAAACGGCGAAGTCGACGTTGTTGTTGCAGGTGGGTCAGAAGCTGCTATTCACCCGCTGCCGATTGCTGCCTTCGCTGCGATGCAGGCTCTTTCAAAGCGCAATGACGCTCCTGAAAAAGCCTCTAGACCGTATGACATAGATCGCGACGGTTTTGTGATGGGCGAAGGCGGTGGCGCGCTAGTTCTTGAAAACGAAGAGCACGCATTGGCTCGAGGAGCCAAAATCTATGCCGAGGTTGTTGGTGCTGCCGTCACTTCTGACGCGTATCACATCACAGCACCAGATCCTGAAGGTTCCGCTGCGGCTAGAGCAATGATCGGTGCAATTGAACAAAGTGGTTCGAGTATTTACGATGTTGTTCACATCAACGCCCATGCCACCAGCACACCGGTTGGCGACATCGCCGAGTACAACGCTCTAAAGAGAGTCTTCGGCGATCACTTATCAAAGATTGCTGTCTCAGCCACCAAGAGCTCAACGGGGCATTTGCTAGGCGGTGCTGGGGCAATCGAGGCGATCTTTACAGTTCTTGCTCTTCACGAGCGAACTGCTCCCCCAACTATCAACCTGGACAACCCAGATCCAGCAATCGAGCTGGATGTTGTCACAAGCCCTCGAGAGCTAGAGGGGTCGAATATTCTGGCCATAACTAACTCGTTCGGCTTCGGCGGACACAATGCCGTGGTTGCTTTCCGCTCCACCAATTAGTTCTCGATAAGGTTCTAGCTCGTCATCCCAAGCCTGTCCTAGAAGTTTTCTAAGCTCTGCCTGCAACTTGAGAATGTTCGAGCCAGCTTTTTCAATCGAAGCTCGAAGCTGATTCTCTCCCACAACTAGATTCCCTGCCTCATCGCTCGCGCAGTGAAACATTCCAAGACTTGGGGTGAAGGACCATCTGGCACCGGAGAGCTCAGACTGATGAATTACCTCAAAGCTGAGCTGCTTTAGATTCATAAATGCCGATGCCAGTGTGGCACAGTCATTTAGGCTGCAGTCAATCACCACTGACCCGCGAAAACCAGAATTTATTGAGTCGTCTTTGCTCCAGTTGATTTTGGTGGGGTTGCCCGTTATACCCGAAATGGTCCATTCGACATGGGTAAGCAAACTACTGGGAGCTCGGTGTACCAACACCAGGCCTTCAGACATACAATCACCTCCAAAGCTAGGTACGTCTTCCCCTACGACCTGTATTTGGTGGTGCTCTAAGGCTAGAGCCGATGTGGCTCGATGTCAAAAAATCCAACTAGCATATAGGGGCTATGAGCAAACTATATTTCCGTCACGGAGCCATGAACAGCGGTAAATCAACTGCCCTGCTTCAGGCGGCCCACAACTACGAAGAGCGCGGCCAGGATGTTCTGCTGGCCAAACCCGCCGTTGACACCAAGGGCGACACCGCCATCTTGTCGAGGCTCGGCGTTGATCGACACGTGGATTTTCTAGTGACTCCCGATTTGAACCTTCGCACCGAGTTTCAAAAGCGTTCCAGTTTGCAGCGTGAATCTACAGGAAAGCGCGTGGCTTGCCTGCTGCTTGATGAAGCACAATTCCTAACCCGTGACCAAGTTGATCAAGCACTCGAAATTGCAGTGCTGGATGACGTGCCAGTTCTTGCCTTTGGAATTCGCACAGACTTTCTCACTAATGGATTTCCAGGTTCCCTTCGCCTTCTTGAAATTGCTCACAGCCTAGAAGAGCTCAAGACCATTTGTCGCTGCGGCAAAAAGGCTATGTTCAATGGCCGAAAGGTAAACAACGAATTTGTCTTTGACGGCGCACAGGTAGCCATAGATGGCGATCAAGTCACCTACGAATCGCTTTGCCCTTCTTGCTATTACCGCGAAAAGTCGGCGTCAAAGGCTTGAGACTCAAGTTCACCGGTGCGAGCATTTACAACCCCACCACCAAGGCCTTTGATAAAGAACTATTTTCCGATGATGGTTTTGTCGCATCACCTGGAACTTTTGACCAGGAAATAACCCTTGAACCAGGTTTTGTCTTTCCAGCCTTTCGTGACGGCCACGCTCATCCGGTGTTTGCAGGACGAGAGGCCGCAGGACCGGCAGTTTCAAAAGCTACCTCGATAGCTGAAATTCAAGCGATTCTTTCTAGCTACCGCAAAGCCAATCCTGACCAAGTCTGGATTGAAGGCGGAGCCTACGACCGCTCAATTGTCGAAGGCGGAATCTTCCAAGCTACTTGGCTTGATGAAGCAGTATCGGATGTTCCGGTGGTACTTCATGCCAGCGATCACCACACAGTTTGGGTAAATAGCAAAGCTCTTGAACTAATCCCCACACCGCTTCCGCAACTAATTTCTGGATCAATTGACGTTAATTCAAGCGGTGCCCCAACGGGAGTACTACGAGAGCCACAAGCCATGGCACTTGTGCTGGATAAGGCACCAGCAAGAACAATCGAGCAAGAGGTGGCTGTTTTGGCCTGGGCCGATCAGGTTCTAGCCAAACAGGGAATCGTTGAGGCCCAAGACGCTTGGATAACACCCGGCATGACTGAAATCTATTTGGCTGCCATTTCCAAAGGCGCGCTGCAATTGGATTACAACATGGCCTTCAAAATTGAGCCTCACGAATGGGTCAAATCACTTGAGTTTGCAAAAGCCGACCGCGACAAAGTCATTGCCCTTGGCAGCTCACAGCTAAGCGCAAAGACCTGTAAGTTCTTCGCCGATGGCGTATTTGGAAGTGGAACAGCGTCAGTGCTTGAGCCTTACCTCGATGATGTTCACAATCACGGTGAACCACTTTGGAGCAAGAGCGAGCTAGAAGCTGCCTGCCTAGAGGCTTCCGAGGCTGGTTTTCAACTACACATCCATGCCATTGGTGATGCCGGGGTAAGGCAAGCACTAGATGCCATTGAGCATGTGCAACAGCGCTTAGGCATGCCAGCACTTCCAAATGTTATTGCCCACGCTGAACTGATTTCTGATACCGACATTGCTCGATTTGCGAAGCTCAATGTGATTGCAAACATGCAGCCGCTTTGGGCTCAGGCCGATGGAATGCTGATGAGTTGTGTACCAAGGCTTGGGATAGAACGTATTGACCAGATGTATCGGATGCGCGATCTAATTGTTAGTGGTGCCGTGATTGCGTTTGGATCAGACTGGCCAGTATCAAGCTCAGATCCAATTCTTGGAATCGCCACCGCTGTCACAAGGCAAACTGCTGATGATAAGCCCGAAGGTGGATGGACGATTGAGCAAGCCATTACAGCCGATGAGGCATTCGCCAGCTACAGCTCAGCGGTGTCATTTCAGCTCACTGGGAAAAAGTCAGTGCCACTTAGTGTGGGTCAGCCGTGTGATTTTATACTGCTTGATAAAAACCCATTAGAGATTGTCTCAAGTGCACTGAGAGAGATAAAAGTCTTAGCCACTTTCAAGGCTGGTAAAAATCTAGCCAAGCACTAGCAAAGCCACGTTCACAAACGCAGCTGCAATTAGTAGATGAAATATCACCCTAGGTGGTTTGGGCCTAAGTGCTAATCCGCTAGCGGTTATAACCAGCCCCATAGTCAAACCAAAGCTCCACCAAGCTAATGTCGGATTCAAGCTCGCCGATTGAGTCACAACCAGGAGTGAAGCGAGTGCAGCAGCTCCAGAAATGGCTAGAGCAGAAACTCTTTGGCCAAGCATATGCGGCAAGGCTCGCACTCCGGTTTCTCGGTCATCTATTAGATCAGGTAAGGCATTGGCAAAGTGGGCAGCAACGCCCAACAAACCCGATGCAAGCATGACCCACCACAGAGGTAGCTGCGGAGTCGAAAGCGACAAGGTCACAAATACTGGAACTATCCCAAAGCCAACCGCGTATGGCAACGCGGATAGGGCGTTTGACTTGAGTCCAAGGTTGTATGACCAGCCAACTACCAACATCGCAACCATTATCAGCAAAACTTCCCAACCAAGACTCATTGCGAAAACGAGTGCAATAACCGCTGAAACAAGCGAGGCATTTCGAACCAGGCTGGCGGACACTTCGAATCGAACGGTTGGCTTATCGTCTCGAACAACAATCTTGTCTCGCTCATAATCGAGCCAATCATTAGATAAGCCAACGGAGAACTGCTGAAAGAGTATGCCTAAGCCAACAAGAACCAATTTCTCAAATGGCATGCCATACCCAATAGCCAACAAAACAGTAAAGCTGGTTACAGCAAATGATGGAATTGGGTGTGTGGACTTTAGTAGTCCTATCGCGCGAGCAAAGAGTTTAGAAATCAATAGCAACTCGAGACGAGACTTGATTGAAGGCTTTTTGCCAATTAATCTCCCGGTTCTTGGGGGCATTTGTGGGGAGTACGGGACTTGAACCCGTGACCGACGGATTATGAGTCCGCTGCTCTAACCAGCTGAGCTAACTCCCC
>CAMAXJ010000033.1 GCA_945862155.1 Rhodoluna limnophila
CTCCAAAAGCTTCCATTCTCTGGTCAAAACCATAGATGGCGTGCCTAGAGTTGGTTATAAGGACCAGCTCATCATCGGCTCCGCGAAGGGAAATTGAAGTGGCGTCGTAGTCACCCATTTCCTTGATGTCCTTGGAAAACTGGTTGAATCCCGTTGCCGTCACCGAGACGATTTTGGGGACGAAAAAACGTGCCATATCAAAGTCATGAATCGTCATGTCCCTAAATATCCCACCCGAAACCGATAGGTACTCTTTCGAGGCTGGTGCTGGGTCACGAGAAATAAGAATCAACTGCTCTAGGCGACCGATTTCACCAGCCTGGACTCTTTTGTGGACCGAGTTAAAGTGGGGATCAAACCTTCTGTTGAAACCTAGAACAATCGGAATGCTGGCGCCAGCGGCTTTTTCGCGAAGCTTGTCTACTCGGCTGATGTCAAGGTCAATCGGCTTCTCGCAAAGCACCGGCATGCCTGCATCAATGGCCGCATCAATAAGATCAACGTGTGTTGAGGTTGGCGATGCCACAATCACAGCATCGACCTTGCTTCTATCAAATAGCTGCATCGGATCGGCTGTTGCCACCGCCCCGTATTTATCGGCTGCCTTCTTGGCACCTTCGATGAAGACGTCAGCCACCATCACAAGCTGCGCGCCCTCGGTGGTGGCAACGGACTGAGCGTGGACCTGGCCGATTCGGCCGGCTCCAATTACTCCGAACCTAAGAGGTGCAGACATAAGATCTCCCTTTATTCCAATTTGTCAATACAAAGCCTAGGGGTATCGTAGTCAGGATTTTTTCAGCCATAGAGATAAGACAAAACCCGCCAGCTAAGCTGGCGGGTCTCTTAAAACACTTGCTTTAGCTTCTAAGTGCCTTAGCCAATTGCCTAAAGCTCTCAACCATCTTGTTCATGTCTTTTTGGGTGTGAGAGAAAGAAACCAGCCACTGCTCATCAAGCCCTGGAGGAGTTATGATGCCGCGGTTGATACCCCATAGCCAGCTCAGCTCTGCAACTTCAAAGTCTGTTGTCTTGAAATCGCGGTAGTTGCGAACTGGGCGTGGCGACCAAATAACAGCACCCTTGACACCGAAACCGACAGTGTGGCACGGAAGTGCGTACTCGTCTATGATGGCATCCATTTGATCTAGGGTGTCGTTGTTGATTTTCTCTGCTGCGTCTAATGCTTCAACGGTGGCAATCTCATCAACTGCAATAACTGCAGCCATAACTAGAGGGTTGCCGTTGTAGGTACCAAAGTGAGGCATGCGTCCGTCAACGACGGTTTGCATGTATTCCTTTTTACCTGCAAAAGCTGCAACTGGCAGACCTCCGCCGATGCTTTTGGCCAAAGTGATTAGATCTGGCTTTACCCCAACGCGTTTTGAGGCTCCAGCCACTCCAGCGGTTAGTCCTGATTTCACTTCATCGAAGATAAGTGCGACTTTGTACTTATCGCAGAGCGCACGAACTCCTTGAAGGTAGCCTTCGTCAGGCAAGATGATCGAGAGGTTCTCGATGATCGGCTCAACCATAAAGCAGGCAATTTTCTTTGAGTCCTTCTTCAGAATTGCTTCCAGGCAATCGAGGTCGTTGTATGGAACAACGAATACCTCTCCACCTTCTGCTTCTTGTGGGTAGTAAGGCTTTGGAGCATTTGCTGGACCAATCTTTGAAAGCGGTGCCTTCACAGAAACCAGCAGCGGGTCATAACCGCCGTGGTAGCCACCTTCGACCTTGATGATGGCTTTCTTGCCTGTGGCGGCTCTAGCTGCTCGGATGGCATACATCGTTGACTCGGTGCCCGAGTTGGTGAAGCGAAGCATGTCGACATCAAAGCGCTTCTGGAAGCGCTCGGCTGCCTCGGTTGCAATCGGTGACGGAGTCACAAATAGGGTTCCAGTTGAACGCATGGCCTTTTTCAGGGCCCGGACAACTTGCTTGTTGAGGTGTCCGACCAACATCGCTCCAAAGCCCATCGAGAGGTCAAGTAGCTTTCGACCGTCAACGTCTTTGAAGTAAGCGCCCTTAGCGGACGCAATTGATAGTGGATATGGATTCCAATGCTGGAAACTCGAGGTGACTCCAAGCGGCAACACCTTTGAAGCTCGCTTGTTGTGTTCACCTGAAGCTGTGGTGAGTGAACGGAATTTCTTCCATTCTTCAGCAGTTAGTTTTTTTACCCGAGATTCATTTATCGGGGTGTATCTTGTTGGCACTCGCCGTCTACCGGCTGAATCGTGTTTTACGCTCGAAATTTTCGACACGTGTATCACTCCTTCGTGTCCTTCCATTCTCTCCTAGGAATGAAATAAAAGCTAATCCGCGAAAATACTGGCGAGTTTGGGGGATTTTTTGAAAAACTGTCACAAAGACTTTTTCTTTTTTGCGACTTTCTTTGTTAATAGTCCACAACCGGCTTGCTTTTTTTCAAAAGCGCTACTCATCTTTTCAGCTTTTTTCGAAGGGTGATTCCAATAGGATTTTGGACATGAGGGCAGATCTTTTAGCGTTAGGCGCAATTGTGCTTTGGGCATCACTCGCAACCCTCGCAACCCTACTTTCCGAGATTCCACCGTTTCTTCTAACGGGTATTGGTCTAGTTATTGGATCGCTAATCTCACTTCCACTTTCTGGATTCAAACTTTCTGCCTGGAAGGTGCCGCCTAAGACTTTGGGTGTTGGGGTTTACGGATTATTTGGCTATCACCTAATGCTTTTCATCGCCTTGCAAACAGCTCCGGCGGTTGAAGCGAATCTGGTGAACTACCTCTGGCCACTTCTGATTGTGGTTCTGACTCCCCTGTTCACAAGGTCTTTGAAGCTTGGTGCCAGAAACATAATTGCCGCTAGCGCGGGCTTCACTGGAGCCGCCATCGCCATCTCCTCGGCAGGAGAGGGAGCTGGCCCTCTGGGCTTTGAGATCGGCTACCTGTTCGCTTTCGCGGCAGCGGTTATCTGGGCCACGTATTCGCTCCTGACCACAAAGCTACGCACTTTCCCAACCTCAGCTATCGGGCTGTTCGGTTTGGTCTCGGGTGTGCTGGCACTTGTTGCCCACTTCATTTTGGAAGAGCCAGCGGTTATTGCTTCGAGTGATTGGGTGCTGCTTGTAGTTCTCGGGCTTGGCCCCCTGGGTGGTGCCTTCTACTTCTGGGATGCTGCACTCAAGATTGGTGACCCGAGAAGAATTGGTCTGTTGGCATTTTTGACACCGCTTTTATCAACAACGTTGCTCTTGGTAGTTAGTGGTCGTGAACTTAGTTGGCAATTGCTTGTGGCGACGGCATTGATAGTCGGTGGAGCTATTTTGGGATCTCAAAGTGCTAGAGGCACCTCCCGCTAATCAAATGCCTGGATGGGACAATATCAAAATGAGTTCTTCTCCCTCAAAATCCTCAATCTCAAAAAGATTCGGTCAGTTTCTTTTCGATGTTTTCCGCGGATTGCTCATGGGGGTCGCTGAGGTTCTGCCAGGTATATCCGGTGGAACTGTTGCCCTAATCATCGGCATATACGAACGGGTAGTCTTTTCAGCGTCTCAGGCCGTCAAGGGTTTCCTGCTTTTGCTTTCCTTTTCGAAAGCTAATTGGCAAAAGGCTAGGGGGAGATTTCGGGGGATTGATTGGAAACTACTAATTCCGCTGCTGATTGGAATGGTAATTGCAATTCTTGGTTCTAGCGCCGCTGTATACCCGCTGATTATTGCCTATCCAACAATTACTTCCGCAGCCTTCGCAGGGCTAATCCTGGCTTCTCTGGTTGTGCCTATAAAACTCTCCGGTGGAAACTGGCAGGCAAAGCATTTCCTTATTGCAGCAGTTGCTGCCGGTTTTGCAATCACGCTGACTTCGATTCCTAGATCTACAGACGCGGAACCGAGTGAACTACTAATCTTCCTTTCCGCCGTCTTGGCTATTTGCGCACTGTCTCTTCCTGGTGTATCTGGTTCAAATGTGCTGATTGCCCTGGGTATGTTTACACCTGTCCTGCTGGCAGTAAACACTCTCGACTTTCGTTATCTAGGAATCTTCTTGCTCGGAGCAATAGTTGGATTTGCCAGCTTTGTTGGGTTGCTCCAATGGCTACTTGAAAATCGTCGCAAGGCTACATTTGTAGTCATGGCGGGGTTGATGTTTGGATCTGTCAGAGCACTCTGGCCTTGGCAAACCGAATCAGGTGGCTTGCTTCCTGCCTCAAGCTCTTATCTTCCGGAGCTAGTCGCGTTTTTCGCCTGCGCTTTATTTGTGCTAGCAATGACTTGGGTCGAGTCTCGATTCTCTAGCAAAAAGCCAATCTAATTAGCTCTGGCGATCACGCAGTTCCTGAAAGGCAAAATTGAATACTTCGCCAAAGCGGCCATGGGTTGCCATGTATACCGTTGCCGGTCTTATCTGGGGCGCATCTTTTCTGTTTATTGAATATGCCCTCACTGCGCTAACCCCGATCGGAGTTGCATTCTGGCGCACTACCTTCGGCGCTCTCGCGATGCTAATTGCAATACTTATCTACCGCTCCAAACTCCCCACCAGTTTTGAGGTGTGGAAGAAGATGACTATCGCTGGGCTATTCATGAGCTCGGTGCCCTTTACTTTGATCGCTTACGCCCAAACCTATGTCTCAAGTGCCCTGGCCAGCATTCTCAATGCCGTCACACCAATAGCGACGGTAATTGTGATGCTGATTGCTTTTCGAAGTGAAAAAGTCAAAGCTCACGTTGTTGTTGGCCTATTTGTAGGACTGGCTGGAGTTCTTGTAATTCTGGGGGTTTGGCAGGGCTTTGGCGATAACGAGCCATTAGCTATTGTTGCGATCCTGGTTGCCATTTTTTGCTACGGCATAGGCACTCCCTACGTTAGAAAAAACATCACCCCCCTTGGCTACGCAACGGAAGTCTCGGTATTTGGGCAAATTGGAACTGCCTCCCTTACCCTGCTTCCCGTTTATCTGCTCTCAGGACCACTTATAACCTCGAGCCCCACAGTGATGGCAATCGTCTCGATTGTGATTCTTGGGGCTTTGGGAAGTGGCGTTGCCTACCTCTTGTTTTACAAAGTCCTCGATGTTGTTGGAAGCGCTATCGCTGCATCGGTGACCTACATCACACCGATTATTGCTGTGGTGCTTGGGGTAGTGCTTCTGAACGAGCAGCTGCACTGGTACGAACCGGTCGGTGGAATAATCGTGATTCTTGGTGCTGCCATTTCTCAAGGAAGCATCCTTTCCCTCTTCAAAGGAAAACAGAATGCTTAAGGCAATCAGAGCTTCCAAGGTCGACTTGGTGCTTTTGGCCGTAGCGGCGGTTTGGGGAGCAAGCTATCTCTCTGCCAAGGCGATCACTCCTTTTGCCAGTGTCCCTGCAATGCTCTCTGTTCGCTTTGCCATAGCAACCCTTGCGATGGTTGCCATCTGGCTGATTCGAAGAAGAGCTTTTTCCAAAACCGATCTGCTGCTTGGAACACTCTTTGGCTTGACTCAGTCTTCAATCATGAGCGTTGAAACCTATGGGCTGAAGATAACTTCGGCCACCAACGCAGGACTGCTGATCTCTCTAACCATCATCTTCACCCCAATCATGGAATCAGCCTGGAACAGGCGTTGGCTTCCAAGATCGTTCTTCCTAGCAGCGGTTGGAGCAATCGTTGGCGTTGCCTTACTGGTCACCGGAAACGGCATTCAGGAGCCAAACTTTGGAGACTTTTTGTTGTTTGTGGCAGCTATTGTTAGGGCGGTTCACGTCACAGCTCAAGGAGTTCTAACTCGCAACCGCGAAGCATCGAGTTTCAACATGATCTTGATGCAGTGCCTAACGGCCACCGTGGTGTTCTTTGTTTTTGATATTCAAGGCGCCTTTGATGCCATCGCAACCTTTGGTCCGGCCCAGTGGGCAGGAACATTGTTCCTGGCACTGTTTTGTTCGGTCTTTGCCTTTGTGGCTCAGCTTTGGGCGATCAGGCAAACCTCTGCCTCGAGATCGACATTGCTATTGGCTACCGAACCGATTTGGGCTGTGTTCATTGCAGTTTGGTTCGGCGGTGAAACGCTAGCTCTAGTTGGAATTCTTGGAGCAATAGTGATTATCGTCAGCACATACATCGGTCAGGGAATTGAATCTCGCTATCGCGAGAAAATCCAGGCCGAAACAAAAAACTAGATTGGCCTAATCGGCAGTCGCAAAGCTCCACTAGCAGAAAGCGGAACGGCAGGATGCGCCGGTGCAACCGGCTCAATAACCTCAAAGGCTTCTCCAAGCGCAGGTCTCTTATCCGTCTCACCTTTATTTGGCCAGTGAGCCATCGCCCATTCAGCTAGAGCTGCAATTGAAAGCGATGGGTTCACACCTGGGTTTGCAGAAAGCGCAGAGCCATCAACGATGTGCAGTCCTGGTTGGCCAAAGGCACGAAGGTATCCATCCACAACACCGCGGTTGGCATCTTCTGCAATTACTGCTCCTCCAAGAAAGTGTGCGGTTAGTGGAATACCAAATGGCTCCCCAATTACTGCACCCGGTGTTCCATTAACGTTTTTGGCGATTTCCTTGGCAACGGTGTGACCCATTGGAACCCAAGCTGGGTTTTTCTCGCCGTGACCTTGTTTGGAAGTAATACCTCTTCGCCAAAAAGTCGTAAGTGAGTTATCTCTAGATTGCATCACAAGCAATATAAGAGTGCGCTCCGGCCAGGTGCGTAAGTTATAAAAATTCGGAAGTCTTAGGATGTTTTTGAGCGTCACCCAAATCAATCTAAAGAAGTTTGGGGACTGCCCCTTTGGACCACTTGCAATAACGGACTGAAGAAGCCCCATAAAGCCTGAGCCCTTGCCGTATCGAACTGGTTCGATGTGGGTATCTTCATCTGGGAAGACAGAAGATGTGATCGAAGACCCAGATGTAAAGTCAGTTTCTTTGCCCCTGGCAACTACGCCAAGAAGTGACTCGCTATTGGTTCTACTTAGCTCACCGAGCTTTGAAGAAATTCCAAGCAGATTCCCCTTGGCGCGAACCGAGTGTAAAAGTCTTGCAGATCCAAGGGCTCCAGCGGCAACAACTACTTCAGGAACTGTGATCTCCTGCTTTTTTGTAAATAAGCGATCGCTTCGAATAAGTGTCAGCTTGTAGCCGCCAGATACCTGCTGAATGTTGACCACCTTGGTCAGCGGCATAATCTCGGTGCCGATTTTTTCTGCAAGGTACAGGTAGTTTTTCACAAGCGTGTTTTTAGCTCCGTGCCTACAACCGGTCATACACTCGCCGCAGTTAGTACAACCAGTTCTGCTAGGCCCCGCCCCGCCAAAGTATGGATCGGCTACCGTCTTACCCGCTTCACCGAAGTGAATTCCCAGTGGGGCCATTTGAAAAGTGTTGCCAAAGCCCAGGCTTTCACTGGCTTTTTTTAGAGCCTCGTCGGCAGGAGAGAAAAACTTGTTCACTTCCACCCCGAGCATGCGTTCGGCCTGGTCGTAGTAAGGCTCCAAAAGCGCTTGCCAGTTGGCCATGTCTTTCCAGCTACCGGTTGAAAAAAACTTCTGTGGGGGTCTGTAAAGAGTGTTCGCATAAACCAGCGATCCCCCGCCAACACCGGCACCGCTCATGACAAGAACGTTTTTTAGAAGGTCAATGCGCTGAATGCCCTTGAGGCCAAGCTTTGGAAAGAACAGGAACTTCTTTAGATCAAAGGAGCTTTTGGCAAAGTCGTTGTCTTCGAATCTGGCACCAGATTCGATGACTAGGACTTTGTAGCCTTTTTCACTCAGACGCAACGCAGCTATTGATCCGCCGAAGCCGGATCCGATTACTGCAACGTCAAACTGTGACAAGGCAGCCTTTCTTTTCTCTAAGGAAGAGCTAACGGATTAGCCGGCAATCTCTCCTGAGCAAACCATCTTTGGTGATATCCGGTTGAAGCTGACATTAGTTCAAGGAAAGGCTTTGGAGCAAACTGCTCAGGGGCACGAACTCCAACACCTGACCATTGACCTTCGGCGATTAGCTCAAGAGCAATCACCGGGTTGAATGCGGTCTGCATAACAACACACTGCGCGTCGTATTCAGCCATAGTCTCGGCGTTATCGGCTACGTGATATATGTACGTAGCGCGATCTTTTCCTGCCTTGTCTTTACCGGTGATGAGTACTCCCGCACAAGCCTTACCGGTCATGCGAGGACCAATGCTGGCTGGGTCTGGAAGAACAGCAACCAACACATCACGCGGTGAAACATCAACTGGGCCAGAAGCGGAGCGAACTCGAACCGGCTTGGTGGCGTCAATGCCTAGGTGGTGAAGGGTCTTTAGTACGTCAATAAAGTCTGAGCCGAGTCCATACTTGAATGTCACTTTTCCAACATCCATAGTTCTTGGAAGCATTGGGATCTCTTCGTGCTCAACGTTCACACACTCAACAGCACCGATTCCCTCTGGGAATTCAAAGATCTCCGGTTCGCTAAAGGGTCGGGTGGTATACCAACCCTTGTCCTTTTCGTAGATCACCGGTGGGTTTAGGCACTCTTCGATAACTGTCCAGATAGAAAATGAAGGAGCGAAGATTTCTTCGCCATCTTCGTTTTTTACCACCAGGTTCGAACCGTCCTTGATGCTGACTTCGTCAACCTCACTAAACAATTCGTCGTAGGCATACTTGGCAAAAATGTTTGACATGCCAGGCTCAACACCCATTCCAATTAGAGCCAGCTTGCCGGCTTTTTCCCACTGCTCGTTCAGTGCGTACTGAGCATCCCCGAGCTTGATACCGGGCTTGTTGAACGGATCGGTCTCGTGCGGCTCAGACAGTGACATTGCCATATCGACGTATCCCACGCCGGCGGTAAAGGCGGCGGAGAAAACCGTTGGCACAAACTTGGGCTCAACTGCGTTGATCACGTAAGTGATATTGTGCTCTCGGCACATCTCCACCATGTTGGCGGCGTTTGATGCATCGATTTTGGCTGGAATGAACTTAGCTGCGACCTCGTCACCGTGGCGCTTTCTAATCCATTCGATTGATTTTTCGGCTCTTGAAAGGTCATAGTCGGAAACGACCATTACCTCGAAGAAGGATCTTTCTGCTGCGACTTTGGCGATACCGTCTCCGACGCCGCCCGCGCCAATAAGCAAAATCCTCATTGATTTTTCACATCCCTTAGAAAAGTCGCCACCCCATTTAAGGGCCTATGCGGCAACTTGGTTATTTCTAGACTACCCGACTACTCTTTGGCCATTGCTGGAACACTGTTTGGCCTAACAACAAAGAAGAAGACCCCAATTGCCGCAAGGTGAGTAACCGCCACAGTAATTCCAAGACCGGTTGTTGTAGCGCTTCCAATTAGTGGATAAAGCGGAGCCGAAAGGGCTGCGGTAACAGAGTTCATAACCCCTAGTACCGAAGCTGCGGTTCCAGCTTCGGAACCATGGCCCTGCAGGGCCATGGTTTGAATCGGGGTGATTGTCATTCCAAAGGAAATCAAGAACAGGGCCATTATCGGAACTACGGTTACGATTCCAACATCCATTGAGCCGATTAGATACAAACACACTCCTGCTAGCACTGCCAATACCAGGGCTCCGAAGACCACCCAGTGAGCTTTGAACGTGCGTCCGAGCTTTGCTCCAGCTTGAATACCTAGAAACCAACAAAAAGCCGTGGTCGAAAACGCAAAGGAGAATTCCACAGGAGTAAGTCCAAGGCTGTCCTGATACAAAAACGGAATGACGTTCAAATAACAAAACAGCCCTTCGGTCTGAACCATGCCGATTAGAACTAGCCCAACCAGAACTCGGTCTTTGAACACCGCTATGAATCTTTTGTTGACTCCCTCAAAGCCCTTAGCTCGACGGTTGTCTTTGTGCAGGGTCTCAACCAGCGCGCGGGAGGCAAATACAAAAATTGCGGCACCAAGGATGGTTAGTGCCAGTGGAATGATTCTCCAGTCGGGGGCAACAAGCATCAGGTTTGCTGCGATGATCGGGCTGATAATTGGAGCAATGCCAGAAATTAGCCATGCTCTAGAAAGCATCTTTAGCATCGCGTTGCCAACAAACAAATCTCTGATGATCGCCTGCGCGATAACGGCGGTTGCCGCTCCTGCCAACCCTTGCAGAAAACGAAGCACCATAAATGCCTCAATACCGGGGGCAACATAGAGCGCCGCCGAGGCGAGAGTGAAAATTCCAAGAGCCAATAACACTGGATTTTTTCGGCCCAGCGAATCCGAAAGTGGTCCAGCAACGAAGAATCCAATTGCCGCACCCAGGGTCACAGCAGACAGCGAGTACTGCACAAATGCATCCGGTACTTCAAAAAAGGTTGCAATCAGCGGATGAGCTGGCAAGAACATATCAGTCACCAGAGTTTGAACCATCAACAAAAAGCCGAGTACAAAGATGTACATCAAGCGTTGCTTCTTTGATATCTCCTGGCTGACTGACTGCGGCTTTGAGCTCAAAGGTTTTTATCTTTTCTTTATGGTTGCGAACATCACGAGCCTACTTCACTGCAAATGCCAAAAGCCCCAACCTCGCTTGCGCGGTGCTGGGGCTTTTGAAACTGAGGTGGGTTATTACTTAAGTCCAACTTTTGCGCCGGCTGCTTCTAGAGCTGCCTTTGCCTTCTCAGCGGTGTCCTTGTTAGCGCCTTCAAGGATTGTTGAAGGAGCACCATCAACTAGAGCCTTGGCTTCGCCAAGACCTAGGTTGGTTAGTGCGCGAACTTCCTTGATGACCTGGATCTTCTGGTCTCCTGCAGATTCAAGAACGACGTCGAATGAGTCCTTCTCTTCAGCTGCTTCGCCGCCGCCACCGGCGGCTGGTGCTGCTGCCATTGCCATTGGTGCTGCAGCTGTGACCTCGAACACCTCTTCAAACTTCTTTACGAACTCAGAAAGCTCGATTAGTGATAGCTCCTTGAAGCCGTCGATTAGCTGATCGGATGATAGCTTTGCC
Organism: Rhodoluna limnophila; assembly: GCA_945862155.1. Lineage (GTDB taxonomy): Bacteria > Actinomycetota > Actinomycetes > Actinomycetales > Microbacteriaceae > Rhodoluna > Rhodoluna limnophila_A. The sequence continues at coordinate 10,935 of CAMAXJ010000033.1, forward strand.
ATTTGTTTTTCTCCTTATTTTCTTTAAGCGTTTGTGGCTTGCTTGGCACGTAGCGCGTCCACGGTGCGGACGGCCTGGGCCAACGGAGCCTGGAACATGTAAGCAGCCTTGAACATTGAAGCCTTGAATAGTCCTGCGGCCTGAGCCAATAGAACTTCGCGGGATTCAAGATCAGCAAGCTTCTTAACCTCTACCTGAGACAAGACAACGCCATCCATGATGCCGGTCTTGACTACCAGTAGGGGGTTTACCTTGGCAAAGTCACGCATTGCCTTGGCCACGGCGACTGTGTCTCCGTGAACAAATGCCATTGCAGTTGGTCCAACCAGTTGACCCTCAAATGCGGTCACTCCGGCGTTCTTAGCTGCGATGTTTAGTAGCGTGTTCTTCGCCACGGCGTAGGTTGCATTCGCACTGATGGAACGACGCAGCTC
>CAMAXJ010000034.1 GCA_945862155.1 Rhodoluna limnophila
AAAACAATCGGTAAAGAAAAGCACGGCGCTTCAACAATCGCCGTAATTGGTCTTGGTCGATTTGGAACCGCCCTGGCACTAGAGCTAGTAAAAACTGGCCGCGAGGTGCTGGGAATCGACTCTGATGAAAAATTGGTTCAGGCCAATGCTGAGGCTTTGACTCAAGTCGTGCAGGCAGACTCGACCGATGAGGCAGCCCTTCGTGAGCTAGGTATTCCTGATTATGACTCCGCAGTAGTTGCTATTGGGTCAGACCTAGAAGCATCGATTCTTACCGCCTCACTTCTGCTTCAGCTAGGAGTCCCAGAAGTATGGGCCAAAGCTACAAGTGTTTCTCATGGACGAATTCTTCAGCAGCTTGGCGTGCACCACGTTATCTTCCCCGAAATGGACATGGGTAAGCGAGTAGCTCACATGGTTAGCGGTGAGTCATTGGATTACATTCAGCTGGATGAGGATTTCGTAATGGCTAAGACCGAAGTGCCAGAAAGCTTCAACGGTAAAACACTGGCGGATATGAAATTCCGCTCCAATCACGGAGTCACCGTTGTTGCTACTCGTAAGGAAGGTGCAAGCTACCTTCCATCATTTCCCGAGACTGTATTGCACACCGGTGATGTGATGATCGTCTCCGGAAGAACTTCTCAGGTAGAAGAATTCTGCCGCATGGGTTGGTAGTACTACTAATTCTTGCCTGAGAATTTCCTATCGCTCTGAGTGGGAAGCTCAAGAATCAAGCGCCCTAGATTAACCTTGGGGAATGCACAAAACTACGGGTAAGACATTACTAGCTGTTGCTTTGGCGGTGGCACTAAGTGCAAGCTTTGCCCCAATCAGCTACGCAAATCCTGACGATTCGGCTGTTGATACTTCAACCGAAGCGGCCACCTGTTCTGCCAACAAGGCGATGTCTCAAAAGACTCTTGGAAAATTTCATGCCTATGTAATCAACGTCGATACCGGTGAAGTCTTGGTGGATGTTTTGGGTAAAGAGCTAACCCCTTCGGCATCGGTAATCAAGACTCTGACCGCAGTAGCAGCACTGCAGAAGCTTCCGCTTGAGTACAGGGCTGTAACTCAAGTGCTAGCAACCCCAAGCGAGCCTTCAACGCTCGTTCTAAAAGGCGGAGGGGACTTTACCCTTTCTCGTTTAGCTGCGGGTGAATCAAGCGTTTACTCGAAACCGCCAAGGATAGTGGACCTTGCCAAGCAGGCTCTAGAAAAGCTTCCAGTCGATGTTCCAATAACAAAAATCATCTTGGACGATAGTTTCTTTAGCGGCGAAGCGTGGAATCCAGATTGGCCAGCTAAATACAGAACGCTTGGCTATGTTTCCAACATCACTGCTATTCAGGCAGATGGCGACCGAGTGCAACCCAATCGCTTGATTTCCTCATACAGTTTCCGCAGAGGCAAAGACCCGGTGATTACAGTAGGTGAGGCACTGCGTGCATCACTGGGGGAGCGCGCAGTCAATGCTGAGTTAGTAGTTGGAAAGACCCCGGCGGATGCGTACGTAATTAGCGAAGTCCAATCCCAAGATATGAGACAAAGCTGGCTAGATCACATGCTCACCCACTCTGATAACACTGCCGCTGAGTTCATTGCTCGTCACGCAGCCAAGACTGCAGGCCTCGAGGGAAGTATTGCGGGAGCAAACAAAGTCATCAAACTCTCACTTAGAGAACTTGGGTTAAAGCCCAAAGCTTTAGTGATTAGAGATGCTTCTGGATTATCAGATGAGAACAGGGTGCATTCCAAACTGCTAGCCGAACTAATGGTTAAAGTTGCTACGGCAGAAAACGGACTTGGGGTTTTGACGGAGTGGATGCCAATCGCTGGAGAAACTGGAACTTTGAGATATAGATTCCAAGGAAAAGCGGCCATTGCTAGAGGCAACGTAATTGCAAAAACCGGATACATCCCAGGTCTTTATGGTCTGAGTGGAATCGTAAATGCATCAGATGGCTCACGTCTTGCGTTTGCTGTCTTTGCAAGAGCTGATAGTGAAAACGGTATTTCGGTCACCTACACGGCTCAAGGCGCTATAGACCGCGTAGTGACAAGGTTCTACAGCTGTGGAGCGTCACTTACCCAGTAGGTTTTGTGGCAGACTTAACACATGTCATCAACAAGGCTTGAGCATGATTTGCTCGGTGATTATCAAGTTCCCATTAACGCTTACTGGGGTGTACATACCGCTAGAGCAGTAGATAACTTTCCCATCTCAGGCGTACCCATAGGTCACTACCGATCGCTGATTAGAGCTTTGGCAATCGTCAAGCAGGCAGCCGCCCAAGCAAACTTTGAGCTGGGCGAACTATCTGCTGAAATCAACGATGCTATTTCCAAGGCATGCCAAGAAGTTGCCGATGGGAAATTCGACAGCGAATTTGTGGTGGACGCTATTCAGGGTGGTGCCGGTACATCCACCAACATGAACGCCAACGAGGTTATTGCCAACCGGGCAATCGAGATCTTGGGCGGAACAAAAGGTGACTACGACATAGTTCACCCGCTGAATGATGTGAATAAATCCCAGTCGACCAACGACGTTTATCCAACCGCTCTAAAGCTCGCCCTAATTCTCGAAATCAATGAGCTACTAAAGGCAATGGCCCATCTTAAGGGTGCCTTCCAAGGCAAAGCCGATGAGTTTAAGGACGTCATCAAGATGGGGCGAACTCAACTTCAAGACGCAGTTCCGATGACACTTGGTCAGGAGTTTGCAACCTTTTCTCGAATGACAATGGAGGACATCCAAAGACTTCAGGAAACTGTCCCACTGCTTCGAGAAATCAATCTCGGTGGAACTGCAATCGGAACTGGGCTCAACGCACCAGCTGGGTACGCCCAGAAAGCCTGCTTGATTCTTTCCAAGCTCTCGGGGTTTGATTTCATGGTCGCCGAGGACATGGTTGAGGCAACTCAAGACGCCGGAGTGTTTGTGATGGTCTCCGGTGTTCTAAAGCGCATTGCGGTGAAGCTTTCAAAAACTTCAAACGATCTTCGATTGCTTTCCAGTGGTCCAAGAGCAGGTCTTGAAGAAATTAACCTACCTCCAAGGCAGGCTGGTTCTTCGATAATGCCTGGCAAGGTAAATCCGGTAATCCCCGAAGTAGTCAATCAAATTGCCTTTGAAGTAATTGGCAATGACGTGACTGTAACCATGGCAGCGGAAGCTGGTCAGTTGCAGTTGAACGCCTTCGAGCCAATTATGTGCCGCGCGCTAATGATGAGCATCACTCAGCTTCGCCAGGGTTGCTACGTTCTTGCTGATGCCTGCGTATCTGGTATCACTGCCAATGTTGAAAAACTCCGCAAGAGCGTTGAACAATCCATCGGACTGGTGACAGTTATTTCGCCATTACTTGGCTATGAGAACGCCACCATTGTTGCTCAGAAGGCATTAGCCGACGGAACTAGTGTGCGTGAGGTTGTGTTGGAGCTAAAGCTTATGACTGCAGCTGAATTTGATGAGCTTCTAGGAAACATAGATGCCCTAGTTAGGCCTAGGACTTCCTAGCTCGTCTTCTAATCATCAGGCCAATGGGCGCAAAGATAACTCCGAGTATCACCATTGCAAGCCCGATGTAAAAACCAACCATCGAATCACCCGAGCCTTGTTCTTGGATCGGAGCCGGGGCAATCAGTATTGGTGATTCCGTGTCCTGCGGCTGCGAAGAGCCAAGCTCCAAGGTAAAAGCTGATTCACCGGTGATCGGGTGACCATCTGAAGAAACCACTTTCCAGCGCAGCTCGTAATCTCCAGCTTCGCTCAAATTGATTTGCGCAGTTAAAACTGAGTCCATAACCACTATCTCGTGACTTACCCAATCACCCGAACCAGAAAGCTTGGTTGACAGTTCTGCGTTGGTTTCGCCATCGACTACAAGTAAGGGGTTGTTAAAGGTAAGTTTCGCCTCGAAGCTTCCCTCGGTGAGAACCGCTTGCGAGGCGGGCTCTATATCAATCAATAGGTCGTGGCCCTTTGCGGGAAACGCGAACATGACCGTTGCAATCAAGGCTAGGGCGAGGGAGGTTTTTAGGCGCATGCGCCAAGTCTAAGCTTTGGAATTACATGGTCTGTAAGAGCTAGCAAACAAAGGCCCTCAACAATGCCATGATCAGAGAATCCTCAGGTTCGAAGGTAATATTGAACTACTGGGCTTTAACAGATAAGCCCAATAGGTCGAAAGTTGCACTCGATCAGGACTACGGCAGTCCCAAGTCATGAACCATGATGAATCCATAGAAATTATGGAACTTATGGATCAGATTATGCAGCGAACCGGTATCGAGTATTCAGGAGTTTAGCCAGTTGGCAAAGTTAGCAGACAAGTTTCCTTACCTTCGAGAAGTTCTAATTGGGTCCGGCTCAGGGCTTTTAGTTCTGACACTTATCATCGGTGGCTTCGCGGTAACAGGCGGCGGCTCAAACATTGGTTTAACTCCAACCGATTCGCCTACTGCTTCCGAATCGGCCAGTCCCTCAGCTTCTCCAACAGCAACCACCGCTCGTACATGTTCAGTGGCAAAGCAGGCTTCGAACTCTCAGCTAGGCACTTTGCAGGCAGTTGTTCTAAACGCCGAAACCGGTGAGGTCTTATACGACCGCGATTCAACTAAGCCAGCGGCTACCGCATCGGTAATGAAGACCCTTACCGCAGCAGCTGCACTTATGACCGTAGGCCCAAACTACCGAGCCACCACCAAGGTGATGGCTGACCCGCAAGCAAAGAGTGTTATTTCACTGGTTGGCGGGGGAGATGTGACACTTTCGAAAACTCCAGTTGGCTCACAGTCGATTTACAAAGACGCACCAAAGCTTGCAACGTTAGCGACCCAGGTTAGGGTCTGGGCTGAGAGAAATGGCGTCAACCAAATTGACGAGATCATTCTTGACTCAACATTGTTTGCCGGATCAGCTTGGGAAAGCTCTTGGCTTCGCGAGGATCAGACCGATGGCTGGATTTCAGAAGTCACCGCTTTGCAAGTTGATGGCGATCGAATCAATCCTGCTCAGTTCACTTCAGCCCGAACTGGCAGGCCAGTTCTTAGTGCAGGAGAGGCATTCAAGAAAGAACTTGGCGATTTTGCTAAGACCGCAATCCTGGTTGAAAGCGAAACCCCTGCCGGCTTTATCGAGATTGGTTCAGTACAGTCCCAGCCGATGAGCCGCTGGATAACCTACATTCTTCAAAGGTCCGAAAACATCCAGTCCGAGATGATGGCCAAGTTGGTCTCAGTCGATCTCGGCTTTGATGGTTCGTTCGAGTCATTTGACCCAGCCTTTAAGCGAGCCCTTGGAACAACAGGTCTTGATTTCACGGGTGTAAGAATCAGGGACGCTTCTGGTTTGTCGCAGCTCAACATGGTGAGCCCAAAGTTTATGGCGGAATTGATGAGACTTGTGAATTCAGAGTTTGCTGACTTCGGTCAGATCAAGCGTTCACTTTCAATCGCTGGCGAATCTGGAACTCTTGGCAGTCGATTCAAAGGAGACATCGCGGATGCCGCCGGAGAAATTTTGGCCAAGAATGGATACATCATTGATGTTCACACCCTAAATGGAATCATCAACGCCAAAGATGGAACAGTCCTAACATTTGCCATTTACGCACTCGGTGATACTGGCAGCGATGTTCGAACTGCCATTGACACACTCGCTACAGCTTTCTACCGCTGTGGCGACGACCTATCAAACGAGTAGGACCAAAACATGCCACGGGCGCTACTGGTTATCGATGTCCAAAACGACTTTTGTGAGGGCGGCGCATTAGCCGTAGCCGGTGGAGCCGCAGTGGCGGGAAAGATAGGTAAGTTTCTAGAAAGCTCTCGCTATGACTTGGTTGTGGCATCCAGGGATTGGCACGACGCCGACAATAACAACTCTGGTCACTTTGCGGACTCTGGCGCAGAGCCGAACTACAAAACCAATTGGCCGGTGCACTGCGTTGCCGACACTGAGGGAGCTGCGTACCATCCAAATCTCAACACTGAACTAGTAGGCGAGCACATCTTCAAGGGCCAGGGTCAAAACGGATACTCGATTTATGAGGGAATTACAAAAAGCGGCCAAACATTTGATGATCTATTGAACGCCCACCAAATTGACGAGGTTGACGTTGTAGGGATTGCGACCGACCACTGTGTTCTAGCTTCGGCCCTGGACTCAAAAAGTCACGGACTAAAGGTAAGAGTAATTAGTTCGTTGACCGCTGGAGTTTCAGAAGTTGCCACCGAAGCTGCAATTGATCGGATGATCGATAGCGGTATAGAGGTAGTAGCGAGCCTTTAGGCCTTGGGATTCGAAGGCCTCTAAGGCTTTGGTCAAGAAAGCGCTTGCCTGAGCTGCGCTGCGATTGTTTCAGCAGGGATATCTGCGATGAATGCTCCCATGGCAGATTCTGATCCCGCAAGGTACTTGAGCTTGTCGGCGGCCCTTCTTGGAGAGGTTATCTGAAGCTGGAGCCTTAGGTTCTTAGCCCCTTCGGTAAGTGGTGCCTGGTGCCAAGCTGCGATGTACGGCGACGGAGTTTCGTAAACAGTCTCGAAGGCTTGAAGCAGACTCGAATACACGCTCGCGAGTTCCGTTCTTTCATCAAAGCTAAGTTCTGTGTGATTAGCAACGTGACGTTTTGGAAGAAGGTGGGCTTCCATCGGCCACCTAGCAGCAAAGGGAACATAGGCCAAAAATGAATCGGTCTCGATGAGAACTCTCTCCGAGTTTTTCTCAAAGGAAACAATCTCATCAAACAAACTTGGATTACTTGAAGCCATCTGAAGAAGTTTCTGAGTTCTCGGTGTCACGTAGGGGTAAGAGTAGATCTGACCGTGTGGGTGATGAAGTGTCACACCAATTTCTTGTCCACGGTTTTCAAATGGGAAAACCTGCTTGACTCCTGGCAAACGCTGAAGCTCATCGGTTCTATCCGCAAGAGCCTCAAGAACAGTGAGTACTCGGGCTACTGGCATCTGCCCGAGTGAGCCTTCGTGTTCTGGGCTAAATACAACAACTTCGCATCTTCCAACTGCAGGCCTTGTTTCACCCAAAGCAATCTTGCTGCTAGTCGAAAGATTCGGAACCGAAACTCCAACAGGCAAGTCACCGAATGCAGGGTTCTTGTTTTCGAAAACTGCTACATCGAAGTTGTCGGGAATCTCGCTCAAGTTATCTGCAGTTGTTGGGCAGAGAGGACATTGATTGCTTGGAGGCAAAAAGGCTCTGGTGTGACGGTGAGCTGCAACTGCAATCCATTCGCCGTTTAGTGGATCTTGTCTAAGCTCTGCAAGTTGTGGACGTTCGGCTGGGTCTCGAAGGTCGGGTTTTCTTGTATTCGGATGCGTAGATCCGGCGTCATCGAAATAGTGAATGTCGCGACCATCAAATAACTTGGCCGAAACTTTCTTGATTGAGCTCACTTGTCAAAGTTTACTAACAAGCTTGACGGTGCGCCTTAGGGCCTAGAAGGCGGTTGAGGGAAGGTCTTTCTCGTCCTCAACAATTGCTTTCACGATTCGATCGGCTACTTGGTCAGCGCTCATTCCTTGCGGGAATGCAGGCGCTACACCGCCAATTGCTCGGCCGGCAAGGCCGGTTTCGGTGTGACCAGGTCTGGCATCGATTACTCGAATGCCATCTTTTCTTAGTTCGCGAGAAATTGCCTGACCAAATGCGTAAAGCGCCGCTTTGCTGGATGAGTAAGCAGCAAGCCCTGCCATAGGGGATTCGGCGACCACTCCAGAAATGTTCACAATAAAAGGAGCATTGCCGGAAGTTGAGGAGAGCTTCAGGGCTGGAAGTAATCCTTGGATTAGGCGAATCGGTCCAGTGGTGTTTACAGCAAATAGTTTTGTAAGAACTTCAGAGGTGAGATCTGTAAAGTTTCCAAATGCAACCACACCGGTTGCATTTACTATTCCATCGATTTTTGCTTCAGATTCAATTAGGTAGTCAATGAGCACTCGAATTGATTCTGGGTTTGTTAGATCAACCAGCAGCCTTGGGTTTCCAGCTTGTGGAACTCTCTCGGCTGACTCTAGAGATGATGAGGTGGCCATCACGGTAGCACCCTGGGCAGCAAGTTTGGTCGCTAGGGTTGAGCCCAAAACACCTGAGGCTCCCAGAACCAGGATGTTCTTTGATTTTAGATCTGACATGTATTTCTCCTTAAGGTCTACAACCCTAGCGAAGCTTCATCGATTCCCCAAAAGCTAATAGGCTTTAGCGGTGTCCATAAGATTTCTAGATCCTGCAACCGGTGCCGATGTGCGCTCAACTGAGTTTGCCCGCCGCACCCTGGCAGCAGCTGCCAAGGACAACCTAGAGCTTTACCAAAACATCTCCGGAGCACCCGACTGGCGCAAGTGGTACATCCGGCTATTCGCAGAGCTAGCAATTGAAGAAGGTCGCTCACCAGCTCAGCTGGCCAAAATGGCAACTGCCGGTTTGAATGAGTTTCACACTCACCTACACACCAGCTCGGGTGAGAAGTTATCAGCTGCAGTTGCCAAGGGCTTCGATTCAGATCTTGTAGAAACCGTTGTCATTAGGGGATCAGGAAGCAAAAAGTCCATTGCCGTAGCAGGCCATTCAGGCCCGCTGGCCACTCTTGCAGCGGAGTGGGATTCCAATGGTTGGGCGGAGCCTGGGCTGATTGAGACCTTTAGGTTTTTAGATCAGAACCCAAATCTTTCACTTGATGGCAACTTGCTCTTTGCCGTTGCCGGTGCCGCTGAATTTGCGCCAACCGAGCACTGGCTGAAATGGGGCGGCCAGGTCGCGGTAGTTGCCAGAAATAACCCAAAGACCTGGGAGCGAATGATTGCTATGGCTCGAGCTTCCGCTGGAGAGATGCTGGTGCCGGTGTTTCGCCAAGACAAGCGTGTTCCGCTGGAGAATCTATCTGATCAAGAATTAGCCCAGGTTGCAGGACTGGATATGCTCGAGCACTACCCCGAAATTGCGAGTTGGATGAGACAGCTTTCCAACAAGGCAACTTCCAAGTTCATACTTGGGCTTTACGCTTACACGCCGAAAGTAAATCACGTTCGGGTTCAGGCAGTTCAAGAAACACTTGCTGATTTGGCGATGAAGAATTTTACTAAGGACAAACTCGTCCTTAGCTGGCTGGCAACCCCGACGGATTCAACTGCGGGACCCGCTTCAATCGGGCATGACCAGCAGAGTCGTTTTTCAAAACGCTCTTCGCTACATGTGATTAGAGATAGTTTTCTTGGAATCATCAATGCAGCAAGAGCGGCAAAGCCAAAATTCTTTGACTCCGAATCTGGTGAAAAGCTAATGCTGATCGATGCCTCAGTTCAGCAGCAGGGGCCAAGCTATTCGTTCTCGAAGCGCACTCAACGTTGGCGTGCTTACCTTGCTCACTACGCAGGCTTCCGTGTTTCGTATCAGGTCTCTCCGCCCGCTAAGACAAATTCTGTTCTAAGACACAAGATTCTTCGCGCGAGCTACCAAGGAGCTCCATTGTTTGGAGTTAAGCCATTCGAGGTTGCTCTTGCCAAATCAGCTTCAGCTGCTTGCTTAGTTCGTGACGTGATGGATCCAAATGCTTACTCAAATAAGGACACCACTACAGAGCTTCAGCGCTTTTCGGCTATTCACGGAGGGCTCTGGCGAATTGCTTATCGCCCCAAAAGTGTTTGGATTGCAGCCACTTTGATTGGCCTGCCAGCTTTGCTAAGGAGTGGCTACTAAGCCTTATTGCCCGAAAGCATCACGTGCAACAGGACCACCAATAAATTGGCGGCCCTGCTGCTTGAGTGACGAACTCGGACGTGACTAATTCGCTGCCGCGAAAGCTGTCTCCAAATCGGCGATCAAGTCATCCGCAGACTCAAGCCCAACAGAAAGACGAACAAGTCCAGGAGTCACACCGGCTGTTAGTTGCTGTTCAGGAGTCAGTTGAGAGTGAGTGGTTGATGCCGGGTGGATCACTAGTGATCGCACATCACCAATGTTGGCTACGTGACTAAAGAGATTTAGTGAGTCTACGAACTTTGATCCTGAGCTTACGCCGCCCTTGATCTCGAACGAAACGATTGCACCAGCGCCCTTCGGAGCGTACTTCTTTGCTGCGTTGTGCCAAGGTGAACTCTTGAGTCCCGCGTAGTTCACAGATACGACCTGCTTGTGCTTCTCAAGGAAGTTAGCGATCTTTTCTGCGTTCTCCACGTGTCGCTCAATTCGAAGGCTCAGAGTCTCGATTCCTTGAATGAGTTGCCAAGCACTTGCAGGGGCGATTGCTGCACCAAGGTCGCGAAGTAACTGCACGCGCGCCTTGATGATGAATGCAATCGAATCTCCTAGAGCAGCGCTGTAGTTTACGCCGTGGTAAGAAGGGTCAGGTGTTGTAAGTCCTGGGAATTTATCAGACTTACTCCATTCAAATTTTCCTCCGTCAACAATCGCACCGGCCACAATGGTCCCGTGACCGCCTAGAAACTTGGTAGCAGAGTGCAGCACAATGTCTGCTCCGTGCTCGAGTGGACGAATTAGGTATGGAGTTGCAACGGTGTTGTCCACCATAAGTGGTACGCCGTTCTTGTGTGCAACATCCGCTACACCTTCAATGTCCAAAATCGAAACCTTTGGGTTGCTAATGGTTTCGGCAAAGAAAGCCTTGGTGTTTGGCCTAACTGCCGCAGCCCACTCCTTCAGGTCATCCTGGTTCTCTACAAAAGTAGTTGTGATTCCAAGTTTTGGAAGTGTGTACTTGAATAGGTTGTAGGTTCCACCGTAAACGTTTGATGATGAAACTATATGGTCGCCAGCTTGAGCAATATTCAAGATTGCAAAAGTTTCAGC
>CAMAXJ010000035.1 GCA_945862155.1 Rhodoluna limnophila
GGTTCATTGCCTTTAGCAATGCAATAAAGCCCAAGGAAATCCCTGGGCTTTATTGAACATGGTGGAGATGGGGGGAATTGAACCCCCGTCCGATATTTGGATTCTGACTCTTCTACGGGTGTATCTTCAATGCTGTTTTACTCGACTCCGGTCAAAGCTTGAAGCGACCTAACCGACGAGCCCAGCCTGAGTAAAAGTCCCAAGTAGCCCTAAGGCGTAGCTACCCAGCAAGATTTCTAAATGACGCCAGGACCTAAAACGAAATCAGATTTAGGCTGACGGACCTCGAGGCTAGCTTATGCAGCTAGGGCGAAGTCGGTGCGGTTTGATTTGGCACCTATAGTTTGCAGAGGACGTTAACGAGATAACTCTGCATTCTCGACCCGCTTCATTCAGTTTCGGCAAGTACCGTCGAAACCGATCATCCCCATGTTTAGTTATCAAACTGTCTTTCAACAGCCTCTCAGTCTAACCCGAAGACTAGACAAAGGGAAGAACTACCATTCCTTGCCCTTGGTAGACACAGCCCTGGCTGCTTCGCGCTTATCCTGTTGCTCCTTCAAGGCATGCCTCTTGTCGTAATCCTTCTTACCCTTGGCCAGAGCTATTTCAACCTTTGCTTTGCCATCTTTGAAGTAAATCGAAATTGGAACGAGCGTAAATCCAGACTCCTTGATTTTTCCAGTCAACTTGTCTATCTCTACGCGGTTCAATAGAAGTTTTCTTCGACGTCTGGTTGAGTGATTTGTCCAGTTGCCCTGAGAGTACTCGGGGATGTGAACATTCTCGAGCCATGCTTCGCCCCGCTCGACGGTGGCATATCCATCCACCAGGGATGCGCGACCGGCCCGCAACGACTTCACTTCTGTTCCGGTTAGAACAATGCCTGCTTCAAAGACATCTTCGATGTGATAGTCGTGACGGGCTTTACGATTGGTGGCCACAACCTGCTGGCCACGCTCTCTCGGCACGATCGACTCCTAGATTTTTAAGTAGCGACGGATCGCAAGACCCGAAGCCACCGCAGCCAACACAACGCCGGCTGCGATTAATAACGGAACTACAAGCATGCCATCGCTGATGCTCACAAAGCTAGTAAAAGGAAGCCTTTCGGCCAGGAACCCCTGCACAAAGAACGCAACTAGGCCCAAAACCGCTCCAGCCGCCAGCACGCTTCCAAGAAATGCGGCGACAACTCCCTCGAGAATAAATGGCAGCTGAATCGAGAAATTGCTCGCTCCCACCAGCCGCATGATTCCCAGCTCTCTCCTTCTTGAAAAAGCCGAAAGCCGAATTGTCGTTGAGATCAAAAGAACGCTCGAAACTAGCATGAGCGATGCAATAGTTATCGCAGCAAGCGAAGCAATGTTCAGGATGTTGAAAATCTGATCAAGATAGCTGCGCTGATCCCTAACCTCTTCGACTCCAGCAAGGCCTGTAAAACTCTCAGTGATGATCTGTGACTGGTTCGGGTCAAATAGATTCACCCAATAAGTCTCATTCAATTGCTCAGCCCGAACGTACTGGGCTACAGCATTTCCAGAAAATTGCTCTTGAAAATTGGCGTAAGCCTGATCGTGATCTTCGAAGTAATACTCTTCAATAAACGGCGTCAGCGTCGGTGAATCAAGTCTTTCCTGGACCTCTGTCTTTACATCTTCAGAAGCTTCTCCCCTGGGGCAAGTTGCCTCCGGAGAGACATCAGTGCAGAGGTAAATTGCAACCTGTGCTTTGTCGTACCAGTAGTTTTTCATCTGGCCAATTTGTAGCTGTAGCAGTGAAGCAGTGCCAACAAAAGTCAGGGAAATAAAAGTCACCAAAATAATGCTGATGACCATAGCGATGTTTCTTCGCAGGCCTTGGGCAACCTCAGAGAACATAAATCCAAAACGCATGACTAAGACCGCACTCCGTAGCCGCCACTTGCTTGATCTCGAATGATTTGACCCTGACTTAGCTCAACAACACGACGTTGCATCTTGTCTACAATCGAACGATCGTGGGTTGCCATTACAACTGTTGTCCCGGCCAAGTTGATTGAGTGAAGCAGCGCCATGATTCCCTCGCTGGTGGTTGGGTCCAAGTTTCCTGTTGGCTCGTCCGCGAGCAAAATAGCTGGTTTGTTTACAATTGCTCTTGCCAGAGCAACACGCTGCTGCTCGCCACCGGAAAGTTCACTTGGAAGCCGGTCTGCTTTTTCGGCCAACCCAACCAACCCCAATACATCCGGGACTGCTTCTTGGATGAAGCCTTGCGATTTTCCAATTACTTCAAGACTAAATGCGACGTTCTGGGCGACGGTTTTGTTTGGAAGAAGTCTAAAGTCCTGAAACACCACTCCGAGCTTGCGACGAAAGAAGGGAACTCGTCTTGCAGGAAGACCAACGAGGTTTTCTCCAAGAACATGAACTGATCCGGAGTTTGGAATATCTTCGCGAAGCATCAGTCTCATGAGACTGGATTTACCGGAGCCGGAGGCACCAACTAGAAATACGAAGTCGCCTTTTTCAATTTCCAGGCTGACCTGGTCAAGCGCAGGTCTTGGGGTGCCCTTGTATTTTTTGGTGACATTTTGAAGGCTAATCATTGTGTCTCCAGCCTAAGCGGGAGAGCGCATTCTCCAACGGATTCCCGCTGCTATAAATCCGTCGAGTCCTCCATCAAATACCGACTGTGGGTTGTTCTCTTCGTAATCAGTTCTGAGATCTTTCACCATTTGATAAGGAGCAAGTACGTAGCTTCGCATCTGCTCCCCCCAGGATGCTTTTACATCTCCAGCTAATTGCTTTTTGGTGGCTTCTTCTTCTCGCCTCCGCACTTCCAAAAGACGTGATTGCAAAACTCTCATAGCGGCCTGCTTGTTCTGAATCTGGCTCTTTTCGTTCTGGCAGCTAACTACAGTTCCAGTCGGAAGGTGGGTAATGCGCACTGCAGAGTCAGTAGTGTTCACCGACTGTCCCCCAGGCCCCGAAGAGCGAAAAACATCAACTCGAATGTCGGCATCAGGAATCTCAATTGCTTCGGTCTGTTCAACCAACGGGACAATCTCAACAGCCGCGAAAGAAGTTTGGCGCTTTCCCGCAGCATTGAAAGGGCTCATGCGAACTAGGCGATGAGTTCCCGCTTCAACAGATAACGAGCCATAGGCATAAGGAGCATCAATTTCAAAGGTGGCAGATTTGATTCCGGCACCTTCAGCGTGGGAGATGTCGAGGACTTGTACTGGATACTTTTTTTGTTCGCAGTAGCGCATGTACATCCGCATAAGCATTTCGGCAAAGTCGGTTGCGTCATCTCCTCCGGCACCGCTTCGAATAGTCACTACCGCTGAGCGGGAGTCGTATTCTCCACTTAGCAGGGTCTGAATCTCTAGTTCTCCAACTAACTTTTGTAGATCAGCCATTTCCTTTTTTGCTTCTGTCTTGGTCTGAGTATCAGAGGCGTCGTTAGCCATTTCAATCAAGACCTCTAGGTCATTGACTCGCGCATCAACCGAAACAATCATGTCGAGTTTGTCCTGCGATCTGGACAAAGAAGATGTGATCTTTGAGGCGCGATCTGGATCATCCCAGAGGTTGCCAGCTGAAGCCTGCTCTCGCAGCGAATTCACTTCCAACTGCAAGGCAACGGGGTTTATGACTTCTTTGATGGTTGCAAACAGTTGCCGAAGTGACTTAATTTCAGTGGCTAGATCTAGTTCCGACATGATTTCACAAGTCTAAGTCAGGAGCATAATTGTCTGGTGCCCGCAAACACTAAGGACTTCAAGATATCGAGCTTGAACTTTCCAGTATTCACCCCTTCGCTGTTGTTTGGCATTGGCGAAGGTAGCCTTCTTCCAATCATTCCTGCCAGTGCTCAGGCCCTTGGAGCGAACCTTCCAACCGCCGGAATCATCACAGGACTAGTTATGGTGGGCACACTGGTAGCGGACATTCCCGCAGCAAGACTGATCAACTCCATCGGGGAACGTAAGGCAATGCTCTCGGCGGCAGCCGTTGGAAGCGTTGGGGTATTTGTCTCTTTACTTTCAACGAGCTTGTGGATGCTGGGTTTGGGGATGTTCTTACTCGGTGCCAGCGTTTCGGTGTTTGCCTTAGCTAGACATTCATTTCTTACGGAAGCCGTTCCCTACTCGCATCGAGCACGATCACTTTCGATTCTTGGAGGAGTGTTCCGAGCAGGACACTTTTTTGGGCCGATGATTGGTGCACTACTTATTACTCTTTTTGACGTAAAAGCGGTGTACTGGAACGCTGTTATATTTTGTGCCCTGGCTGCCTTAGTGCTAATTTTCGTAAAGCCAGATCTAATGCCAAACACCCCCGGAACTAAACGAGGAGTAACCTGGAAGGTCGCAAAAAGAGAATCCAAAAAACTGGCCACACTGGGTGTTGTATCTGCGATTATGGGCGGCCTTAGAACAGCTCGGATTGTTGGGCTCCCACTTTGGGCTCTACAGATCGGATTATCTCCAGCAGCTACCGCGCTATACATGGGTATTGCCGGAGCACTAGATCTTGCTCTGTCATACACCTCGGGACAAATAATGGATCGCTTTGGCCGAAGATGGTCAGCTCTGCCAACGTTGCTTGGACTTTCCTTTACCTTTTCACTACTAACTCTCGCAAGTGATGCGACAACATTCCTTGCGGTGGCTCTTGTTATGTCACTTGCCAACGGCGTGGGAAGTGGAATCATTTTGGTCATCGGTTCTGATCTAGCGCCAAAGGGCGAAAGAAATGAATTCCTGGCCTCATATCGTCTTCTAGTTGATACCGGAGTCGCCGCTACACCAATACTGATTTCGCTGGTCACGGCAGTGTTTGGATTGGCAACTGCGATGTTCACACTTACCGGTGCCGGGATCGTTGGGGCTGCAATGGCCCACCGCTACTTACCTCGACGAGCCAAGGCTTCCGAACAGACCCTACCAATCTCAGAAAACATGTAGTTTTCAAAAATTGGCCTTGAACGACTGCACAACCTAACTCGAACGCTTCGTTGGTCAATCGAAGACACTTCCACAAGCTCAACTTCATGCAGTCCTCGAAGC
Organism: Rhodoluna limnophila; assembly: GCA_945862155.1. Classification (GTDB taxonomy): domain Bacteria; phylum Actinomycetota; class Actinomycetes; order Actinomycetales; family Microbacteriaceae; genus Rhodoluna; species Rhodoluna limnophila_A. The sequence goes on from CAMAXJ010000035.1 coordinate 5,057, forward strand.
GGCTGTGTTCCAAGCCACCTGGAAGCCATCGGGGCCAGCGGTTGAGCAAGATTCCCCTTGGCATCTATAAGTACCGAGATTGCAGTTGATTCGGCAACTGTAGTGAGCCTTCGCTCTGTTAGGTAAAGACTTCCGGAGGCAAGTATCGCCAAAACTAGTGTTAGCGACAGCGTGGCCAACCCTATGCCTAAAGGTGCCAGTGAGCCGCACTCGCTGGAATCACAATCGCGCACTTGCGTAGGCAACCAACTGCCCATACCTAACTTCGATTTGAGCTGTGGTGTTTGGTTCCAGGCAATTGGGATTTGGCGTGCATGAAAGATTCCAGCTGACTCGATCTGGTGAGAGAAAAAAGTCTTTAGCGGTAGCTACAACAACTTCTTGAGTGCTTTCGTTTACGGGCCATAGGGAGTGGGCTCGCAATGCGTGCCTTGCAATGGCCTCCACTGCGAAGCTTTGCTGCTGAAGTGAAACGGAAAAAGTAGCGAACATCAAAATTGGTATCTGCAGTAAAACTCCGAAGCCAATCAGATCCACTATTGCCGAGCCCTGCTCGGAGGCTGGGTTAGTACTCGTTCTCAAGTGTTGCCACCGAAGATGCGCTGAGAAAGTTGCTGAAGGGAATTAGATTGATCCCCAACGTAGAAACAAATCTCACTGACTCAACTGTTCCGAACCGAGACACGCTTCCTGCAACATTGACGTTTAAGCCAGGTCCAAGAGCACTTGCTACTAATTGCTTAGTCTTTGCTATTCCCGAGGCAATGTCCTGATCTGCTAAAGCGGCGAACCTAGCGCCTTCAATGGTCGAGTCAAGTAAGACCAGGCGCGCATATGAACCAAGAGTGATGGAAACAGTTGCCACAAAGATTGCCAGCATTGGAAATGCGACTAGGACAAAATCAGTGACTGCAGATCCATCCTGCCTAGAAGCTGACCACACGGTTCATCGCCTGCTGAAAGACCCCTTGCAGGGCGGGACCTGCAAAGGACCACATCACCACAACTAGCCCAGCCGTCATCAAGGTGATCAGCACCCAGCCAGGAACATCGCCGGTTTCGTCGTGAAACAGTTTGTTTTTCATTTTTCTCCTTCTTATTAGATGAATCCGAAGTTCAATAGCTCAAGGCTTGGGTAGATGGCAAACAACACAGTCACCGGCAAGATAATAAAAATTAAGGGAATGAGCATGCGGGTTTCATTTCTACCCGCTTGCCTCAATAATCGAGCTTTAATTTCATCCCTAACGCTCATGCCTTGTTCAGAAAGCATTTGAGCTAGGGGCGTGCCGCGCTCGAGTGAGGTAGATACTTTTGCTACAAACTCGGCTACTTGCGGGTGCGGCAAGACTTCCGCCACGCGCTTAATTTCTGAACCAAATGCTGCGCCATAATCAACTGCTTTTAGGGCTTTAGAAATTTCTCGAGCAATCTCACCATCGCACCGAGGAATCACTGTGGCGAAACTCCGATAGACACCATCGCCAGCCCGAAGGCTAACTGTAATCAGGTCAATTAGCTCAGGAAGCTCAAACAACGCACGCTCTAACTTCGCTGATGTATCAGATCGAAATTGGCTGATTAGCAATTTCACCGAACCAATAAAACTCCCGCTCGCCCGTTGCGAAGCAGTGGCCGGAGCACTAACTCGAAACGAAAGTGCGTTATTTGAACTTTGAAGTGCCAAGGTAGCAAAACTTGCAACACCGAAGCCAAAACTGACAGCGAGCAAAAAATCAATATTCAATTTGTAAGCACCCGGCTAGGTTTGGAAAGTGAGCCCAGCAGGCCAACCAGTCGATAGGCGACTAAAGAAACTAAAAGCCCTGCAACCAAGACTCCGGTTCCTTCAGTGGTGTTATAAACTGCAACGTTTTCCGATCTGGATGAAAGGGTTGCAACGATTATCCAAGGAGCGACGATTGCGAGTTTTGCGGTGCCTGTCACCCAGCCCTGTTTGGATTCAAGTTCTGCCCAGAGAGCAATTTCAGATCTTGTTCTCAAGGCTTGCTCTCGCAGGGAATCCAAATAGCCAACTCCCCCAGAGCGATGCACAATTCTTAGAAGTTCAACCAGGCGATCTGCCTGTAGCTGCCCAAATTGTGATTTCAACCAGTCCAAGGATTTCTCCAGCCCAGCACCGGAATCTATGCGGTCAATCAGTTCCTGAAAAATTGGCTGAATTCTTGAAGGCCCACTTCTGGCCACTTGCTCCAGAGAGTCAACGATTCCAAAGCCACTGCTTGCCGCTGATTGAAGGCAATCCAAGATCTCTGGCCATAGCCGTGCCAGCTGATCGCTTCTTTGTTTAGCTCTAAACCGCAGGGCCTCGATGCTCAGCCCAAAGGTTGCAAGAATGCTAAAAATGGTGAGTCCCAGCACCTCAAAGCTCAACTGAATCCAACTAGCCAGCAGAATCGAAGCTGCAATCCCGAAAACTACAAACTGAATCGGAGAGTACCTGGACCAGCCAGCAGCCTCGAGTGACAGACGTAGTGGTTTCATTTGATTACCGAAACAACATCAATTGTTGATGCTTTGCTATTGAAGCTAACGGTGGCAATCTCTTCTACAACTCGTTTTCCTGTGGGCAGCATCCGACAATGAACCACTAAGTCGATGCAAGAGCCAACCGTTGGATTCACAAACTCACTAGTTATATTTGCCCCGGCTAGAAGCGGCAAAGTACACAGCTTGGAAATTGCGTCTGAAGCTGAGTTTGAATGAATAGTGCATAATCCAGGTAATCCCGAATTCAGGGCTATCAATAGATCGAAGCTTTCGGCCTGCCTGACCTCCCCAACTACTATCCGACCTGGCCGCATTCGAAGAGCTTCTTTGACAAGTCTTCGAAGAGAAATCTCACCAACACCCTCGAGATTAGGCTGCCTAGTCTGCATCGCAACCCAATCAAGACCCTGAAATCTAATCTCGAAAGTTTCCTCGACGGAAACAACTCTTTCCGAATCACTCACCTCGTTCAACAGAGCACACAAAAGAGTAGTTTTACCAGCTTGAGTGGCGCCCGAAACCAGAATGTTTTTTCCCTTTTTGACTTGCTCACTAAGAAATTCCGCTTGAGATGCGGTAAGTGATTCAAGCTCTATAAGTTTTGCTAGTGAATAGACCTGATTGGGAAACTTTCGAATGTTTACGCTCCAGCTATTGCGGGTGATATCTGGAATGACAACGTGCAGTCTGGAGCCATCTACTAGGGAGGCGTCGACGAAAGGCGACGATCGATCTAGTCGTCGGCCGGTGTTCCTAAGCATCTTCTCAATCAATGTTTGAAGAAGTTCCTGCTCAATGCTTATCTCGAGTAAAGAGCTAATTCCCGCCCTTGCAACAAACACCTCAGAGTTACTGTTGATCCATATCTCCTCAATTTCTGGGTCATCCAGTAATGGCTGGAGAGGTCCATAGGCCGAGAGTTGTTGAGCAAGTTCTGTTCTAAGCCTGGTCTCCTGTGCTGCCAAAACACCGGCCGGCTCAGCTTCGACCGCTTCGTCAAAGACATCGTTCAAGGCGCGGGAAACTTCCACGCCCCCCGTCACGATTCTTCGACGGGCCAGCGTTGCAAGGGTAGAGACCAGTTCGGGCAAGCTGCCTCCTTGAGTTTTCAAGCGGAAGGCAAGTTTGCCCAATGGGGAATTTTGTCGGGAGGATTTATCCACAGCGGGAAATGGTTAGACTATTCGAGGAACGCGGGAGTGGCGAAATTGGCAGACGCACTGGATTTAGGTTCCAGCGTTCGAAAGGACGTGTGGGTTCAAGTCCCACCTTCCGCACCAAAGAAAAAAGACCCGCGGCTTGCGGGTCTTTTTCATTTAACTGAAGTATCTGCTCTATTTCAGAGCACTGGTTCTAGCTAGTGCTAATTGGGCATTGATGATTCCCGCACCACAGCCCCCAAGAATTGCGCAATTAGTAGTTGATGCAAATTCTCTGACCGAATCTTGGAGAATTGCTCTTACCTTTGCCGGGGTGATGTTGGGTTGCATTGAATACATCAAAGCAACAACTCCGGAAACCACCGGGGTGGCCATGCTGGTGCCCTCGGAAAGACGGTAGCTTTGCACGTTCGCAGCGTCGATGGAGGTTGAAATGATTCCTCCTCGTGAATCTGGAGCCTCGGTAGATCCGATGTTGAACTCACCGCCGGGTGCCGAAAGCAAAGCACCTTGGCCGTAGTTTGAGTAGGTTGCTCTATCCCCCAAAGCTTGAGTAGCAACAACGGTGATAACACCGTCGCAGTTACCTGGGAATGATAGTGAGGCTCTACCTTCATTTCCTGCAGCTGCTATCACGGTGATGCCTTTGGCAATTGCGGCATCAAAAATTGATGCGTATCCACCGGTACAGGAAACAACTTCTTTAGCACCTAACGATAAATTGATCACCGATACTGGATACCTGTTTTGAGGCACCCCGCTTATTTTCACTCCGGCTGCCCAGTTGACAGCCTTCACTAGGTCAGCGATTGTTCCACCGTCTTTACCTAGAGCTCTAATTGGCAAAAGCTTTACATTTGGGGCAATGCCAGCTGATCCAAGAAAATCGTGCTCGGCCGCAATGATGCCCGCCACGTGAGTTCCATGGAAACTGCTTCCACCTGAGGAGTTGCCACCTTCATCATTTGGATTTGAATCTTCGCCGTCGCCATCGGCGGCGTTTGCTAGCTCGGAGACAAAGTCATACCCGTAAATGCTGCCGTCATCGTTTCTAGTCAGTGACCTATCTATCTGCTGGTGGGGCCTGATACCGGTGTCAATAACCGCAACTACTTTGTCGCCATCGCCCTTCGAGTATTTCCATGCAGTTGGCATAGAAACGCCATTTTTACCATTGAGGTACCACTGCAGTGGAAAGTACAAATCATTTGCCGGGACGGTGGCATTCGAACTTGAAATGCCAAGCTCATTGGTTGCGAAGACCTCAACTGTGTAGGTGGTATCTGGCAGTAGCTCAGGGAATTGACACCTGGTTGCATTGCATAAAGAAGTCTCGACCGATTCAATATCACTTGCGGTGGCAACAGCTCGATATCGCACCTGACTGGGCGCGAATCCACCCCGATCAGAAACTGATTGTTCTAGGTAAGTGATATTTCCAGGCCCGACTCTTGGCGCCGAGGTCACATAGACAGGCTTCGGAGCTGTTCTAACTGTTGCTGAAGCTGTGTTTGATGATGCACCAACAGTATTTAGCGCCGAGCCATCATTTGTTATGGCCCGCACTCGGAATCGATAGCTGACCCCAGCCCGAATTCCATCGCTGACA
>CAMAXJ010000036.1 GCA_945862155.1 Rhodoluna limnophila
TCAGCCCAGAAATCAACCAGAGTAATTCCCGTTTTTTCAATCTGTGTGCCAAAGCTTGAGTGAGTAAGTTCAACGCTAGCCATTAGGTAAGTTCCTTGTCTTTTTGCTTCACTCTCGAGGTTTGTGCCAGCACAATGCCCGCAATTACTAGGACTCCACCCAATGCCTGTATGCCATCAATCATCTCATTGAGCCAAGCCCAGGCGAAAAAGAATGCCGTGACGGTTTCTCCGGTAGAGATAACCCCGACCGAGGTAGCGCTTAGGTGAGATAAAGCTAGGAAGGAAAACAGCATCGGAAGAAACGAGCCGAATATCCCAATCCAGACCAGTGTTGCCCCTAGCGGCAGTTGAACTTGTTCTAGATTTCCCGTTAGCGAAATTTGCTCAACCAGAATTGATGGCTGAAAGTTCCACCACGGAGTGACAATGAGCCAGAACACCCCTGAGATGGTCATCGCGTAAAACAGGGTAGAGAGGGTGTCTCTTTTTTTGAGCAGATGTTCACCCATAAGAAAGTAGCAGCTCAAAAACAAAGAAGCCATGACCGCGAACATCACACCAACAGGGTTTAGTCCGCCGTCCCAGATCCTTGAGACCACAACTAGACCAACTAGCACCATAACAATTGCTAACCAAAGCCTTGGCAGAACCTTTGCCTTGAAAAGCCATAGCGAAACCAGCGGGACAATCACGATTGCGGTGTACTCAATCAATAGAGCGATTCCGATAGGTAGGTTCTTTACCGCGCTCGAGTAAGCCCACTGCATCAGAGCCACTCCGAAGATGCCAAACACAATCAGGTTTCGCCACTCGTGCTTTTGAACTCGAAACGCCTGGCGGTTGGTCAGTGCCAGCGCTATGCCCGCACCTAGGGCGGTAGCAAAAGAGCGGAAGATAACTATTTGTTCAGGAGTAATTCCGGATTCCATAACAACTTTTGAAGTTGATGCGTTTAGTCCAAACAGCATCACACTCGAAAGGGCAAAGATAACTCCAAGAAAGGGATTTCTAGTTCGCAATCTGGTTAGACCAGACCATTTCTGGCATGGAGATCGATTTCGGCAAGCTCGGCATAAGTTAGAGGATTGCCAGAGATAGCGGCATGGTTTTGTTCGAGCTGTTTTACACTCGAAGCCCCAATAAGGGCGCTGGTGACAGTAGGTTGCCTAAGCACCCAAGCAATCGCCAACTGCGCAAGAGATTGTCCTCGGCTTGCAGCGATTTCGTTTAGGTGTTTTGCAGCAAATAGGTACTCGTCGCTTACCTTCTGTTTGGTGAGGTGGTTACCTTTTGACGCTCTTGAGCCACGAGGGACCTTGCCATCTAAGTAGCGATCAGTGAGAAGTCCTTGGGCCAGGGGTGAGAAAACAATCGACCCAACACCTAGTCGACCGAGGGTATCGAACAACCCGTTTTCCGGGGTTCGAACAAACATTGAGTACTTGGGCTGATGAATAAGAAGTGGCACACCCAACCCATCGAGAATTGACTTGGCTTGCTGCGTTTGCTGAGAGTCGTAGTTTGAGATTCCAACGTAAAGCGCCTTGCCAGACCTAACAGCAGAAGCTAGAGCTCCCATGGTTTCTTCAAGCGGGGTTTCGGGATCAAACCGGTGAGAGTAGAAGATGTCGACGTATTCCAAGCCCATGCGCTCCAGAGACTGATCAAGCGAGGCAAGTAGGTATTTTCTAGAGCCCCAGTTGCCGTAGGGGCCATCCCACATGTCGTATCCGGCTTTGGTCGAAATAATCATTTCGTCGCGATAGGCACGAAAGTCCTTGTGGAAGTGATCGCCGAAGTTCTCTTCGGCTTCTCCGTAGGGAGGCCCGTAATTGTTTGCTAAATCGAAGTGGGTAATTCCAAGATCGAAGGCGCGGCGCAGCACTTGTCTTTGGTTTGAGAAGCTGTGATCTGCTCCAAAGTTGTGCCAGAGCCCGAGCGACAATTCCGGAAGTAGCAGTCCTGATTTTCCGGTGCGCCGATACTTCATTTGTTCGTAGCGGTTGTTGCTGGCTCGGAAATTCATAAACATAAGCCTAAGCTAGGCGCATGATCTCATTTGTCCTCGGTGGCGGCTGCTTCTGGTGCCTAGATTCAAGCTTTATGCAGTTTCGAGGCATCAAAGACGTTGAGGTCGGCTACTCCGGAGGCCACACCGGAAACCCTGATTATGAAACTGTTTGCTCAGAGGCTACCGGTCATGCTGAGGTAGCAAGGGTGATCTTTGATGAAGATCAAATCCCAGCCGAGACCGTGCTGGATATTTTCTTTACTCTGCATGATCCAACCCAACTAAACCGCCAGGGAAACGACGTTGGCTCTAGCTACCGCAGTTGCATGTTTTTCGAAGGCGATATCCAGAAACAGCTCTTTGTTGAAGCCATTGACCGAGCCAAAAAGGTTTGGGGAGATGGGATTGTCACAACAATTCAGCCGCTGGAGCAATTTTGGATCGGTGAAGAATATCATCAGGACTTTTTTGCCAAGAACCCAAATCAGGGTTACTGCAACTTTGTGGTCAAGCCCAAGATGGATAAGACTGCCAAGGCCTTCACTTCCTACCTGAAATGACTTTTCCACAGATTTGCCCTGAACCAACACAGCCATTTTGTTGACTGAGATTCTTTTTACCTGATTAGACCAATCAGGCTGAAAGAAGGTAAGTAATGTCAGAAAGCTTCACGGTATCGGGCCTAGTGGCAACCACACCCCGCCACCTAGTCAGTCAAGAGGGTTTGCCAATCACCTCATTTCGATTGGCTTCGTCTAAGCGTCGCTTCGATAGAACCAAGAAGATCTGGGTCGATGGGGAAACCAACTGGTTCACAATTAACTCATTTAGGCAGCTAGCAATCAATTGTGCATCCTCCATCTCCAAGGGAGATCGAATTGTAGTTTCCGGACGCCTGAAAGTCCGCGATTGGGATAACGGAGAGCGCAGTGGCACATCGGTTGAGATTGAAGCCGACTGCCTAGGCCACGATTTAGTTTGGGGAACTGCAGAGTTTTCTCGAACCGTCCTTGTCCGTGAGGACCCGGAGGATGATGAGCCTGAGGAAAACGAGCTCGATTCTGAAAGCGAGCTTGTCGGAGCAAAAAGTCGATAACTAAGACTCGGCTGGGCATCTTCCCCCTAAGCGCCTAGTCGTAAGAGACTCTCTCTGCTCAATGTGCATATGAGATGAGGCCTTCTAAGAAGGACCAATCATTGTCGGATAAACTTATCCACAGCACGCTTGAGCAGAGAGGGTGTCATTTTTTTGACACCGACGATTGAGGGAAACTAATGGCCGAGTTTATTTACCAGATGATTAAAGCCCGCAAGGCACACGGCGACAAGGTCATCCTCGATGACGTGACGTTGGCGTTTCTGCCGGGAGCCAAAATAGGTGTAGTTGGCCCAAACGGTTCTGGTAAATCTTCAGTGCTGAAGATTATGGCTGGGCTTGATACTCCATCTAACGGCGAGGCTCGTTTGAGCGATGGTTTTACTGTTGGCATCTTGATGCAAGAGCCAAAGCTGAATGAGGAAAAAACTGTTCTTGGGAACGTTGAAGAAGCAGTCCACCAGACCAAGGCCAAGCTTGATCGATTCAATGAAGTCTCCGCCGAGCTTGCCAACCCCGATGCTGATTACGACACTCTTCTAGAAGAGATGGGTGTTCTTCAGGAACAGATTGATCATCTTGACGCGTGGGACTTAGATTCACAACTTGAGCAGGCTATGGATGCACTGCGTTGCCCTCCAGGGGATACTCCTGTAGCAAATCTTTCGGGTGGAGAAAAGCGTCGAGTAGCACTTTGTAAATTACTTCTAGAAAAACCCGACCTGCTACTTCTTGATGAGCCAACTAACCACTTGGACGCCGAGAGCGTGCTTTGGCTCGAGCAGCACTTGGCTAAGTATCCAGGTGCAGTACTAGCTGTAACGCACGATAGGTACTTCCTAGATAACGTTGCGCAATGGATCCTCGAGCTCGATCGAGGCAGGGCTTACCCATACGAGGGCAACTACTCGACTTACCTTGAGAAAAAACGCGAGCGTTTAGAAGTGGCTGGCAAGAAAGATGCCAAGTTGGCTAAGCGCCTTTCCGATGAACTCGAGTGGGTCAGATCCTCATCAAAGGCTAGACAGACTAAATCTAAAGCTCGTCTTGCAAGATATGAGGAGATGGCATCTGAGGCTGACAAGACTAGAAAGTTAGATTTTGAAGAGATTCAGATTCCACCCGGCCCAAGGCTTGGAAACATTGTCTTAGAGGCCGATTCACTGGTCAAGAAATTTGGCGACCGCACACTCATAGCCGATCTTTCATTCACCCTTCCTAGAAATGGAATTGTAGGAGTTATCGGACCTAACGGTGTTGGTAAGTCAACGCTTTTCAAGATGATCATGGGTGAAGAAAAGCTTGACGGGGGCGAACTCAAAATTGGTGAGACTGTGAAGATCTCATACGTCGATCAGTCCCGCTCCGGTATTGATCCCGATAAGAGCCTCTGGGAAGTAGTTTCTGGAGGACTCGACTACATCCAGGTCGGGCAAGTAGAAATGCCATCCAGGGCGTATGTTGCAGCCTTCGGCTTTAAAGGCCCCGATCAGCAAAAACCTGCCGGAGTTTTATCCGGCGGTGAAAGAAACCGACTGAATCTCGCATTGACGCTGAAGCAGGGCGGAAACCTGCTTCTTCTTGATGAGCCAACAAACGATCTCGATGTTGAAACACTTGGTTCTTTAGAAAATGCACTTTTGGAATTTCCGGGTTGCGCTGTGGTGATCACACACGATCGTTGGTTCCTTGATCGAGTTGCAACTCACATCTTGGCTTACGAGGGTACCGATGCTGATCCAGATAACTGGTACTGGTTCGAAGGAAACTTCGATTCTTATGAGGCAAACAAGATCGAGCGCCTAGGGCCTGAGGCTGCTAAGCCTCACCGCTCTACCTACCGAAGACTGACAAGAGACTAGCAACCGGTCCATCAGGAACTCGGACCATACCTTCCTGGGCAACTGTTGCCAGTAGGACTCCGTCCCTACTAAAGATCTTTCCAATTGCTAAGCCGCGGCTGTTTTGAGCGGCAGGGGATTCTTGAACGTAAAGCATCCACTCATCTACTTTTGCTGGAGCATGAAACCACATTGCGTGATCCAGGCTCGCAGTTTTGAGCCCCGGTTTTGCCCAAGAGATTTTGTGGCGGCGGTAAATGCTTTCCAGAAGAGTGAAATCTGATGCGTAGGCAAGGGCTGCCTGATGGAGTGTCTGAGATGCTGGCAAGGTTCCAATGGCTTTTAGCCAAACTGCTTGATGGGCCACCGCTTCACCTTTTACCTCGAAGTAAATCGGTGACTGCACGTGTCGCAAATCGAACGGCCTAGCTTTAGCCCAGTACTGTGCAACTGGATGGGGGATGGCTCCAAGAACTTCTGCAGCCGATGGAAGATCTTCTGGCTGGGTCATTCCATCTGGCATTGGTTCTTGATGGGTAAGCCCAGGACTCTGAGACTGAAAAGAGGCAATCATTGAAAAGATTGGCTCACCTTTTTGGTAAGCCTGAACTCTTCTTGTCGAGAACGATCTTCCGTCTCTTAGGCGGTCCACAGAAAATGTAATAGGAAGATCGATGTCACCGGGTCGCAAGAAGTAACCGTGCAGTGAGTGGAGCACTCGCTCGGGGTCAACAGTTCTGGTTGCAGCCACGTGGCATTGCGCCAGCACTTGACCGCCGAAGACTCGTCCGTGAGGCATCCACTGTGATGGACCAATAAAGATATCCTCTTTAGTTCTTGCTCCGCCGGCATCTTTGATATCCAGTGCGAATATCAAATCGGCTAGTGGATCTTCGGGTGGCTGCACTTTGCTCACTGAAATCGGTGTCCTAACTAGAGGGGTTAGCTTTCAGGGGTAAGTTTAGTTGTCTAATGAAAAACTCCTTCCAGCTTCTTGATGAGCAAACTGCTCTGGACCTAAGGTCCTACCTAACCAGGGCGAAGAAGATGGACCAAAAGGGCACTGTTCGACTTAGAGCTTTTGGAACGTTGCTAACGGCCTACGTTGCGCCGCTGTTTCCGGCAGCAATTTTGGATGAGGGACCCACAGTCTTGGGGCTTCGCACCATGGAGCTCAAGTCAGAAGCTGAGATCAGCATTCTGGTTCCTATCCAGTCTGTATTGGATCGCATTGCTTTTGAGCTTGAGAAGCCGGCTACCGACGAACGCTTTATTTTTGACATGACCTCAACCGAGCGAGTTCCCTGGGCTGGAGTTTCGCCACCGAGAACCGGTTGGGTTCAAGCTGGAGAGCTTCGCGAGGAGTTTCTAACCAGCACTGCAAAAAGGGGTATCACAGAAGTTGCGGAAACAATCCCAGAGTCCGTTGGAGGACCCATCGCCGCTCGAATTCGTGCCGAGGTTTGGGGCCGGGCAATCGATGTTGAATCTAAGATTCCAGCAGGAGCTGCGTTTGCTGCAGCAGGACTTGGGTTTTTGGTCAAAGACCAAGACGTGCCGTTTTTTCATTCCCAGGGTTGGGTGAGGCTTTCAACCGAGTTCGGTCATGTGCTATCTAAGGAAGCAAAACACTTCTAATCTTCGAAACTGTTTAACATCGCGGTAGCGGCGCGATCCAGGTATCCCCATAGTTCGGCTTGGTGGATGGGCGGCAACGAAAGAGAGTCAACCGCAGCTCTCATGTGTAAAAGCCAACGCTCCCTAGCTAAAGGATTGATCTTGAAGGGCGAGTGCCTCATACGCAGCCTTGGGTGACCACGAGTTTCTTGGTAAGTGGTTGGACCACCCCAATACTGCTCAAGAAACATCCTTAGTCTTTCGGCAGCTGGAGCTAGATCGTCTTCTGGATACATCGGACGTAAAACATCATCAGTTGCCACACCTTCATAAAACTTGTCAGTAAGTTTTTTGAAAGTAGCGCTACCTCCGATTTGCTCAAAGAAGTTTCCACCAACGCGTTCACCGGAAAGACCCTTGATGCGAACGGTCTCTACTCGTGCTGCGTCCTCAAACTCGTTAGTCATCGTTTTTTGGCTAACCCTTTTTGTCCGCGCTTTGAGCACTTAATGCTCGCTGAACGTTCGCCAAGTTCTCGACGATTATTCGCTTTAGGGCAGGCTTTGAGGCAAGCTCAGGATTTTTCAAGAACTGCTCGGTTTGATTGGCAAGGGCTTTGTTAACAATCGCAAGTGGATAGAGATTCACCAGCAGGTACTCAGCCATGTGGTAGCTCTTGTTTTCCCAGATAGAAAGCACTTTCGAGAAGTACTGATCTACAAACGGCTCAAGCACGGATGTATCCAGAACTCGACCGAATGCCAAACTGGCTGAGTTCACAAGAGCGTTACTCAGCTCATCGGTGTTAACAAGTTTGTCGAAAATTTCTTGCTTGGATTTTAGCTCCGGCATCGCAGCCACAGCTGCGGCATGGGCCTTTTGGCCATTTGCCGTGTTGTCAGCTTCGAGCTCAACATCGATGCGTTCTTTACTGACTTTTCCTCCAACCGAAAGCGCAGTTAGAAGCTCCCAGCGAAGATCGGTGTCGATTTCAAGGCCACCCATTTGAGTTTTCCCACTTAGCAGATCAGCGACGCTTACTAGCTGCTGATCATTTCTTGCAAACTGGGCAAAGAACTTCACGAACTGAAGCTGAGCATCAGATCCTGCCTGGGCGTTCTGAGCGAGCTTCCATAATCCATCCGCAACTATCAGCTGAGACTCAAGCTTGTACTCTGGCGCAACGTACAAATTGGTTACCGTAAGCAGCTGCCTAAGACACGTCATCATCGTGGTGGATTCACTCTCATTCGCGATGTGCGCTAGAACCAACTCGATAAAGGCACGGGATGATTTTTCGCCGTCCCGGGTAGCATCCCATGCCGATCCCCAAACAAGTGCGCGAGCTAGTGGGTCTTCAATGCTGGAGAGCTTTGCCAATGCGCTTGCCCAAGAAGTTTCGTCAAGCCTGATCTTCGCGTAGGTTAGATCGTCATCGTTTAGCAATATCAGCGCAGGGCGCTTTTTGCCTTTTAGTTCAGGAACTAAAGTCTTTGCGCCCTGGACGTCTAATTCCACTCTTTCAGTGCGCACCAGTTTGCCATCGACTTCGTTGTAGAAACCAACTGCGAGACGATGTGGTCGAAGGTATGGGTAGTCGGGGATTGCCGTCTGCAGAATCGAGAAAGACTCGATTGTGCCATCTCTTTCTTCAACTTCTGCCCGAAGCAGGTTTACTCCTGCAGTTTCTAACCACAGCTTGGACCATTCGGACAAATCCCTTCCGCTTTCAGCCTCAAGTTCTTTGAGCAAGTCCGCAAGTTCGGTGTTTTGGTATGCGTGCTTTTTGAAGTAAGAAGAGACACCCCTCATGAAAGGCTCTTGTCCTACCCAAGCAACGAGCTGCTTTAGGACAGATGCTCCCTTTGCATATGTGATTCCATCGAAATTCACCTGTACGTCTTCTAGATCGTTAATCTCGGCAACGATTGGGTGTGTGGATGGAAGTTGATCTTGGCGATAAGCCCACGCTTTTTCTAAAGATGCAAAAGTAGCCCAAGCGCCGTGCCACTCAGTTGCCTCTTGGGTAGCCAAGGTGGAGGCGTATTCGGCAAAGGATTCGTTTAGCCAAAGATCGTTCCACCAGCGCATAGTAACTAGGTCGCCAAACCACATGTGTGCTAGTTCGTGCAAGATGGTCACCACTCGGCGCTCACGGGTCGCATCTGTGACCTTGGATCTAAAAACATAGGTTTCGGTGAAAGTAACCGCTCCAGCATTTTCCATAGCACCTGCGTTGAATTCAGGAACAAAGAGCTGGTCGTACTTTTCGAATGGGTAAGGGACCCCAAATTGAGCTTCGAAGAATTCAAAGCCCTGCTTGGTCTTCTCAAAAATGTATTCGGCATCCAAGTGCTCAAACAGTGACTTTCGGCAAAAGACCCCAAGTGGAACCGTTTTGCCAGAACTTGAGACAAGTTCGTCGTTGACCTCGACGTAGGGTCCTGCCACTAAGGCGGTGATGTAGCTAGAAATGCGCGGTGTCGGTGCAAAATTCCAAACCGAGACTCCCTCGCGAAGCTCATGTGGTTCTGGGGTGGGGGAGTTAGAAATAACCTTCCAGTAGCTAGGGGCAGTGATGTTGAATGAAAAGGTAGCTTTTAGGTCAGGCTGCTCGAATACTGCAAACATTCTTCTCGAGTCAGGCACCTCAAACTGGGTATAGAGGTACACCTCTTGATCGACTGGATCCACAAATCGGTGCAGACCTTCACCGGTATTGGTGTACTTGCCTTGTGCAACGACAACTAGTTCGTTATCTTTTTCCAGAGCTGGAAGCTGGATGCGGATACCGTCTGAAACTTCAGCTGGTGGTAGGACCTTGCCATTTAGCACCACCGAGTGAACAACGCCGGTTATGGCATCAATGAATGTTGATGAGCCCTCTTTGGCACTGAAGCGCACTCTGGTGGTTGAGCCAAAAAGCTCAGCACCTTGGGTTAGATCAATCTCAACTGAATAGCTCTCAACGCTAACGATGCTCGCACGCTCGATAGCTTCTTTTCTTGTGAGGTTTTCTCCGGGCACGAGGGATGACCTTTCTGGCTGGTATTGCTTCAAAGCCTAACTGGCAGCCAGAGTGTGTGAAACAATGACCTTGTGATTGAACCAGCAATCGCCTTGGGGCCTCGGTCGAAACGGCATCGACGCAAGCTTCACCGCTTGTTTTCTTGGTTAGCCTTCAGGCAATAACGTTGGGGTAGGCATTTCTGACCAGGAGTATTGAGGCATTGGCCTACGTACAATTAGTGGCAGATTCTACAGGGAGAGTAAATGAGAGTTCACATCGCAACCGATCACGCAGGATTGGAAACCAGCCACTTTCTGCTTAACTCCCTAACCGCAGCAGGTCACGACGTTTTTGATCATGGACCAAAATCTTTTGATCCACTCGATGACTACCCAGGCTTTTGTATCAATGCAGCTCTTGCGGTGATTGCCGATCAGCAAGCCGGTGTTCAGGCTTTGGGTGTTGTGCTCGGCGGTTCGGGAAACGGCGAACAGATGGCTGCCAATAAGGTTGCCGGAATTCGTGCAGCCCTAGTTTGGAACCAGGACACTGCAAAGTTAGCCCGTTCACACAATGACGCCAACGTTATTGCTGTCGGAGCAAGGCAACACTCCAAAGAAGAGGTCTTAGATCTAATCAAGACATTTATTCAAGAGCCTTACAGTGGCGATGAACGTCACTCCAGACGCATCGGCAAAATTGCAACTTACGAACAAACCGGAGAAGTGCA
>CAMAXJ010000037.1 GCA_945862155.1 Rhodoluna limnophila
ATACCAAGTTCTTTGGCTACGTCGTAAACACGTGGTAGCGCCACTTACTTCTCCTGTCTGGGCCTTCCCAAACAGGGCAGGCCGTTAAAGCTGTTGGGTACTCATTTCGAGATACTCATTAGATTTCCAACATCTTTTCTGCCTGTTTCTTACTTTCCTGAAGGACTCAGACCAGTTTCACTGGTTCAGTGTCCGGTTTTGACCAAAAGGTCCGTGGAGATAAAGCCACCAAAGGCCAGTCTAGGCCCAAAGTGCCAAAACGCTCTAGTCGCCTTCCAAAATACTGTCGGGCTGGATATCAATCTTGGCTCCGGTTAGCTTGGCGGCAAGCCTGGCGTTCTGGCCTTCCTTACCGATAGCCAGCGATAGCTGGAAATCAGGGACCAAAACCCTAACCTGGCGCTCTTCCGCATTGATTAAGAAGGCGTCCGAGACCTTAGCTGGGGAAAGCGCATGGGCAACAAAAGAAGGTAGATCATCGGAGAAATCAACGATGTCGATCTTCTCGTCGTTGAGCTCATTTTGAACAGCGCGTACCCGCTGACCTAGTTCACCAATGCAGGCTCCCTTGGCATTTACTGCTGGATCATTTGCTCTAACAGCAATCTTGGTGCGGTGGCCAGCTTCTCTGGCAACCGAGACAATCTCAACTACTCCATCGGCAATCTCCGGCACTTCCATCGCAAACAGCTTCCGAACTAATCCTGGATGAGTTCTAGACACTGTGACCTGAGGGCCCTTGGTTCCCTTGGAGACGTTTGTCACATAAACGCGCACACGCTTGCCGTGTGCGTAATCTTCTCCAGGAACTTGCTCTTCTGGAGGCATCATTGCCTCGATGGATCCAAGATCAACGTAGACCATGTATGAGCGCTGTCCTTGCTGAATAGTGCCTGCAACAATGTCGCCGTCTTTACCTTTGAATTCTCCAAAAAGACCTTCGTCGTTTATTTCTCGAAGGCGAGAGGCGATGACCTGCTTGGCAGCACTGGCTGCAATTCGACCAAAGCCATCAGGGGTTGACTCGGTCTCACCGGTTTCGTCTCCTTCTTCGTCGAGGTTGGTTGCAAAAATCTGAACGTGTCCAGTTTTCTGGTCCAGCACGGCACGCGCTTTATCGGTATTTCCGACGGTTCGATGGTAAGCGGCCAAGATAGCGGCTTCAATAATTTCAACGAGTTCCTTGAACGGAATCTCTTTTTCGCGCTCGAGTCCCCTTAGGATACTCAGGTCGATATCCACGGGCGACACCTCCAGACGCTATTTAAATTTCAGACAAGGCTGATTCTAGCTTGATAGAACGCCTTTCCCCACTCCTACGATTCCAGAGTTCAACTTCTCCAGTTTCTAGCCCCTTGCCAACAATCAACACCTTTGGAATTCCAAGTAGTTCAGCATCAGAGAACTTAACTCCCGGGGAAACCTTGGCACGGTCATCGAGCAACACAGTTTTACCGGTTGCCTCAATTTCACTTGCCAATTTTTCAGCTGCAGCAAAAACCGCATCATCCTTACCTGCGGCGACAACGTGAACATCTGCCGGGGCAACTGAAGCTGGCCAGATAAGGCCCTTGTCGTCGTTATTTGCTTCAGCCAAAACGGCAACCAGTCTTGTGACACCAATTCCGTAGGAACCCATGGTCACAGTTACCAACTTGCCGTTTTCATCAAGAACTTTTAGATCCAATGCTTCGGCATACTTTCTACCGAGTTGAAAAACGTGACCAATTTCAATTCCACGCGCCAGTTCAAGATCTCCCGAACCATCTGGGGCCTGATCTCCCGCACGTACCTCAGCAATATCGGCAATTCCGTCCGAGGTAAAATCTCTTCCGGCAACCAAGTGGAAAACGTGCTTCTGATCTAAATTAGCTCCAGTTATCCAACTGGTTCCAGATACAACTCTTGGATCAAGCAAGTATTTGATTGCAGCAGGTGCCTTTAGCCCAAGGAACTGCTTACCGTCCTTGGTCGGACCGATGTAGCCCTTGACTAAAGCCGGTAGCTTTGCAAAATCTTCTTCGGTAGCTTGCGAAACTTCACTTGGAGAAAAAGCCGCTTGTGCGCGCTTTTCATCAACCTCGCGATCTCCTGGAATTCCAACAATCACGAAAGAACGTTTACCCTCAGGCGAAGTAAGAGCCAAGACCACGTTCTTCAAAGTATCTGCTGCACTCCAACTTGAACCGTCTGATTTTTTGACTTTGTCGTTGGCAAGATCGACCAGGGTCTTGATGGTTGGAGTATTTGGAGAATCGTGAACTACCGCTGCTGGCTGCGAGCCGATGGCAATTTCTTTTGGAACAACCGTTGCAACGGCTTCAACGTTGGCGGCGTAGCCACCAGAGGATCTAACAAAAGTGTCTTCACCGATTGGTGAAGGCGATAAGAACTCCTCTGACTTGGATCCGCCCATGGCTCCGGCATCGGCTTTTACGATTACGTATTCAACACCCAAGCGGGTAAAGATTCTCTCGTAGGCTGCGCGCTGCGCTTGGTAGGAAACCTCAAGCCCTTCGTCGTTGATGTCGAAGCTGTAAGCATCCTTCATAACAAATTCGCGTCCGCGCAGAAGACCTGCTCGTGGCCTCGCCTCATCGCGGTACTTGTTTTGAATCTGATACAAAGACAGCGGTAGGTCCTTATAGCTGGAGTACATATCCTTTACCAGCAGAGTGAAAACTTCTTCGTGGGTTGGGGCCAGCAAGTAGTCGGCTTTCTTGCGGTCCTGAAGGCGAAACAAGTTGTCGCCGTACTCGGTCCATCGGCCGGTTGTTTCAAAAGGTTCCCGTGGTAGTAGTGCCGGGAAGAAAACTTCTTGAGATCCGGCGTTTGCCATTTCTTCGCGAACTATCTTTTCGATTTTGGCTTTAACCAATAGACCCAATGGGAGCCAGGTGTAAATGCCAGGGGCTGCACGCCTTATGTAACCGGCACGAAGCAAGAGTCTGTGACCTTGAACATCAGCGTCTGATGGGTCCTCGCGAAGGGTGCGAACAAACAGTTGCGATAGACGGATAGGCATGGGCTCAACTTTACCCGCTGCCGCTATTTATCTTTGACTACCACCTGTGGTGAGCCAACAAGTGCTGGATCCATCTGCGCTGCCAAGCGGTTTGCCTCTTCGATAAGGGTTGCGACAATCTCGCTCTCAGGCACAGTCTTGATAACTTCACCCTTTACAAAGATCTGACCTTTACCGTTTCCAGAAGCTACCCCTAGGTCCGCTTCGCGAGCCTCACCTGGGCCATTTACAACACAGCCCATTACGGCAACGCGAAGTGGGACAGTGAGCTTCTCAAGTCCTGCGGTGACATCGTTGGCCAGCTTGTAAACATCAACCTGAGCACGACCACAACTAGGGCAGCTAACAATCTCAAGTTTTCTTGGACGAAGATTTAGCGACTCGAGAATCTGTGAGCCGACCTTTACCTCTTCAGCGGGAGGAGCGGAAAGTGAAACTCTGATGGTGTCACCGATACCCTTCGACAACAATGCTCCGAAACCAACAGAGGACTTTATAGTTCCCTGGAACGAAGGGCCGGCTTCTGTGACACCTAAGTGAAGTGGCCAGTCACCGCGCTCGGATAAAAGCTCGTAGGCGCGCACCATAACAACTGGATCGTTGTGCTTTACCGAAATCTTGAAGTCATGGAAGTCATGTTCTTCAAACAAACTTGCTTCCCAAACAGCGGATTCGACAAGCGCCTCCGGAGTTGCCTTGCCGTATTTTTCCATCAGTCTTGGATCAAGTGATCCGGCATTGACACCGATGCGAATCGAGACACCAGCGGCCTTGGCAGCTTTTGCAATCTCGCCTACGTGGCCATCGAACTGGCGAATGTTTCCAGGGTTCACTCGAACCGCTCCGCAGCCGGCATCGATGGCCTGAAATACGTAGCGAGACTGGAAGTGAATATCTGCAATCACAGGAATCTGTGATTTTTTGGCAATGATGTGTAAAACATCAGCATCGTCCTGCGAAGGACAAGCAACGCGAACTATGTCGCAACCGGTTGCGGTCAGCTCGGCAATTTGCTGCAGAGTTCCATTGATGTCGGTTGTTGGAGTTGTGGTCATTGATTGCACGGAGATTGGAGCATCGCCACCCACTGCAACTTTGCCGACCATGATCTGGCGCGTCTTACGTCTTGGGGCTAGTACTGGTGGTGGTCCTTTGGGAAGGCCTAGATTTACGGCTGCCACAATGCTCCTTGCACTTTTTATTTACTTAAAGCATAAGCACTATTTTGAAAGTGCCTAAGCACTAGCCAAACAATGAGATTGGGTTCACTAAATCAGCGGTAATCAGAAGGGCAGAGACCACCAATAAGGCAATGAAGACAAAGTATGTCAGTGGCATCAGCAACGCTGTGTCGGCTGGACCTGGGTCTTTTTTACCGGCGATTCTGTAAAGGCCTCGCTTGATGCCTTCGTATATTCCTCCGGCAACATGACCACCGTCTAAGGGAAGAAGCGGAACCATGTTGAAAACAAAAAGAGCAAAGTTCAAAGATCCAAGAATTTGAATTCCAGTTGCTAGCTTGTCGGCTAGCCCAGCCTGATCGGAAGCTGCCACTTCCCCAGCAACCTGACCAATTCCAACAATAGAAATCGGGCCGTTTGGATCTCTCTCACCACCACCAAAAGTTATCGCGGTGACTTCTACTACCTCCTGAGGCAGTCGCAAAATAAGAGTTCCGATTTGAGCAATTGTTGACCCTGAGGCTTCAAGCGACTGAACCAATGGAACAGGCTTTCTCTCCGGCGTTAGAAACACACCCAGGAAAGGTTGGGGTGCAGAAACAATTTCTCCGGCTTCGTCCAAGATTGGGTTGCCAAGTGAATCAAACTGGGGACGCTGTTGAATCACGGCAGTCACGGTCAACTTGAGAATGTTGCCGTCCCGAAGAATCTCAAACTCGGCGGTCGGAGTAGCTGTCAATAAATCTCTGATTTGTGCCCAGTCGGTTGCTTGATTTCCCGCAACAGAGACAACCTCATCGCCTGCCTTTAGGCCAGCAAGCTGTGCCGGGGTCTGTTCAGAAACCGGACACTGAACACTTTTGTTATCAAGACAAACCGAAACCGCTTCAATCTTGAGCGAGCTTTGATAAATACCAAAGCCGCTAAGTGCAATTACAGTCAGCAATACTCCAAGCACAAGGTTCATAAATGGACCGCCGAGCATGATGATCATGCGCTTTAGTACCGAAAGCTGATAGAACTTGCGGTTGGCATCCTTTGGGGTTTCATTTTCAGAGTGAGCAAGGCGAGCCTGGCTAATCATGTCTCTAAAAAAACCAGTTTTGGTTTCTGGTTTTCTCGCCGGTGGATACATTCCCAACATGGCGATATATCCGCCCAACGGAAAAGCTTTTAGACCGTATTCGGTCTCGCCTACTTTTTTAGAGTAAAGAGTTGGCCCAAATCCGATCATGTACTTAGTGACTTTCACGCCAAAAAGTTTTGCCGGCAGCAAGTGCCCAATTTCATGAATGCCGATTGAAACGCCAATTCCCAGCACTATAAACAAGATGCCGGCTAAGTATGAAATTGTTTCGCTCACGCCCACAAATCTACTTCACGCACATTGTCATTTAGCCTTAACCCAAGCGATTGTGGGGAAACTAACAGGCCTTTGCTATCTGGGCATCGGTTCGATCCCTCGCCCACTTTTCAGCAGCCAGAAGCGATTCCAGCGTAAGCTCCTGCTCTGGTTGATGAGCATCGACTGCTCGCTCAATCAATTCGGTTATCTGATCAAAAGAAATTGCACCTTGATGAAAAGCCATCACTGCCTGCTCGTTTGATGCGTTATAAACAGCCGGGTAGCTCTTTCCGGCGATACCAACTTGACGTGCCAAACCAACTGCTGAGAAAACGCTTTCATCGAGAGGCTCGAACTGCCAAGAATGTGATTTAGTCCAATTCACTGGATTAGAAACGGATTCCAGTCGCTCTGGCCAAGAAAGACCCAAGGCGATTGGCAATTTCATATCTGGCGGTGAAGCTTGAGCTATGACCGAACCATCGACAAACTCGACCATGGAGTGAACAACCGACTGCGGATGCACCGTGACCTCAATGCGATCAAAAGGAATGTCAAACAACAGATGAGCTTCAATCAGCTCGAGACCCTTATTTACCAGCGAGGCCGAGTTTGTGGTGACCACTTGACCCATCACCCAAGTTGGATGTGCCAGTGCTTGAGCGGGTGTGACCTTGGCAAGTTGCTCTTTACTGAATCCTCGGAAAGGACCACCTGAGGCAGTAAGAATTAGCTTTCGAACTTCGCCGCTGTAACCGGAACGAAGGCACTGTGCAATTGCAGAGTGCTCGGAATCAACCGGCACGATTTGTCCAGGCTTAGCAAGGCTAGTGACCAGCTCACCGCCAACAATCAAAGACTCTTTATTTGCGAGCGCCAGTGTCTTGCCAGTTTTTAGGGCGGCCAGGGTCGGGGCTAGCCCAATTGAGCCAGTAATACCGTTTATCACCACATCGGCATCAGTTTCTGAAACCAATAAAGTTGCCGCAGCCGATCCAAGCACCGCTTTTGCCTCTGGAAGTGAAAAGTGCTTGCGCTGGAGCTCAAGAGCCTCCGCATTTGAGCCCGCGGCAAGTCCGACTACCTGAAACCTGTCAGGGTGTCTATCAATGACCTCAATGGCCTGGGTTCCAATAGATCCGGTGGATCCGAGGATTATGACGCGACGCATTTACCCATATTGGCATGCCGGAACCCCCAAATAGACAGGCGTAGAATCTAATCATGATTACTGTAGAAATCGCCCAAGAGCGCAAACTAGTCACAGCTATTCCAGGACCTAAGTCCCAGGAACTGCATAAGAAGAAGCTTCAGGAAGTTAGCAATGGTGTTGGCACCATGCTGCCGGTATACATCGACCGCGCCCACGGCGCCATTTTGGTTGACGTGGACGGCAACCAGCTAATCGACCTTGGAAGCGGTATTGGAGTTGTGACCATCGGTCACACCAACCAACAATTGGTTGATGCCGTTATTGAGCAAGTTCAGAAGTTGACTCATACCCTCTTCACAGTCACCCCATACGTTCCTTATGTGCAGGTTTGTGAAATTCTGAACCGTCATACCCCTGGCAACTTCGAGAAGCGATCAGCTTTGTTCAACTCGGGTGCCGAAGCGGTTGAGAACGCAGTCAAGATTGCGCGTAAGCACACCGGTCGTGGCGAAATTGCTGTATTTGACCACGCCTACCACGGCCGCACCAACTTGACCATGGCCATGAACTTCAAAGCCCACCCATACAACACCGGGTTTGGTCCATTTGCTACTGCGGTCACTCACGTTCCTATGTCTTACCCATTCCGCGACCCAGAGGGCATGACCGGGGAAGAAGCAGCGCGCCGCGCCATCACTTACATGGAAAAGCGCGTTGGTGCAGAATCACTGGCTGCGGTTGTTATCGAGCCTGTTCAAGGTGAAGGTGGATTTATTGTTCCAGCACCAGGATTTTTAAGAACTATTGCTGAGTGGGCTAAGAAAAACGGCATCGTGATGGTAGCTGACGAAGTTCAGTCCGGTATCGCAAGAACCGGTAAGTGGTTTGCCAGCGAATGGGAAGAAGGCTTCGAACCGGATCTAGTAATCATCGCTAAGGGAATTGCCGGAGGTATGCCAATTTCAGCTGTCACCGGCCGTGCCGAGATTATGGATGCATCGCACCCGGGTGGACTTGGTGGCACCTACGGAGGAAACCCAGTTTCAGCGGCAGCTGCAGTTGCAGTTTTGTCTCAGCTTGAAGCCGGCCGAGTTTTGGAACAGGCCGAAAGAATTGAGCGCATTCTTCGCCCTCGACTAGAAGCCATGAAGGCAAAGTACCCAGTTATGGGCGATGTTCGCGGACGCGGCGCCATGCAGGCAATCGAATTTGTCGAGCCTGGAACCATGAACCCAAACGCCAAGGCAGTTGAGCTGGTTTCAAAGCACGCTCACACTAACGGAGTTGTGATCTTGTCAGCAGGTACCTATGGAAACGTGATTCGCTTCCTGCCTCCGCTTGCCATCACCGATGAGCTACTAATTGAGGCACTCGATGTAGTAGAGGCTGGAATAGCAGCCCTCTAAGCGAGGATCCTCAAACACCATGACTTCTTTCTCAGATTCTGCGCGCTTAAAAAAGCTGTTTGACGAAGAGGTCAACCTCTTCGTGAGGCAAAACCCGGAATCAAAAAAGCTCCACGATAAAGCCGCGGGACCGATGATGAATGGCGTCCCGATGTCCTGGATGGCTAAGTGGCCAGGACCATATCCGGTTTATGTGAAAAGTGCCAAAGGCGCTCACTTTTCTGACGTTGATGGCAACGACTACGTTGATTTTTGCCTAGGTGATACCGGCGCCATGGTTGGTCACTCCCCCGATGCATCAATCGCCGCTATCAAAAACCAACTTGAAAAAGGCATCACCTTGATGCTACCTACCGAAGATGCAGCAATAGCCGCCCAGAGCCTGGCCGATCGATTCGGTGTTGAAAAGTGGCAATTTACCTTGACCGCAACTGATGCCAACCGTCACATCATCCGATACGCCAGGCACATCACCGGACGTAAAAAGATTCTCATTCACGACTACTGCTACCACGGCACCGTGGACGAGACCTTTGCAAACCTAGACGAGCAAGGAAACACCGTCAGCCGAGTCAACAACATCGGAGCACCGGTGGATCCAAAAGAAACCACCTGGGTGGTTCCATTCAACGATCTAGCCGCAGCCGAAAAAGCCTTTGCATCAGGCGAAATAGCAGCAGCACTTATTGAGCCTGCGATGACCAACATTGGAATCGTTTTGCCTGAGCCTGGCTACCTAGAAGGTCTTCGCACTCTGGCCACTAAGTACGGCGTGATCTTGATCCACGATGAAACCCACACCCTTTCTGAAGGTGTTGGTGGAATGACAAGACGACGCAACCTAAAGCCAGATGCTGTAGTTCTTGGAAAAACCATTGGAGCTGGAATCCCGGCGGGCGCTTTTGGTATGACCAAGGAACTTTCGGCAAGAATTTCCGGATCGCTGAACCTTGAGCACATCGATGTTGGTGGCGTCGGTGGCACCTTGGCAGGAAACGCCCTTTCAATGGCCGCTGTTCGCGCCACCTTGACTGAAGTTCTTACCGAAGAGGCATTTGCTCGAATGGAAGATCTCTGCACTGTTTGGACAAAAGATGTTCAGGAAATCATTGATGAGTATCAGATTCCTTGGCAGGTTTCCCAATTGGGCTGCCGAGCTGAGTACAGCTTTAGGGCAACAGCTCCAAGAACTGGAAAGGAAGCTGCGGATGCCGATGATTTCGAACTGCAGCAGTACCTGCATCTACATGCCCTAAACCGCGGAATATTGATGACGCCATTTCACAACATGGCTTTGATTTCTCCTGCGACAACCCTAGAGGACGTAAAGCGTCACACCGAGCACTTCAGGGATGCAGCTAAGGCGCTATTCACCTAGTTCTTTTTGGCTAAAGCTTTGGCTCGCATTGCTCCACCGATCTGGAACACCAATACCAATGCAATCGCGAAGATAAAGACAGCCGAACCAATAACGTTTGCCTCTGGCGGAATTCCTCGAACCGCAGCAGCGAACACATACTTGGGGAAAGTCACTTCGGTACCGGAGTTGAAGGCCGTGATTATGTAATCATCGAAGCTCAAAGCAAAAGCCAGAAGCGCAGCCGCCATAATTCCAGGAAGCAGAAGAGGCAAAGTGATCTTGGCAAACACCTGAACCGGTGGTGCGTAAAGATCGCGTCCAGCTTCCTCAAGTTTTGGATCTAGGGTTGCGATTCTTGCCTTCACGGTCACAACCACAAAGCTCAGGGTGAACAGAATGTGGGCAACGATTACAGTTCCGATTCCCTTAGGAATACCAACGTTCAAGAACTGGGCCGCAAGACCTGCGCCCATAACAATCTCTGGAGTTGCTAGAGGAAGAAACAAAAGTAGATTTGTAGTTGAGCGGAATTTGAACTCGTACCTCGTGACGGCAATCGCCAACATGGTTCCAAGGATTGTTGAAACAATTGTGGCAATTGTTGCAATCAGGATCGAGTTTCCAAAAGCCAAGCAGACGTCGATGTTGTTGCAAACGCC
>CAMAXJ010000038.1 GCA_945862155.1 Rhodoluna limnophila
TAAACTCGATTATCTAGCCTTGGTAAATCCAGCAACCTTTCAAGCAATTGAAGAAGGATTCACCGGCCAGGCACTGATGATTGTTGCCGCAACCGTAGGTGACGTAAGACTTATCGACAACAGGCTAATCACCTTCTAGGAGAAACAAAAAGTAATGACTGACCAGCTAGAAAACGATGCCGAGGATCTTCCGGAGCAAATTGCCATTCGAATGGCAAAGCGTGAAAAGCTTAACGAGCTTTCAGATGCCTACCCGGTCTCACTTCCAATCACACACACCATTTCCGCAGTTCGTGCCGAGTTTCCAGAACTAGAAATCGATGTTGCAACCGGCAAAACTGTTTCCGTCGCAGGACGCGTAGTTTTTGCTAGAAACACTGGAAAGCTTTGCTTTGCAACTTTGCAGTCCGGCGATGGCGAAAGAATTCAGGCAATGGTCAGCCTCGACAAGGTCGGCGAGGAATCGCTCGAGCTTTACAAAGAACTAGTTGACCTGGGCGATCACCTATTTGTTGAAGGTGAAGTAATTACCTCCAAGCGCGGAGAGCTAAGCATTCTGGTTGCAAGCTGGAAGATGGCGGCAAAAACAATTCGTCCGCTACCAAATTTGCACAATGACCTATCAGAGGAATTCCGCGTACGCCACAGGTACATCGACCTAATCGTTCGTGACCGCGCACGTGAAGTGGTGAAGATTCGCTCTCAAGTTATGCAGTCGATGCGAAAGACATTCACCGAGGATAACTATCTCGAAGTTGAAACACCGATGCTTCAGTCGATGCACGGTGGTGCATCAGCTAGACCGTTCAAGACCCACATGAACGCGTTTGACATGGAACTGTTTTTGCGCATTGCACCTGAACTGTTCTTGAAACGTGCTGTTGTTGGCGGAATTGAGCGCGTTTTTGAAATCAACCGCAACTTTAGAAATGAGGGTGCAGACTCGACCCATTCTCCTGAGTTTGCGATGCTCGAGGCTTACCAGGCCTACGGCGATTACAACACCATGGCTGAACTTACTCAGAAGCTAATCCAAAACGCCGCTCAGGATGTTTATGGAACCCAAGTAGTCAAACTTGAAGACGGCGAAGAAAATGACCTTTCCGGATCGTGGGATCACATCTCTATGTTTGATTCTCTTTCTGCTGCAGCTGGTGTTGAAATCACACCAGAGACCTCGATGGCGGAGCTCAAAAAACTTGCCGACAAAGTGGAGATCGAAATCGATCACCCACTCCACGGCAAATACGTCGAAGAGCTTTGGGAGCACTTTGTAAAGCCAGGTCTTACATCCCCAACCTTCGTTATGGATTTCCCGGTTGATACCTCTCCTTTGACTCGAGATCACAGAAGCAAACCGGGTGTAGTTGAGAAGTGGGATCTTTACATCCGCGGCTACGAGCAGGCAACTGGTTATTCAGAGCTAGTTGACCCAGTGATTCAGCGCGAGAGATTTGTGGCGCAGATGGCACTTGCTAAATCCGGTGATCCAGAAGCTATGAAGTTAGACGAAGAGTTCCTAAAGGCACTCGAATTTGGAATGCCACCATCGGGTGGAATGGGTATGGGTATCGACAGGTTGTTGATGAGCCTTACTGGTCTTGGAATTCGCGAGACTATTTTGTTCCCGCTTGTGAAGTAAACTTGGGTTCGTGGAAGAAATCGAAGTAGTAGCCCTAACCCCTCTTGAGTGGCTCGCCGATTTCGGGGTGTCCATGATTCCACCGATTCTTATGGGCTTGTTGTTCTACGCGGTCATGCGAGGCATTTTCAGAGCTGATGCCACCGAGCGCAAGGTTTATAGCCAAATGGAGGCTGAGGAGCGCGCAAAGCGCAAAAAAGCCTCTAACGCCTAGGGCGAACAAGCCTTATTTTGAGGCTTTCGGCTGGTTAACATCTTTACCTAGGGTAATTTATTGTCCCCTTACAAGGAGTAAAAGATGTTTGAGAAGTTCACCGATAAGGCCAGACGAGTCGTTGTCTTGGCCCAGGAAGAAGCAAAGCTTCTAAACCACAACTACATCGGTACAGAACACATTCTTTTAGGTCTCATCCACGAAGGTGAAGGCGTTGCAGCCAAGGCCCTAGAGTCACTCGGAATTAACTTGGATGCAGTTCGCGATCAGGTTCAAGAAATCATCGGTCAGGGCCAGCAGGCACCATCTGGACACATTCCTTTTACTCCTCGCGCAAAGAAAGTTCTTGAGCTATCACTTCGGGAAGCACTTCAGCTTGGCCACTCATACATTGGAACCGAGCACTTGTTGCTTGGACTTATTCGCGAAGGTGAAGGAGTAGCCGCACAGGTTCTTACTCGCCTAGGAGCTGACACCAACCGCGTTCGTCAGCAGGTTATTCAGTTGCTTTCTGGTTTCCAAGGAAAAGAAACTGTTCAGGTCGGCGGCGAGCAAGTTGCCCCACAAAAGGGCTCACAGATTCTCGACCAGTACGGCAAGAACTTAACCCAGTCGGCAGCCGAAGGAAAGCTTGACCCAGTAATCGGTCGTGAGCGAGAAATCGAGCGCGTGATGCAGATTCTTTCTCGCCGATCCAAAAACAACCCTGTCTTGATCGGGGAACCAGGGGTTGGAAAAACCGCAATTGTTGAAGGCCTTGCTCAGGCAATTGTTTCGGGCAACGTTCCAGAAACCCTGAAGGACAAGCAGCTTTACACTCTCGATCTTGGTTCCCTTATCGCAGGAAGCCGCTACCGCGGAGACTTTGAAGAAAGACTCAAGAAGGTCACCAAGGAAATTCGCACCCGCGGCGACATCATTACTTTCATCGATGAGATCCACACCTTGGTTGGTGCCGGTGCAGCAGAAGGAGCAATTGACGCAGCTTCGATTCTGAAGCCAATGCTTGCTCGAGGCGAGCTCCAGACAATTGGTGCAACCACTTTGGATGAGTACCGCAAGCACTTTGAAAAAGACGCTGCTCTTGCTCGTCGTTTCCAGTCTGTGCAAGTAAACGAGCCATCGCTTCCACACACCATCAACATATTGAAGGGTCTTCGCGACCGCTACGAAGCCCACCACAAGGTTTCTATTACCGACGGTGCAATCGTTGCTGCAGCATCTTTGTCAGACCGCTACGTGACAGACCGCTTCCTACCGGACAAGGCAATTGATCTTTTGGATGAAGCCGGTGCAAGACTTCGCCTATCGATTCTTTCTTCGCCTCCAGAGCTTCGCGAAATTGAAGAGCGCATCGTTGGTGTTCGCGTTGAGAAGGAAAAGGCTATTGAAGGCCAGGACTTCGAACTAGCTGCATCCAAGCGCGATGAGGAAAAGAAGCTAACCGCTGAGCGTGCACAACTTGAGAAGCAGTTCCGCAAGGGCAACGTTGCAGCACAGGGTGTTGTTGATGAGGGGCTTATCGCTGAAGTTCTAGCTCAGGCCACCGGTATTCCAGTATTCAAGCTGACCGAAGAAGAAAGCGCAAAGCTAATCTTCATGGAAGACGAGCTACACAAGAGAGTCATCGGTCAGGAAGTTGCAATCGCAGCGTTGTCCAAGACCATCCGTCGTCAGCGCGCGGGACTAAAAGACCCGAAGCGTCCATCAGGTTCATTTATCTTCGCCGGTCCTACCGGTGTTGGAAAAACAGAACTTGCAAAGGCACTTGCTGAATTCCTATTCGATGACGAGAACGCACTTATCTCGCTTGATATGTCGGAGTATGGCGAGAAGCACACCGTGTCTCGTTTGTTCGGTGCTCCTCCAGGATTTGTTGGGTTCGAAGAAGGTGGCCAGCTAACCGAGAAAGTTCGACGCAAGCCATTTAGCGTTGTGCTATTCGACGAGATCGAAAAGGCTCACCCTGATATCTTCAACTCACTGCTTCAGATTCTTGAAGAAGGTCGCCTAACCGACGGTCAAGGTCGAGTAATTGATTTCAAGAACACTGTGATCATCATGACCACAAACCTTGGAGCAAGAGACATCTCAAGAGGCGCAATGGGCTTTAGCCTCGAAGGTTCTTCTGACAACGATTACCAGCTGATGAAGGCAAAGGTTAACGAGGAGCTAAAGCGCAGCTTTAGACCCGAGTTCCTAAACCGCGTGGACGAAACAATCGTCTTCCCTCAGCTAACCCAGGCGGAGTTGCTTCAGATTGTAGAGCTATTTATCAAGCGCCTATCGGTTCGCCTAGAAGAGCGCGATCTAACCCTCGAGCTCACCGATGCAGCTAAAAAGCGCCTGATGGAACTTGGCTGGGAACCAAGCCTTGGAGCAAGACCACTTCGCCGAGCTGTCCAAAAAGAAATCGAAGAC
Source organism: Rhodoluna limnophila (assembly GCA_945862155.1). GTDB lineage: Bacteria > Actinomycetota > Actinomycetes > Actinomycetales > Microbacteriaceae > Rhodoluna > Rhodoluna limnophila_A. Next base: position 4,278 of record CAMAXJ010000038.1, read on the forward strand.
AAGATCAGCGAGCAAATCTTGCAGGGAGAGCTCAAAAATTCCAGCCACATCAAGGTTGACTTCGTTGGTGGCGAATTCGTATTCGTCAGTAACGTACGTGAATCTGTAGCCATAACCGCCTAGCATTTAGGGATGGAAGCAATCAAGGTTCGAGCAGCTCGAACCGGAGACATCAGAGCAATCGCAGATCTTTGCGGACCTCTGATCCAATCACGAGTGCTTTTAGGAAAAGAGCGGGTTGAGCTCTACGAATCCGTTCAAGAATTCTTTGTTGCAGAAGATTCCTCAGGCCAAGTCATCGCCTGCGGAGCACTTCACGTGATGTGGGAAGACTTAGGCGAAGTAAGAACTGTTGCCGTGGACCAGGCTCACCAGGGAACTGGGGTTGGCAAGGCACTTATTCAGAAACTGTTTGAACGCGCCAAATCGCTCGGTTTGAAGAGAATTTTCTGCCTGACATTCGAAGTCGAGTTCTTCAGCAAACTTGGCTTTGAGCCAATCGCCGATACCCCAGTTGAACCAGAGGTTTACGCAGAGCTAATTCGCTCTCACGACGACGGTATTGCCGAGTTTCTTGATTTAGCAAGGGTCAAGCAAAATACTTTAGGCAACACCCGCATGCTTAAGCTGCTCTAGCTAGACCCAAACCTAAAATTAGAGGCATGTCCCAGATGCCTAGATCAAGAAGACCGTCCCCAGAAGTATTTCGCCGTCGCCGAATTGCAGCAGCTCTTGTGCTGGCAGTTGTGGTTGGACTGGTGTGGGCGGGTGTGAGCGCAATCTCATCCTGGCTTGGTGGATCCTCAAGTACCCAATTGCTACTTCCAGATGGCATGGCCGAATCAAGCGTTGTTGTTGAGCCGGGACAAATGTGCCCGCCGGGAACAGTTGTTGTTGAAGCGCAGGTTGGGAACTCTTCCGGACAAAACATGACTGCATTCGCAGCCGATGAGACACCACACGTTTGGTTCACGCTCACAAACACAAACTCAGTTGACTGCACCTTCAACGCAGGTGCCAAGGTTCAGTACTTTACAATCCAAAGTGGCGACCAGGACATCTGGAGCTCCGCTCAGTGTGCAAGAGACACCCTTGAAGACGGCAACATCGTTCTTCCTGCAGGCGAGACCATGTCGAGCTCACCTTCACCATGGGAGAAAGTTTTCTCTAGCAATTCAGGTTGTGGGGCAGATCAGTCACCGGTCACAACCGGTGGCGCGAGCTACCACCTAAAGGTTGATGTAAGCGGAGAGCTTTCAACAAACGACCAGCAGTTTGTTCTGAACTAGTTCTTTACTACCGCAGCTAACGCTTTAGTTAGTTGTGTGAAGTTCGAATCAATCACTGTTGTGAAGCCAAGGCGCTTTGCCTCATTTTGCCTAATAGCAGCCTGATTCACTTTTCTAATTTCACCAGCAAGACTGATCTCGCCAAAAGCTACCACGTCGTGAGAAATCGGCTGGTCCTTTATTGCCGATGCAATCGCAAGTGCTATTGCAAGATCCGCTGATGGTTCGGACACCTTCACGCCACCAACTGTTGATACATAAACATCTAGCTCTGAGAGTCTTAGTCCTGCTCGTCTTTCTAGAACAGCGAGAATCATCGCTACGCGAGATGAGTCAACACCATTGGTCACACGCCTTGGCTGCGCGGTTGAGCTTTTTACTACCAACGCCTGAATCTCAGAGATCAGTGCTCGTTTGCCCTCAAGGGTGACTGTGACGCAGGTACCGGAAACTTCAGTGTCGGAGCGAGAAAGAAAAAGCCCACTTGGGTCTGGAACTTCTGAAATTCCATCCCCAGTCATCTCAAAGCAACCAACCTCATCGGTTGGACCAAAACGGTTTTTGAAGGAACGAATAAAGCGAAGACTGGTTTGGCGATCACCCTCGAAGTGACAAACCACATCCACTAGGTGCTCAAGTGCTCTTGGTCCCGCAACTGTTCCATCTTTAGTGACGTGGCCTACCAGGATGATCGGCAAGTTTGATTGCTTCGCAACGCGAATGAGATTCGCAGCTACCTCTCGCACTTGAGAAGGCATTCCTGCTGCGCCATCGATTTCGCCGGCGATGATTGTTTGTACCGAGTCAACAATTAGCAGCTCTGGCTTTAGGTGATCAATCTGACCCAAAACGGTTGCCAGATCATTCTCAGAAGCTAGATAAAGATTGTCTGAAAGTGCGCCAGTTCTATCTGCGCGAAGTTTTATCTGACCGGCTGATTCCTCACCGCTGACATAAAGCACCCTTAGTCCCGATTTCGCGCTGTTGGCGGGAACTTCCAACAGCAGGGTTGATTTACCGACACCTGGTTCACCAGAGAGTAAAACAACGGCTCCTGGAACAATTCCGCCGCCTAGAACTCTGTCGAATTCTCCAACTCCAGTTGGACGAGAGTGCACCTGATCGGTGGAAATAGAAGTTATCGGCTTGGCAGCAAAGTTATCGCCGATGGCTGCCGGTCTAATCGAGCGGACCACGCCGATGCCTCGGCCTTGACCAGAGCCAGATAACTGGACGGTATCCCAGGCTTGGCATTCACCGCACTGGCCAACCCACTTTGCCGTGCTCCAGCCGCACTCTACACATGAGTACTCGGATTTAGTTTTTGCCATGGGTACCAAACTACCCTGACCCACCGATACCAATGAAGGTTAAGCTTGGAGTATGGAAAACAGCAAAATCGCCGTTATTGGCGCGGGCTCAATGGGCGGAGCCATCCTGAGCGGCCTTATTGCCGCCGGCACTGCAGCCGATTCTATTACTGCTTCAACTGCGACAACCCAAAGCGCCAAGGCACTTGCCAACAAATTTGGAATCAAGAGCTTTGCTCTTGATGCATCTGCAACTGCCAACTCTGACGCAAGCCAAGACGCCGACGTGTTACTCATCGCAGTAAAGCCCGCAAAAGTTTTAGAAACACTTGAAGAAATCAAGGCATCCGTCAAAGACGGAGCGCTTGTTATCTCAATTGCAGCCGGGGTCACAACCGAGTCGATGGAGCATGCAATCGGTTCCAAAGCATCGGTTATTCGCGCAATGCCAAACACGCCTTCTATTGTTGGTCACGGTGTCACAGGTATCGCCAAGGGCAAAAGCGCTAACGATAACCAACTGGCCCTAGCTAAAGACCTCTTTGAAACCGTTGGTCAAGCAATTGTGGTCGATGAAGAAAAGATCAACGCCCTAAGCACAATCTCGGGATCAGGACCGGCTTATGTTTTCTATTTCGCAGAGAAACTTATGACTGCAGCAAAGAAGATGGGCTTTAGTGAAAAGGAAGCCAACCTAATGGTTCGAGCAACCTTCTTAGGCTCAGCTACTTTGCTTGCTGCTTCAAGTGATTCTCCCGAAACTCTTCGCGCGCAAGTCACTTCCCCGAATGGAACAACCATGCAGGCAACTGCGAGATTTGATGAAGCCGATCTAGAGAAAGTTTTCATTGAAGCAACCGAAGCCGCACTGGCTCGGGCAATCGAGTTAGGAAAAAACAAGTAATGAGCGACATCTTTAAAGTAATTGCAGACCCGAAGGCACGTCTAGTTCTTGAGAAACTAGCAGCAAAGCCAGCTTCCACTGCTGCAAAAGCAGCTACCGCCACAAAACTAACTTCCGCGCAGGTCACAACAATTCTTAGCTCTTTGTCTGAAGCCAAACTTGTTAAGGGAACCGGTTCTGGTGCCAGCAAGAAGTACTCACTGAATGCCAAAGGCTTTGGTCCATACATCGCTTGGCTTGCCAAGGTCGCTGAAGCTCAGGCCGTTGCAAGTTTGGAAAAAGAAGTTTTGGTTCTAGGAGAAAAACTAGGCAAGGGACTTGCTGATGGTTCTGTTTGGGTTGCCAAGCAGGTTAAACAAAACCTAGGCGTAGACACCAAGAAGGTTGCTAAGGACCTAGGTCGCAAAGCCGCCAACGCTAAGCGCGATGTTCAAAAGGAAGTCAAGGCGATTAAGAAAGACGCCAAGGCGATTGTGACCAAGGTCAAAAAGAGCGTTAAGCGCTAGCTCTCACTTCAGCTATTAGGTTTTCAACTTTCGCTTTGATTTCGTCGCGGATTCCGCGAACGATTTCAATGGGCTGATCCTTTGGATCAGTCAGTGGCCAGTCGAGGTATGTCTTGCCCGGGAAGTATGGGCAGGCATCTCCGCAACCCATTGTGATTACGTAATCGGATTCCAAGACTTTTTCGTCAGAGAGCTTTTCTGGTTTTGCAGTTGAAAGGTCAATTCCTTCTTCCAGCATCACTGCCAGTGCCATTGGATTGATATCTGTCCCAGGCTGCGTTCCAGCAGAGAGAACTTTGATTTGATCTCCGGCTAGGTGCTTGAGATATCCCGCTGCCATTTGGGAACGACCTGCGTTGTGAACGCAAACAAACAAAACTGTTGCAAGATCTGACATTTTTATTTCTCCTAGCCTTTGATCCGAATCAAAACCTCGTTGCGCTTTAGAAAGCCCGGTTTCCAGGGTGGATCGAACCTGGCAAAGTACAAGCTACCGACGGTTTCAAAACCAGAGCTTAACAACTCGCTAATTAGCTTCTCACCTTCAAGATCGAATCTGGCAGGGCTCCAAGAACCCGAGAAGCGCTTGGCAGCAGCTAAGTGCTCCGGCACTTCAATGACCTTCACCCTTGGATCTAGCGAGGCTGGGACATCGCCCGATTTCATTTCCTCCGGCAGGACAAATCGGACCATGTGCTTCGAGGCACTAGCCGATTCTTGGATAACCGGCGCAGTCATGGCAATTGATTTATTGCCCTTGTTATTTCCAGAGATGAACTGAACAAGTGGTCTAAAGCCCATGCTTCCTGCATTGACAAAATCGCCACCCACGGTGGTTTCGATCTGGATCCCAGCCGGATACTTGCGAAGCTCAAAACCCTTGTGCTGGGCCAGGACTGTGTAGGGCTGCTGTTGGGTCATGTTCTCAAGTGTATGCACCGTCCAAAGACCGCTTTACGCACAGGCATTTAGCCCGAAGTTGAGGCCCCTAAAACTAAGAGATAAGCTTTGGGGGTTGCCGGATTTGGCGGCAAACAAACAAGATGAGGTTTTCGTGGGTTCAGTAATCAAAAAGCGTCGCAAGCGTATGTCTAAGAAGAAGCACCGCAAGCTACTTCGTAAGACTCGCCACCAGCGTCGCAATAAGAAGTAAACCGCTAGTCGCGGTTTGCTTTTAGCTCAC
>CAMAXJ010000039.1 GCA_945862155.1 Rhodoluna limnophila
TGCAGGCAGTTTCCTCCTTCATTCGGGTTGAGGGATTGTAATGAGATTTATTGCAATAGAAAGAGGTGTTTACCTTGTTTGGTAGACCAAAAAAGGCGCACCAGTGGCACGGAGTTATCAATGAGTACTTCTCCCGCCTTGATGTAGACAAGAGCACCCCGATCATCACACTCGGCGAATGTGGAACACCACTTATTGAAGCTCCAGCTCTTGCAAAACTAGTTGGAGCAGACCGCGTCTATTTGAAATTTGAAGGGATGAACCCAACTGGTTCATTCAAGGATCGCGGTATGACCATGGCGGTTTCAAAGGCCGTAGGTCATGGGGCTAAAGCTGTAATTTGTGCATCGACTGGAAACACTTCTGCATCAGCTGCTGCTTACGCTGCCGCAGCTGGAATCAAGTCCGTGGTTTTGGTTCCAGAAGGCAAGATTGCTCTTGGAAAACTTTCTCAGGCGGTTGCGCACAAGGCTCAGATTCTTCAGGTTCAGGGAAACTTTGATGATTGCCTAACACTTGCTCGAGATCTGTCGACTAACTATCCAGTGCATTTGGTGAACTCCGTGAACGCTGACCGCATTGAAGGGCAGAAAACTGCAGCCTTTGAAGTTGTTGACGCTTTGGGTCAGGCTCCTGATTTCCACGTTCTTCCGGTTGGAAATGCTGGAAACTACTCGGCTTATTTCAAGGGATACCAAGAAGATTTCAAGGTTCGTCGAATCAAGGCTTTGCCAAAGATGTATGGCTACCAAGCCGAGGGCTCGGCACCTTTTGTTCAAGGATCTCCGGTAAAAAACCCTGACACCATCGCAACTGCAATTCGAATTGGTAACCCAGCGTCTTGGGACCTAGCCCAGATTGCCAGGGAAAAATCTCAAGGCAAGTTTGGTGCGGTTTCTGACAAGGAAATCCTTTGGATGCACCGCTTCTTGTCTCAGGAAGCTGGAGTCTTTGTTGAGCCGAGCTCGGCTACCGGTGCAGCTGGGCTCTATAAGGCCTCGCAAACTGGAGAAAGTTTTGCAGGCGCACTTATTGTTGTGACAGTCACCGGCCACGGACTCAAAGACCCAGGCTGGGCCTTGAAGGACGAAGCCGGAAACGAAATCACACCGGAAGCAGTTTCAACAAACGCCGCTGAAGTAGCAGAGAGATTGGGATTGGCCTAAAAATGCCAGTAGCTGAAGGAACAGTAGTAAAGGTCAAGGTACCTGCAACATCTGCAAACCTGGGCCCAGGTTTTGACACGCTCGGAATCGCACTGGCCTACTATGACGATTTAGAAGTCACCGCAACTAAGCCTGGAACTATCTCTGTGGTTGTCAGCGGTGAGGGTGAAGGCCAAGTTCCACTCGATGAGTCACATCTGGTTGTCCGAGCCATTCTTGAAACCTTTAAACGTCTAAAGCAGCCAGCACCAGGACTATCCCTTCGTGCCGTAAACCGGATTCCCCACGGTAGGGGAATGGGTTCATCTGGAGCGGCTGTAGTTTCAGGAATCATGGCAGCTAAAGGTCTGCTCACTGGCATTGCCGAAGTAAGCGACAAGTTGATGCTTGATCTTGCCACCGAGTTTGAGAATCACCCAGACAACGTTGCCCCTGCACTGTTTGGTGGATTGAGTATTGCTTGGGAAGACGAGTCAGGCCCCCACACCAAAAAGCTTTCGGTCCATCGCGGGGTTTCACCATTGGTGCTTGTCCCAAGCACCAAGATGTCGACCGAGCTTGCCAGATCGATGCAGCCTGAATCAGTGCCCCACGCGGATGCAGTTTTCAACGTTTCTAGATCAGCTCTGTTGGTAGCGGCCATGGTCCAGTCACCTGAACTTCTATTGGCAGCAACCGAGGACAAACTCCATCAAAACTACCGAGCCTCAGCTATGCCAGAAACCGATGCGCTGATTAGAGTGCTTCGAAGCAATGGCCACGCTGCCGTTGTTTCAGGTGCCGGGCCTTCCGTATTGGTGCTTGCCAGCGACCCGGCAGAGAGGCTTAGAGCCAAGGAATTGGTTGAAAAGAAGTATCCACAGTGGCAACCGCTACTGTTGGCCGTGGACAATAAAGGTGCTACGCTAGAAGTACACCAAAAACAAGACGGCAAATAAGCGTCAAATCTAGGTGCAATCCCCGCAGAAAATAACTGCGATACCACGCGATTCAAATCGTGTTGGCGATAATCAGATTTTTCCAAGTCGGTTATCTAATCACTCAAGAAAGAGCAATCAAATAAATGGATGAAATCCAAGACAACAAGCCGGTTCGCAAATCTCGCAGAGCTGTAGCAGAAACAGCCGCTCCAGCAGAGGCAAACGAATCAGCATCAAAAATGACTCGCACTAGAAGCTCCCAGCCTTCTGAAGACAAGGCAGACTCATCGGAGGCCAAGGCCCCGAGAGAGAGCTCATCAAATAGCGACTCTTCCTCCCAAGACTCAAGCGCAAGTTCCGATTCTGGCGATCGTCGCAGGTCTCGTGACTTCGATGACGAGCGTCGCGGTGGCGGCGGACGAAACTCAAGAAACCGCAACCGATACCGTGACCGCGATCGTGATCGCAGACGCGGTGGCGGCGGAAATGATCGTGAAGAGGCAGAACCAGAGATCTCTCCAGATGACGTGCTAATTAGCGTTGCTGGAATTCTCGATGTTCTCGAAAACTACGCTTTCGTTAGAACCTCCGGTTACCTGCCAGGTCCAAATGACGTTTACGTTTCATTGGGACAGGTAAAGAAGTACGGACTTAGAAAAGGTGACGCAGTAGTTGGCGCAATTCGTCAGCCTCGCGAAGGCGAGGGCCAGGGCCGTCAGAAGTTCAACGCACTAGTGCGAATTGACTCAGTCAACGGTTTAGACCAGGACGCTTCAACTGAGCGCGTTGAGTTTGGAAAGCTAACTCCGCTTTACCCACAGACTCGTCTGCGCCTGGAAACCGAAGCCAACAAGCTATCGACTCGAATCATTGACCTAGTAGCTCCAATTGGTAAGGGTCAGCGTGGATTGATCGTTTCTCCTCCAAAGGCTGGAAAGACACTTGTTCTCCAGGCCATTGCCAACGCGATTGCAACCAACAACCCAGAGGTTCACCTAATGGTTGTTCTAGTTGACGAGCGTCCTGAGGAAGTAACCGACATGCAGCGCACAGTAAAGGGTGAAGTTATCGCTTCTACCTTCGATCGTCCGGCTGAAGATCACACCACAGTTGCCGAGCTTGCAATTGAGCGCGCGAAGCGCCTGGTTGAACTTGGCCACGATGTAGTAGTTCTTTTGGACTCGATCACCCGCCTTGGTCGCGCTTACAACCTAAGCGCTCCAGCATCCGGTCGAATTCTTTCCGGTGGTGTTGACTCGTCAGCGCTTTACCCACCAAAGCGATTCTTTGGTGCTGCTAGAAACATTGAAGATGGCGGATCTCTAACCATCCTGGCAACTGCTTTGGTTGAGACCGGATCCAAGATGGATGAGGTTATCTTCGAAGAGTTCAAAGGAACTGGAAACATGGAGCTTCGTTTGTCTCGCGCACTTGCCGACAAGAGAATCTTCCCAGCGGTAGATCTAAACGCATCTGGAACCAGACGCGAAGAGATGCTTATGAACCCGGACGAGACCAAGATCATTTGGAAGCTTCGTCGTGCACTTGCAGGTCTTGAGCAGCAGCAAGCTCTTGAGCTTGTGCTGAACCGCTTGAAGGAAACCTCAAGCAACGTTGAATTCCTAATGCAGGTTCAAAAGTCCATGCCGATACCTTCAGGTTCTGACGGAGAATAATGCTCGATTCAGTCCAGCCCCTGCTGGCTGAGCACGCCTCGCTTCAGGAGCAGTTATCTGATGCAGCAGTGCATCAGAATCCAGCCTTAGCCAAGAAGCTAAACCGACGCTACGCGGAAGTTAGTGCAATCGTTTCTGCCTACCATCAGGTTGTTGAGCTAAACGATGACTTGGCTGCGACTAAGGAACTTGCCAAAGAAGACGAAGCATTTGCAGCTGAATTGCCTGCCGTTGAGCAAAAGCTTCAAGAAGCCAACGAGAAACTGCGTCGGTTGCTAATTCCAAGAGATCCTGACGACGGTCGAGACGTAATCATGGAAATCAAGGCCGGTGAGGGTGGTGCTGAATCAGCACTATTCGCAGCTGATCTTTTGCGCATGTACATCCAGTACTGCAACTCAAAGGGTTGGAAGACCGAGATTCTCGACAAAAACGAATCCGACCTCGGCGGCTACAAGGATGTGCAGCTTGCCATCAAGGGAAATTCCAACGACCCAGCCGAGGGAGTCTGGGCACACCTGAAGTATGAGGGTGGAGTTCACCGAGTTCAGCGCGTTCCAGTTACAGAAACTCAAGGGCGCATTCACACCTCAGCAGCTGGAGTTTTGATTTTCCCTGAAGTTGATGCTCCCGAAGAAGTTGAGATCAGCCAGAACGATATCCGGATTGACGTTTTCCGCTCTTCCGGTCCTGGTGGACAGTCTGTGAACACCACAGACTCTGCCGTTCGAATCACTCACCTTGCAACCGGAATCGTAGTTTCGATGCAAAACGAGAAGTCTCAGCTACAAAACCGAGAAGCTGCGATGCGAGTGCTACGCGCGAGACTTTTGGCTGCCAAGCAAGAAGCAATTGACGCTGAGCAGTCCGCTGCAAGAAAATCTCAAGTTCGATCGGTTGACCGATCAGAGCGAATTAGAACCTACAACTTTCCAGAGAACCGAATCGCCGACCATCGAACCGGTTACAAGTCCTACAATCTTGATCAGGTCATGGATGGTGCTCTCGAACCGGTAGTTCAGTCCGCAATTCAAACTGACGAAGAAGCCAGACTGGCAGCACTGGGGCAGAAGTAAATGCTTATTTCGGAAGCCCTTGAATTAGCTACCGACAAATTCTCAGCCGCGGGAGTTTTATCTCCAAGCGTCGATGCCGAACTCTTGGGTTGTTTTATTCTCGAAGCGACTCGATCAGAACTTACTCTGTTGGCAATTTCCAACGAATTGTTTCCCGAGAACAAGCTTGCAGATTTTTTGGAAGCTGTTCAAAGACGTGAAAAACGCGAACCCCTTCAGCACATAACTGGCCTTGCTCCCTTTAGGCACTTAGAGCTTAAAGTTGGACCCGGTGTGTTTATCCCTAGACCCGAGACAGAACAGCTAGTTGACTTGGCAATTCAAAAGATTGAAGCAATCCAGAATCCAGTGATTGTGGATTTGTGTTCTGGAAGTGGAGCGATAGCCATCGCGCTCAATACTGAAGTTGCGGGGTCAATTGTTTATTCGGTGGAACTATCGCAAGACGCGTTTTCTTTTTTGACGCAAAACTATCAGCGCTACGGTTTAGATCCGAAAGCAATTAGAAACGAGAACCTCACAACTGCCCTTGAAGAACTTGAATCGGGCGTGGATTTAGTTGTTTCCAATCCGCCGTACATCCCAGATGCTGCAGTTCCAATTGACCTAGAGGTGAAACTTCACGATCCAGCTATTGCGCTGTATGGAGGTCAAGACGGACTTGGTGTTATTCGCCTAATCTCGGCTCGAGCTTGGTTTTTACTAAGGCCTGGTGGGCACCTAGTGCTTGAACATGCCCACACCCAAGCCCCTGCAATCGGTGAACTACTATTAACACAAGGTTGGCAGGACGTGGTTTCTGCATCAGACCTAACCGGTAAAGACCGGATGATTTCGGCAGTAAGACCATAAAGGCATAGACAATAGGTGGTGTTGAATGGAGCGAATCTACGACTGTTCTGTCGACACTGATTTATTGACAGGCATGAGACTTGCAAAAGCCGCCCTTGGAAGAAAAGAGTTGGCGGTAATTCCAACCGACACTGTTTACGGTTTGGCTTGTGACGCTTTCTCCCACGAGGGTGTCAAGAAACTGCTTGAAGCTAAGGGAAGAGATCGAACTGCTCCGCCGCCGGTACTAATTGGAAACGCCGCAGCGTTGGAAGGTCTTGCACAGGAAATTCCTCAGCTAGCTCACAAATTGGCAGAAACTTTTTGGCCTGGCGCTCTCACCATGATTTTGAAAGCTCAGCCTTCGCTCACTTGGGATCTTGGTGAGACCAAAGGCACTGTGGCACTTCGTATGCCAGATCACAAAATTGCTCTAGCCCTGCTCCAAGAAACCGGGCCGCTTGCGGTCTCAAGCGCCAACCTCACTGGCGAACCTGCAGCCACAACATGCCAGCAGGCGGAGATAGCTCTCGGAGCAAAGGTGAAGGTTTATCTCGACGGGGGAGCAAGCCCAAAGGGCGAGGCCTCGACAATTGTTGACATGACTGGTCTTGTCGACACTGTTTCAGAAACCGGAGAGATCGTCACTACTGGCAAGGTTAAAATTGTTCGCCGCGGCGCACTCAGTCAACAAAAACTTGCAACCGTTCTCGGCGAATTTTTGGAAGGCTAGCGCGTGAGAGCCTATCTTTTGATCATGGCAGTTGCCGCGCTGGTGACTTTTGCTGCGACCTTTTTGACTCTTCGCCTCAGCCGCAAGCACTCAATCATGCCTGAGATTCGCGAGCGGGATGTCCACACCGACCCAACTCCTCGCATAGGTGGTTTGGCGATGCTTATCGGATTCCTGGTATCGCTTGCGGTTGCTGCGTCTTTGGGTTGGTTTAGTTCTGTTTTTGAAGATCCAATTCACATCCTCGCCATTGCAGCAGCAGCAACGCTAATTGCGATCATCGGTGTGCTGGATGATATTTTGGATTTGGACTGGACAATCAAGCTTGCAGGTCAGTTCATGGCCGCTGGAATCTTGGCCTGGCAAGGAGTTCAGATTGTCTCTTTGCCAATCGGCGGGTTGGTGATTGGTAGCTACGGCGTATCAATCGTGGTGACAATCTTTATCACCGTGTTGGTTATAAACGCTGTGAACTTTATTGACGGCTTGGACGGCCTGGTGGCTGGAGTAGTACTTATTGGCACTGCCGTGTTCTTTATTTACACCTATCTACTAGCACAGCAAACTTCTCCCACTAACTACTTCAACCTTGCTTCGTTGATTTCAGCCATCGTTATCGGAGTATGTCTTGGCTTTTTGCCACTGAACTGGCACAAAGCCAAGATCTTCATGGGCGACAGCGGTGCGATGCTACTTGGTCTTTTGATGGCCACTTCAGCTTTGGCAGTTACCGGTCAGGTCGACCCGGGGGCTGTTTCGAATTTGCTATTGGCTCCAGCGTTCTTGCCTTTGATATTGCCATTGGCAATTTTGATGTTGCCGCTACTTGATTTGACGCTTGCAGTGCTAAGAAGAATTAGAGCCGGCAAGTCTCCCTTTTCGGCCGATAGAAAGCACCTTCACCACAAACTTCAAGATTTTGGTCACAGCCACATCGGTTCGGTGATGGTGTTTTATCTTTGGACAGCTGTGATTTCGCTTAGCGCTTTGGGGTTGTTATTTATGCCCTACCAGCTGGTTTTGGGTTTGACAGTAGTTGCTGCTGTTCCGGTGATGGTCTTTACGGTTTGGCCCGTTATCGAGCGTCGAAGAAAGGTAGCCAAATGAAATCATCAACCAGCGCTGATCAACTATTCAAGAAAGTATTGGGGCAAACTGCCCTCTTGACTGGTTTGATCGCTTCCCTAGGTTCACTGGCTGGATATTTTGTCGAGGGTATGAACGGGGTTGTCAGTGCGCTGATCGGTTCTGGACTTGCTTTTGTTTTTGGTGCCCTAACTGTGGTGAGCATGATCATTGGTAGAAAGCTTTCCTTGGCAGGTTTTTTTGGAGTGGTCATGGGTGGGTGGCTGGTCAAACTAATTGGCTTTGCTCTTCTGGCAAGGTCTCTACAGGGGGCTGAGTTCATAAACGGCCCAGTTCTGTTTTTGACCCTGGTCGCGGCCATTTTGGGCTCCCTGGTTATCGACTCTATTGCCGTGCTTTCAGCCCGGATCCCTGTGGTCGAGAGCTAGTTTTTTCTTGCTACACTTTTACAGGTGCCGCAACGACTGGGGCATCGACACTGTAAATCGCCGCGATAAATCGCCCCGAAACAGGAGCCTGCCCTGCTAGATAACGCACTGAGCCTTCTTATCAAGGCCGCGGTAACCGACGAATCCGGTAACTACAAGGGACCCTCCATCATGGAGTTTTACCCTGAAATCATTGCTTTTGAAGGCACCCCTTTTGCATTAAACCGAATCATGCTGATCCGACTTTTGGTTGTTTCGCTGCTTTTGATCCTTTTCTATCTCTGGACTCGCTCTTTTCAGAAAGCCAGCCGTAATCAGAGCTTTGTCCCAACTAAGTTCCAACTCATGGGCGAGATTTCCTTGAACTTTGTTAGAACTGGCATCGCGCACGGCCAACTTGGAAAAGTTGACGGTGACCGATTCCTGCCTCTGTTGACCACGATCTTCTTTACCGTACTGGGCATGAACATCACAGGAATCATTCCGGGACTAAACATCTCGGCCTCATCGGTGATTGGACTACCGATTGTTTTAGCTGTGGCCGCCTATGTGACCTTTATCTATGCGGGTATGAAAAAGCACGGCATGAGCTTTTTCAAGAACTCGCTGTTTCCATCCGGGGTTCCACCAGCCCTTTATGTGATGGTGACCCCAATTGAGTTCCTTTCGACCTTTATCTTGAGGCCAGTGACTCTTGCTCTTCGATTGACCATGAACATGGTGGCGGGCCACCTTTTGCTGGTACTTTGCTTCGGAGCAACCCAGTTCTTCTTCTTTTACGCCGATGGATTCTTCAAATTCTTCGGTATCGGGACATTCATATTTGGATTCGCCTTTACTCTCTTTGAGATTCTGGTGTCATTCCTACAGGCTTATGTGTTCACCCTGCTAACAACTGTTTACATTCAGTTGGCCCTGGCAGATGAGCACTAAAGAAAACTGACAACCGTCAGGGAAAAACCACGGAAGGGAAAAATCAAGTGGACATCACTAACATCGCCGAGCTATCCGGCAACATCGCTGTAGTTGGCTACGGTCTAGCAGCAATCGGTCCTGGTATCGGTGTAGGTCTTGTTGTATCAAAGACCATCGAATCCATCGCACGCCAGCCAGAACTAGCTTC
>CAMAXJ010000040.1 GCA_945862155.1 Rhodoluna limnophila
CTTTACTAGTTCAATACGCGCTGTTGTGGCATCTGACCTTGACTACCAAATCTGGAGTAGTGCTTGCTCTGGCGGCAGTGTTTGGATTCTTGCCTCAGGCAGTTGTCTCGATCTTTGCCGGGGTTTGGGCAGACCGCGTAAATCGCAAAGTAATGATCATTCTTTCTGACTCAACAATTGCGCTGGCCACTTTAGTTCTAGCGTTTTTCATGATGTCCGGAGTGGATGATTTGTGGCTTGTATTTCTGGTCATGGCTGTTCGTTCTGTTGGCTCCGGTATTCAGATGCCAGCAATTTCTGCACTTATTCCACAGATAGTTCCTACCGACAAACTGATGCGGGTAAACGGAATCAATAGCAGTGTGCAATCCTCGCTTTTGATCATCGGCCCTGTTGCTGCAGCTGGAATCTATTCAACGGTGTCGCTTGCAGCAATTTTGTTTGTTGATGTTGTCACAGCCGTTATTGGACTTTCCCTTTTGGCAACCATTGCTGTTCCAACACTTTCTAGGGCGGCAAGTAATGACAAGCCTTCCTACTTCACCGACCTTAGAGAAGGCCTGAAATACATTTTCAGCCATGACCTAGTGCGCTGGGTGATGGTTATTTACTCGATTGTGTTTTTGCTTGTTGTTGCCCCATCAAATCTTTCTCCGCTGATGCTGGTTCGAACCTTCGGCAGCGATGTTTGGCTTTTGACAGTTCTTGAGCTTTCATTTGGAATTGGAATGGTTGCTGGTGGAGCCTTGATGGCGATCTTTGGTGGCAAAGCGGATCGCCTTGGAATGATGGTTGGAACATCAATCCTCTTTGGTGTTCTCGCCGCTGTGATGGGCTTTACAACTAATTTGATTCTTTTCTACACACTCTTTTTCCTAATCGGACTTGCTGTGCCAGCATTCTCGACTTCATCTATGACTTTGCTCCAAGAAACAGTTGAACCGGAACGGCAAGGAAGAGTCTTTGGTTTTGTTGGGATCGTTATGGCAGTTGCAATGCCTATCGGAATGGCAGTTCTTGGACCACTTGCGGATATCGTTTCCGTAGAGATTCTTCTAATGGCAACCGGAGCAATAACCGTTTTGATTGCCGTGGTAGCAGTGTTATTGCCAGCTGGTAAGAGGGTTATTGCTGCAGCACATGCCTCGACAGGGCCAGAGCCCCAATAGACATTCAGGTGTAAATACCAGAGGTTTTTACTTGCCCGAGTGGGACAATTAACTAAACCCCAACTAAAAAGGATTCACCTTGAACTCAATTACCTCTTTCATTTCTGGCCGCAAAACATCTTGGGTCACACTTCTAATTGGATTAATCTTTGCCGGATTGGCATTTGGTCCGCTGGCAGCTGGTGAATCGGACACTTCTCCAACCGATGGTCTGCCAGAAAACAATGAGACGGTACTTGTAAACAAGGCGCTGGAAGATCTTCCTGGAACCGATGGCACTGTTGCCGTTGTTGTTTACTCAGCAGGTTCTGAGTTGACGGAAGATCAGAAGCTTTGGATCACTGGAACTTTTGATCCAATGACTCAAGGCTTTGTAGACGGCGCAGGGGATAAGTTTCTGGACTTCACTTCGAGCGAGCTAAACGGCGATGCATTTGTTCCGCCAGCACAAGTTTCTGATGACGGCAAGGTTGCCGTCATCACCGTTCCTCTTGAGAAAATCGAAGAAACCGCAGAGCGCGCGGAGCGCATGGCGGAAATGCGTGAGATTGCAAAAGTTGGCATGCCTTCCGGGTTAGATGTTTACATCACCGGTCCAGAAGGTTTCCAGGTTGACATCGCAGGCGTATTTGCGGGAGCAAACTTTACGTTGTTGCTTTCCACAGTTGTCATTGTTGCCCTACTGCTTCTGGTCACCTACCGCTCACCGGTACTGTGGCTAATTCCACTTATCGTGATTGGTGTTGCCGATGGAATGGCAGCACAGATGGCACCGCAGCTAGCAACCATTTTCTTAGGTTCCCCCGCCGACGGTTCTGTGACAGGAATTCTCTCGGTTCTAGTCTTTGGTGCTGGAACCAACTATGCGCTTTTGTTGATTGCCCGCTATCGCGAGGAATTACTACTGGCTGAAGATCGTCACCAGGCTATGAACAAAGCTCTTCGTGGTGTAGCACCAGCGGTGCTGGCGTCCGGTGGAACAGTTGTTCTTGCCCTGCTTACACTTTTGTTTGCCCAGCTTGGTGGAAACAGAACTCTTGGTCTTGTAGTTGCCGGTGGAATCGTGATGGCGATGTTTGCAGCCCTAGTTGTTTTGCCCGCGGCCCTAGTGGTATTTGGCCGAGGCTTGTTCTGGCCGTTTGTTCCAAAGTTTGGCGGAGTGAACAAGTCAGAGAAGGGCCTGTGGGCCAAACTTGGTCGCGGCGTTAGCAAGCGACCGGTAATTGTATCGATCGCAGGATTTATCATCCTTGCAATCTTGAGCTTTGGTGCAACGGGTGTAAAGGTTGGACTTTCTTCAACCGAGCAGTTCCGTGTCGCTCCTGAAGCTGCCCTAGGACAAGACGTTTTGGCTGAGGCATTCCCTGCCGGTTCAACTTCTCCTGCAGTTGTGATCGTTAACAACGGATACGAGGACGAGGTTGCAGCTGCAGCAGAATCTGTATCCGGTGTAGCTGAAGTAATCATTGGCGATTCGAACTCTGAAATCACAAAGATTGATGTCGTGTTGGATGCCGAATCTCAGTCCGAGGCTGCCTATGAAATCATTCGGGATCTCCGGACTGAGCTTCGAGCAGTTGATGGAGCAGGAGCTCTTGTTGGAGGACTAGACGCGCAGCGACTTGACGTCAAAGACACTTATGCCTCAGATCAGCTAACGGTTATCCCGCTGATTTTGATTCTGGTGTTCTTAGTTCTTGTGTTGCTACTTCGATCGCTAGTTGCACCAATTTTGTTACTGCTAACAGTTATAGCATCATTCTTCTCGGCTATCGGAGCAGCTTGGTTGCTGTTTGTGAACGTGTTTGGACTCCCAGCACTGGATCTATCGGTATTCCTGCTCAGCTTCCTATTCCTGGTTGCCCTCGGTGTTGACTACAACATCTTCCTTGTCACCCGTGCCAAGGAAGAAGCCGAGAAGCTTGGACTCAAAGAAGGAATGATCAAGGCTCTTGCTTCAACAGGTGGTGTTATCACAAGCGCCGGTATTTTGCTGGCTGCGGTGTTTGCAGTTCTTGGAGTGCTACCGCTTATCGCGCTTTACCAAATTGGAATCATCGTAGGTATCGGTGTGTTACTAGATACCTTGCTGGTTAGAACCGTGATTGTTCCTTCCCTTGCATTCATCACCGGCAAGTACTTCTGGTGGCCGAATCACAAAAAGGCTAAGGCCTAACCCAAACGTAACCATCTACCCCAGGCTGTTTGCCAGCGCCAAACCAATAGTGGTACTCTCGTTGGGTTGCTAATCCAACGCTTTCAACCGCCCCGATAGCTCAGTGGTAGAGCACTTCCATGGTAAGGAAGGGGTCGACAGTTCAAACCTGTCTCGGGGCTCGACTTACACAACTGCAACATTGCGAGAGCAAAACCAATGTAGGTCCCCGGCGGGGTAGCTCAGGTGGTTAGAGCACACGACTCATAATCGTGGGGTCGCGGGTTCGAGTCCCGCCTCCGCTACCAGTTCAGTCATTGACAATAACCTTACGCCCCAAGCGCTTGATCGCCCTCTACAGTTAAACAATGGTCAATCCACAAATCGAGGGCAAAACCTATCCCCGGACAGCTTCTTACCTAGTTGGTCGCGAGAAAATTCGCGAGTTCGCCAAAGCCGTCTTTTCAACTGACCCTGCCAACCTAGATCTTGCAGCTGCCAAAGCCCTTGGCTATAGCGACCTAATCGCCCCACCAACATTTGCCGTTGTGATTCAGGAGCGCTCGCTAACAACCGTGCTGGCAGATAAAGAAGCAGCCATTGATTTTTCCCGTGTGGTGCACGGCGACCAGAGGTTTATCCATGAAAGACCAATCGTCGCCGGTGATGAGCTAACCAGTGAGCTGAAGGTAGCAAGCGTAAAGTCCTTGGCTGGAAACTCCATGGTCACCTTCGAAACTCAGATCTTTGACCAAAAAGATGCTCTGGTCTGCACAGCCATCTCAACACTTGTTGTTAGGGGCCAAGCGTGAAGCTAACAATTGGCCAAGAGCTTCCAGCAAGGCAGTTCAAGATAACCCGTGACTCGCTGGTGCGCTACGCCGGAGCATCAGGGGACTTCAACCCAATTCACTACCGCGATGACATCGCGCAAGCTGTTGGCCTTCCAGGGGTTTTAGCCCACGGAATGTTGACAATGGGACTAGCAGTTCAGACCGTGGTGGATTTTGTTGGTGACTCCGGAAAGATCTTGGACTACCAGGTGAGATTTACCAAGCCCGTGCTAGTTGATGCCAAAGCGGGAGCGATGGTTGAAGTATCGGCCAAGGTCATCGAGATCGATGAAGAATCCAAAACAGCACGAATTGATTTGACGGCTGTTTGTGCGGAGCTGACAGTTTTAGGTAAGGCCCAAGTAAGGGTGAAGATTTGACTCAGGCCCTAAAAGAACTAACTTCAATGCGCGTTGGTGGTGTGCCGGCAAGCATCACGGTATGCAATACCCGTGAAGAGCTAATTACAAAAACCCAAGAAATTTGGTCCACCAGTGAAGATTGGATTTCCCTGGGCGGCGGAACAAACCTTATTTTTTCTGAAGATGTTTCTAACCTGCACGTTATTCAAATCAAAACCAGCGGCATTGAAAAAACCAAGCTTGATGGCAAACAGGTCTGGAAAATCCAAGCCGGTGTTGATTGGGATCAGCTGGTTGCCGAAAGCGTTGCAGCAGGGCTAGCCGGTATCGAAGGCATGAGCGGTATTCCTGGAACATGTGGGGCAGCACCAGTTCAAAACATCGGCGCCTACGGCCAGGAACTAAGTGATGTGTTTTTGCGAGCAGAGTTTCTAGATTACGAATCCGGAGAACTTGTAATTCTCGAACCTAGGGATCTGAAATTCGGCTACCGCGATAGTGCAATCAAGCGCGGCAGATCTGGAATCATCACCTGGATCGAGTTAGAGCTTATTGACCTAGAAGGTCTATCGAGACCTCTTTACTCAGGCCAGATAGCAGGTGCGCTGAATTCCGAGATGGGCAAGCACGTCAGCCTGAAAGATGTTCGTGATTCGGTTCTGAAGCTTCGTGCAGCTAAGGGAATGGTTTTGGATTCTGCGGATCCAAACTCGGTTAGCTGCGGCAGTTTTTTCACTAATCCGATTGTTAGTGACACCTTCGCAAGAACAATTTCTTCCGATGCCCCGAAGTGGGAAACACAAGAAGATGACGGATTGACCGTGAAGCTATCTGCTGCCTGGCTAATCGAACAAGCCGGCATCGGCAAAGGATTTTCTCTAGCTGGATCAAACGCTGCGATTTCTTCGAAGCACGCACTGGCCATTGTCAACAAGGGCGGAGCAACCGGCGAGCAGATTGCAGAGCTCGCCAGATACATTCAAGAGCGAGTGGCAGCAAAGTTTGGAATCAACTTAGTGCCTGAGCCAAACCTGATTGGTTTTAACGTTTAGTTCAACAAACTAGTTGAAAAGCTTCTGCAGTCTCTGAATACCTTCAGTGATCTGGTCATCGCCTAGGGCGTAGCTCATGCGAACGTAACCTGAAGGACCAAAGGCTTCTCCAGGAACAAGGGCCACCTCGGCTGCGCCAAGAATGTAATCGCAAAGCTCAAGGGAGGTGTTGATTACTTTGCCACCCCAACTCTTACCCAAAAGCCCACGAACATCTGAATAAACATAGAAAGCACCTTCAGGCATTGGAGCAAGCCAGTTGGAAATCTTGCCGAGTTCAGCAACAGCCAAGTGTCGACGCCTATCGAAGGCGTCGACCATCGCCTTGATTTCATCTTGGGGTCCAGTAAGCGCTGCGATAGCTGCGCGCTGGGCAATGTTGTTCACGTTCGATGAAAGGTGGGACTGAAGATTCGCTGCTGCCTTCATGGCATCAACAGGTCCTGCCATCCAACCAAGTCTCCAACCGGTCATGGCGTAGGATTTTGCAACACCGTTGACCATGATGGTTAGATCCTTCATCGCTGGAACTAACTCGGTGATTGAGTATGCACGCTTGCCGTCATAGATCACGTTTTGATAGATCTCATCCGAAACAACCCAGATCTCGTTTGCCAGCGCCCACTCGCCAATGGCCTTGATCTGCTCTTTTGAATAAACAGCTCCGGTTGGGTTAGAAGGTGAGCCAAGCAGCAACGCTTTGGTCTTAGGCGTTCTGGCTTTTTCTAGCTGTTCGACGCTGACCATGTAGCCCTGGTCGCTTCCGGCAAAAACCTCAACCGATTTGCCTCCGGCGAGCGCGATTGCCTCAGGATATGTAGTCCAGTAAGGAGAAGGCAAGATGACCTCATCGCCTGGATCAAGCAGAACTGCAAAGGCTTGGTAGACGGCCTGCTTGCCACCGTTTGTGACAACGACCTGGGCAGCTGTAACTTCGGTACCTGAGTCAGTCAAAGTCTTTTTGGCAATGGCTTCACGAAGCTCTGGAAGGCCAACTGCCGGGGTGTAGCGGTGGTTCTTAGGGTCTTTGGCTGCGGCTATGGCTGCCTCAACGATATGAGCAGGGGTTGGGAAATCTGGCTCGCCTGCGGCGAAGCTAATGACAGCCTTACCTTCGGCCTGGAGGGCCTTGGCCTTGGCATCGACCTTTAAGGTCGCGGACTCGGATATCGCAGCGATTCGCTTGGAGATTCTTGGCTTGGTCACGTCTTCTAGCCTATCGGGGCCCAAATGGCCCTTTGCAATCTAGGGGCGGGCAGATTAGAGTAAGACTCAAGTAGTTGACAGCTGCGGGAAGCCTAATCTGGCAAATTATCCATATTTAGATTCAATCTAGAAGTGTGTCTTTTGTCCGGTGGTCAACTAAAGCTGTTTAGCCCCTAAAGGGCGGTGGCTCAATTGGTAGAGCAGCGGTCTCCAACACCGCAGGTTGCAGGTTCGAGTCCTGTCCGCCCTGCAAATCGATTAGGAAAGAAGTAAAGAACATGGCAGAAGAGCTCCAGCCAACGGATGACTTAGTTGAAAAAGCTAAGGCAGATCGCGCTGCAACTCGCAACATCTTCGGTCGCACCGCCCTGTTTTTCAAACAGGTCTTTGCGGAACTTCGTAAGGTCACAAGACCTACCTACAAAGAACTTGTTAGCTATACCGGAGTTGTCCTAGCCTTCGTGGTGCTAGTGATGGTCATCCTTGCCGGTCTTGACTTCGTGTTTTTGAACGTCGTAACTTTTGTCTTCACCCCAACTGCATAGTTTTTAAACCTAAAGAACAGGAACCTTCAATTGAGCGAGATCGAACAGAGCGAGCTAGAGACCGAAACCACTTCGGCTCCGCTAGATCCTGCCGATATCCCAGCTGCAGCGTTTTCAGCTGTTGAAGATGTTGTTGCTGTTGTTGCCGCTGAGTCAACCGTTGTTGCTCCAACCTTCGGAGAATCAGCTGAGCAGCCCGTTATGGAAGAGCCTTACTCGCCGCCAGTGGATATGGAAGTTACTGAGTCATTTGAGACCGCAACTACCGAAACTGCTTCTGAGGTATCTTCAGACGCTCCTGCTGCAGAAGGTGCTGCAGACGGTGCTGAAGAGACAAAAGACGAAGACCCATACCGCGTCTTCCGCGCCGAGCTTAGAAGCCAACCAGGCAAGTGGTTTGTTGTTCACTCTTACGCAGGATACGAAAAGCGCGTTAAGCAGAACATCGAGAACAGAAAGCTCGCCATCGAAGGTGGCGACCAGATCTTTGCAATCGAAGTTCCAATGGAAGACACCATTGAGATCAAAAATGGTCAAAGAAAATTGGTCTCTAAGGTTCGTATCCCAGGATACGTTTTGGTCCGTATGGACATGACCGAAGAGTCATGGTCGCTTGTTCGCCACACCCCAGCCGTGACCGGCTTTGTTGGCAACTCTCAGAACCCGACTCCGTTGCGCCCAGACGAGGCATTCGAGATGCTGAAGTCGCTTTACGTTCTTCCTGAAGAAGCACAGGCTAAGGCCGCTGCCAAGGGAAGCCAAATGGTCAAGGGCAAGGCAAGAGCTATTCCTGTCAACGTTGATTTCAAGGTTGGCGAGTCCATCATGATCAAGGACGG
>CAMAXJ010000041.1 GCA_945862155.1 Rhodoluna limnophila
ATCCGGTTATTCGGCGACCCAATTCTCACAACCGCATCTCAACCAATTGTAGAAATCACCGATTCCATTCGCGCACTTATTGTCGATCTCGAGCAAACCACGGCGATTACGGGCCGGGCTGGGGTGGCCGCGAATCAAATAGGGGTCAATCTTCGAGCCTTTGGCTATCGCGTCGAGGCAGTGGTTGGGCACTTGATAAACCCGGAAATTCTTGAGCAATCAGGCGAAAGACTTGAGCTTGATGAAGGCTGTTTATCGTTGCCAGAAATCTGGAGCAAAACCCCTAGGTACTCCAAAGTGCTAATTCGCGGCCAGAAAATTTCAGGCGAAATTGTTCAGTTCGAGGCAGAAGGATTATTGGCTCAAGTGTTTCAGCACGAGGTAGACCACTTGGATGGTCTGGTTTACCTAGACCGACTCGAAGCTCCGGAACGCAAAGTTTGTATGGCAGCGCTTCGCGAGACCACCTGGTTTATGCGCGACTAATCCTGAATCTTTAGCGCTTCTGAGGTAGTCGGCGCTCCACCATAAATCTCATCAATAGCGGGTGCAAAATCTCTCGCCACTGCTTCTCGCTTGATCTTTAGTGATGGCGTCAAATGGCCGGACTCTTCAGAAAGCTCGCTTTCAATAACTGCGAACTTTTTGATTCCTTCGGCGTTAGATACGGTTGCGTTGACCTCATCGATCTTGCGCTGAAGTTCGGCTAGAACCACTGGGTTTTTTGCCGCCTGAGCCAGGGTCAAATCTGCTTTCTGACCGTTGTTACCTAGCCACACCGGCAGCATTTCTGGATCTAGGGAAATCAGGACCGAAACAAACTGGCGCTGATCTCCGATTACTACAGCTTGGCCAATGATGGGGCTGGCACGAAGCGGATCCTCCAGAGCGGTCGGAGCAACATTCTTGCCTCCAGAGGTAACAATTAGTTCCTTCTTGCGCCCAGTGATTGAGATAAAGCCCTGATCGTCGAGTTCACCGATGTCTCCGGTTCTAAACCAGCCGTCTTGGATGGAAGCCCTAGTAGCTTCTGGATTCTTCCAGTAGCCACGCAGAACGTTGGAGCCGCTAAGCAAAATCTCGCCGTCATCGGCAATCTTTACGGCACACCCAGGAAGCACTCGACCCACTTTGCCGATTTGGGCATCGTTTGGTCGACCAATCATCGCTGGAGCTGATGTTTCTGTTAGGCCATAGCCTTCAAGAACAACGAGTCCAATCGAACGGAAAAAGTGTCCGAGGCGCTCACCCAGGGGAGCTCCACCAGAAACTGCATACTCAACCTTGCCACCCATCGCGGCGCGTAGTTTCTTGTAAACAAGTGCGTCGAAGACCTTGTGCTGAAGTTTTAGTCCAAGCGAAGGACCCTTCTTTGTGTCTTGGGCTCTTGAGTAGTCGATGGCAACTTGAACGGCCTTGCGGAAAATGTTTCCCTTGCCTCCTGCTTCGGCTTTTTGCTCGGCAGAGTTATAGACCTTTTCAAATACCCTTGGCACTGCCAATAGGAAGTTTGGTTTGAATGACTGCATGCCGGCTGCCACACTCTTGGTGTCTGGCTGGTGTCCAACACGGATACCTCCGTGGACGCAGAGAATAGAAATAAACCGAGCATAGACGTGAGCCAGTGGAAGGAACAGCAACGTGGCATTGCCTTCTTTTACAACCTCCGGCAGTTCTAGTTGAGAGTTTTTTGAAAGATCCACGAATCCTCGGTGCAGAAGCTCACAGCCCTTTGGCTTTCCTGTTGTACCCGAGGTGTAGATGATGGTTGCTAAATCATCAAGACCGCGAGAGGTGCGCGCTTTTTCGACCTGATCTTCGGTTACGCTTTTGCCCAAACCTACTAGCTTGAATAGCGAATCATCGTCGAGTCTCCAGACCTGCTTGACAAGTGGGGTGTTGGACTTGATCTTTTCGAATCTTTCCTGGTGGTCCTTGGTCTCCACAATCAAAGCCACAGCCTCGGAATCTGCTAGCACCCATTCGATTTGTGCCGGGGCGCTGGTTTCATAGATTGGAACCGAAACCGCACCTGCGAACCAGAGAGCGAAGTCAATCAGCGCCCATTCGTAGCGTGTTCGGCTCATTAGAGCAACTGCCTCGCCTGGCTTGATACCTGAAGCGATAAATCCTCGTGCTAGATCTTGGACCTGGTCTAGAAATGCCTGGGCACTTACATCTCGCCAGGTGCCTGGGGTGTCTTCAATCCCAAACAAAGCGATGCCAGGAGTTTTCTTCACTCTCTGAATTAGCAGATCGGTGATGTTCTCAGTGCTTGGGGATATAACCAGGCTTGGTAGCTCGTAGGATCTCATCTTTGACTCCGTTATCTCGCGATGTGGAATAACTCTAGCCAAAAGCCCGCAATTATGCATCCAATTGGCCCTTATAAAGGGCGGCAGGGGCGGGGTAAACTCCATACTTAGCTTATTTTCCGACAATTTTGATAGGGCTTAGATGCACGCGGTTGGCATAGACATCGGTGGCACCAAAATTGCCGGGGCGCTGGTCGACGCATCTGGAGCCATACTCAAGGAGCTTCGCATTCCATCGCCGATCGACGACTCCAACCAAATGATTGAAGCTATCGGCTCAGTTATTGATCAACTAACCGGCCAGAGCCAAATAATTGGCGTCGGGGTGGCAGCGGCAGGATTTCTAAGCGTTGACCGCGAGATTATGTATCACGCACCGAACATTGCCGCCTGGCGCAACGAGCCTTTGAAATCTCGTATCGAGAGCAAGACTTCTTATCCTGTGCTACTGGAAAA
The DNA here is from genome assembly GCA_945862155.1 of Rhodoluna limnophila. Lineage (GTDB taxonomy): Bacteria > Actinomycetota > Actinomycetes > Actinomycetales > Microbacteriaceae > Rhodoluna > Rhodoluna limnophila_A. The sequence continues at coordinate 2,772 of CAMAXJ010000041.1, forward strand.
TGACGCCAACGCTGCGGGCTGGGCGGAATTTAGGTTTGGTGCCGGCAGGGATGTTCAGAGCATGATTATGCTCACCATCGGGACTGGAGTTGGCGGGGCAATAATCTCAGAAGGCAGATTACTAAAAGGCGGCTTTGGTATCGGGGGAGAACTTGGCCACATTTTGTCAGTTCCTGGAGGAAGAGTATGTGGCTGTGGGCTGCAGGGATGCCTTGAAACTTACGCCTCCGGAACTGCTTTGTTATTGGCTGCTAGGAAGCTCGCTTCATCGGATCTACCCAATGGTCGAAGGCTCAAGGAGCTTGCCGCTTCCGAAGGTGAGCTAAGCGGCGAGATGGTCTATCAGGCGATTTTGGAAAATGACCCTGGAGCCAGTGAGTTAATTGCTGAATTGGGCTCTCACTTAGGAACAGCCCTAGGCTCCGTGTTTGTTCCGGTGTTGGATCCAGAACTAGCTGTCATTGGAGGCGGGGTTAGCGCAGTGGGGGACAAGCTAATGGACCCGATCCGTCAATCGTTTGAGAAGTCAATGCCAGCCAAGGGTTATCGCCCAGAACTAAAGGTAGTAAAGGCAACTTTTTTGAATCAGGCAGGCCTAATCGGGGCAGCTGACCTAGCTCGCCAGGCTTTCGCCTAGCCCAGAGAACTAAACTAAGACTTTTGAGGAAGCGAAGGAGGGTTTTGTGACGTATTTCATCCTAAAGACGTTCGTTCTTGGCCCTCTGCTGCACTTTATCTTTAGACCTTGGGTGCGTGGGGTAGAGAACGTGCCATCTACTGGAGCGGCTATTTTGGCCAGCAACCACCTTTCGTTTTCAGACTCAATCTTTATGCCGTTGCAGTGCCCTAGACCGGTGGTGTTTCTAGCAAAGAGCGAATACTTCACTGGCAAGGGAATTAAGGGCTGGTTGGTTAAGTGGTTTTTCAAATCCACTGGCCAGCTACCAATTGACCGCTCCGGAGGCAAGGCATCCGAAGCAGCCCTGAACACAGGACTTAGCGTTTTGGAGCAGGGCCAGCTTTTAGGTATTTACCCGGAGGGAACAAGATCTCCTGATGGCAGGCTTTATCGCGGGCGCACGGGAATTGCACGCATGGTGCTGGAAGCTAAAGTGCCGGTTGTCCCAGTTGCCATGATCGATACCGAAAAAGTGCAGCCAATTGGTACCAGGCTGCCTCGAGTTCGTAGAGTCGGAATTGTCTACGGAAAGCCGTTGGATTTTTCTAGATTTGATGGAATGGAAGGTGACCGTATTGTTTTGCGCGCGGTGACCGATGAGATTATGTACGAGCTAAAAAAGATAAGCGGCCAGGAGTACGTAGACCAGTACGCCTCAACAGTGAAGGAAAAGCGGGCTGCGCTCGCTAGGTAAGAAGATGAAAGAGCCAAACATTGCAGCTGATCCTGCCGTACTCAAGGGATTAGATAACTACCGAACTCTCACTGCAGCGCAGCAACCAACCTGGACCGATGCGGCCAAGCTGCAAGCTGCGCGCGATGAACTTGCCGTGCTACCACCTTTGGTTTTTGCCGGTGAAGTAGATACCCTTCGCACAAGATTGGCAGCAGCTGCAGAGGGCAAGGCATTCTTACTTCAAGGTGGCGACTGCGCAGAAACCTTCGTTGATGCAACCGCCGACAGAATTCGAAATCGCGTAAAGACAATTCTCCAAATGGCAGTTGTTTTGATGTATGGCGCATCTATGCCGGTAGTAAAAATGGGACGCATGGCTGGGCAGTTTGCCAAGCCACGTTCTTCCGATACTGAAACCCGTGGCGACGTGACTTTGCCTGCCTACCGCGGAGACGCAGTAAACGGCTATGACTTTACCTCAGAAGCTAGAGCTACCGACCCGAACCGAATGGTACGCGCGTACCACACCTCAGCTTCAACTCTGAATTTGATCAGAGCATTCACCACCGGAGGTTTTGCAGACCTTCGCTCGGTGCACGAGTGGAACAAGGGTTTTACCGATAATCCAGCAAACATTCGCTATGAACAGTTGGCTGCTGAAATTGATAGAGCCATTAAGTTCATGGACGCCTGCGGCGCTGACTTTGATTCGCTGAAAGCAACTGAGTTCTACGTATCCCACGAGGCTCTATTGTTTGATTACGAAAGACCAATGACTCGCATTGATTCTCGAACTGGAAATCCTTATGCGACCAGCGGTCACTTCCTTTGGGTGGGAGAGCGAACCAGAAACATTGATGGCGCTCACGTTGATTTCATGTCTCGAATTAGAAACCCAATTGGCGTCAAGCTCGGGCCGAGCACAGAAGTTGCGGATGTCATGGCTTTGATTGAGAAGTTAGATCCAAACCGCGAACCAGGCCGATTGACCTTTATCACTCGTATGGGTGCGGGTCAGATCCGTGACAAGCTTCCAAAACTTGTCGAAGCGGTTAAAGCAAGCGATGCGAAACCGCTTTGGATTACGGACCCGATGCACGGAAACGGTATGACAACCAAGAACGGCTACAAGTCAAGAAGGTTCGACGACGTCATGGATGAAGTAGCTGGCTTTTTCGAAGTGCACCGCAACGCTGGAACTTTCCCAGGCGGAATCCACATTGAGCTAACTGGCGACGACGTTGCTGAGTGTCTGGGCGGTTCCGAGATGATTGACGAAAAGACTCTGGAGTCTCGCTACGAATCATTATGTGATCCAAGATTGAATCACATGCAGTCACTAGAGCTTGCCTTCTTGGTTTCCGAGGCTCTAGCTAAGCGCTAACGAGAAATAATAGTCACGCTGTCGCCGACTCTAACTTCTGAGCCAGGCTCCGGACTTTGACGCTTCACTTTCGCTATTCCAAAGTTGCTGGAGAGTTGGTTGGTGTCAACTACAACCAGTAGTCCAAGATTCTCAAGCAGTGCCTTGGCAGCGGCAATTGTTTCTCCCACGGTGTTTGGCATGATGACAATTTCTGGACCTTTGGATATCTCCAAGACAGCACTGCCATTTTCTGGCAGCGGATCTTCGGCAAGCACTAACCCAACGGCTTGACCGGCAGGGACCTGGTTATTGAATACTTCAACTTCTTCGATTGTTATTGGAAGCTCCGCTAACAGCGCCCTGGCCGCCTCGGCACTTAGACCCAATACCTCTGGAACGGCACCAATTGATACCAGTATGTCTAGCACGCTGCCTTGATTCAGAATTGTCCCGGTTGGGGCAGAAAGCCTAATTACTTGCCCAGCCGCTTCTATCCCAAAGTAGTTCTTTACAGAACCGACAACAAATCCAGAATCGATCAAGAGTTTCTTGGCAGCTTCGGCACTTAGCCCCTTTGCCTCGGGAACGGCTAGCTGTTTGGGCCCAAGTGAAATGAACACTTTTACCACGGAGTTTTTGAACACGCGGGAGCCAGCTGCTGGTTCAGTTCGGGTGATGAAACCTTCTGCAACTGTCCCGCTGTTTTCTTCCAACCGTTCGATTACTACCCCGAGTGGATCAAGGGCTTCTGCCGCAGATTCCAGGGTTCGACCGGTTAGATCAGGAACCGCAGCAAGGCCTCCAGGCCCTGAGGAGAACCACCATCCTGAACCGGCGCCACCAATAATGGCGATGATCGTAAAAATGGAAAGAAAAAGCCTTGAGCGTTTATTGGATTTTTGGAGTTTGGTCGCAAGGGATGATGTGGATGCAAGGCTCTCAATTTCCGATACGTCCAAAACTTCAGTGGCCCCAGCCGGGGAGACAAATTCTTGATCGAGATTAATTCGAGCCGTCTTGTCAATCTCGGAAAGAGTTGTGGTGAGCCCGCGAGATAGATCCTGACTGGCCCTAGCAATAACCGGTAGCAATGCCACCGCTGAGGCTGGACGTTGACTTGGGTTTCTGGCGGTAGTCCAAAGCACAATCTCATCCAAGAGTTCTGGAACACTTGAATTGAGCGTGGATGGTGCCGGGATGTTTTCGTTGGCGTGCTGGTAGGCAACCTGAACAGCCTGCTCACCTTGGTAAGGCTGCTTACCGGTCAGCATTTCGAAGATCATTACTCCAAGCGAGTAAATGTCACTTCGTGCATCAGCTAGTCCTCGCAGAACTAACTCAGGGGATAGGTAAGCAACAGTTCCAACCACTGACCCGGTTTGAGTGTGTTCGGATATTTCTCGAGCTAGTCCAAAATCGCCTAACTTGACTTTGCCGCCATCGGATAAAAACACGTTCTCAGGCTTTAGGTCGCGGTGCAGGATTCCTGCAGCATGAGCCGCAGCCAAGGCTTCTGTAAGCGGTTCAATAATCTCGAAAGCCTTCTTGGTATCTAACGCTCCGAAGTCGTTCATGGCATCGCGCAGAGTTATTCCCGGCACATACTCCATGACCAGAAAGATAACCTCGCCGTCAGTGCCCTGGTCAAAGACATTTACCAGATTTGGGTGAGACAGCTGCGCTGCCATCTTGGCTTCGCGCTGGAACTTCTCAACAAAAGACTTATCTTTAGCAAGATGTGGATGAATAACCTTTAGCGCAACTTTTCTCTCGAGCACCTGATCATTTGCTAGGTATACGCTGGCCATGCCACCAGAAGCTACCAGTGAGATCACCTGATAGCGGTTGGCAATTTGCTGCCCGGATAGATTAGCCATTATCTATTTCAGATTCGATCAGGTCAAACCAGCTCCAGGCAGAGAGTTCCCATTTTTGATAGGCGTCAGGAAATGCTGAGATCTGTACCGATTGGGCGGCTTGTGCTAATGACATAGTTGACCAGTTTTTGATATCCAATAGGCCTCGGATTTTTCCGGCATTGGGACCAGTTGGTCCTCCAAAAAATGCCCTGGCCGAATACTTCGGATCCATGATTTGTGCGATTGTTCCCCAGCCTTGAGAGGTGCGCTGCTGAAATAGCCCAACCGAATCCCTGTCGCCATATTCGATATTCTTCAGGCTTGATTCCTGCATCGCAGCTGCCAAGGCAATGACGATTCCATAGTCACGCACCCCCAGATCTTTTCCAGTGCGAAAAATAATCTGAGCGTTCTGTTTCATTTCTTGGTTCAGTTTTGTCAAGCTCGGGCAGTTCTTGATTTCGTGAACCCCTGGAATTCTCAGGCGCTGACCCACGTAAATGGTGCTGGACCAGCTAAGAGAATTTGCGCTTAGAACCGACTGTGTGCTCACTCCGTAAACGGCGGCGATTCGACTTATGGTTTCACCGGAGAGCACTGTGTGGAACCCGTGAAGTGTGCATGCTCCCGAGGGTCGCATTGGATCAACGCTTGAAATTTCATCACTTAGAGTACTGGCAGAGCTAGC
>CAMAXJ010000042.1 GCA_945862155.1 Rhodoluna limnophila
CCATACCAACTCCGAGGCGATGCTCCTGGCACTCCAGCTGCTGATAATCGCGCAAGTCCAAGGGCGGCTTGTTCCGGGTTGGCGCTCTTGGTTGAGGCGAGCTCTCTACGAAGCTCGCCAACAATTGATCGAAGTGTGTAGGTCTTTGAAGACTTAGATTCGGTTGGCGGGTAGCTGCCGTGAACTAACGGAAGAAACTGGGAAAGCTGTTCTTCTTCCTTTTCAGTTGCGCTCATAATCAATCGCTGCCCACAGGCTCCGGCAGCTTTATTCAGCATCCGAAGTTCCCCTGGTAGCTCCGAGCGCTTTAGCTCACGAGCTTGAGTTATCTCCCCTGCCACCAAGGCATCCAGAACATTTGCCCCCAGCAACGAAGAGCGTGGCTTTAAGTTTGGCCAAACGCCTTCACTAAGACCCGGAATCACCACAGTGTGAAAGCGCTTGCCGATAAGTCCCGATGGAGTAAGAAGTAGCACCTGCTCACCGGAGCGATTATTCAGTGCCAGCGAATCTTCAGGAATTTCTCGCTCTAGCTGATCTTCAATAAATTCGATTGCGCTAGCAGTGGGGTTTCGCTCTGCGAATCTGGCTGCTGCAGCAAATAGCGAAAGGATGGAATCTAGATTCTTTCCCGCCTGGATTGCTACCTCGGACACCCCGCGAGATAAAACAACCCAGCGATTTAGCACTCCGGTCTCGGAGACCAAATTCCAAAGCACTGCCTCAGCTGTCGTTCCTTCGATTGCAGACAAGGCTTTAGTGGATTGTATTAGGCGAACAATCTTTTCCGCTTTTCGTGCCTCTGGGCTACGAACTAAAGACAGAGTATTTGGATTATCAAAAGCTTCAACCAACAGCTGCTCGGATGAGCCTTCAAACTCCTCCACTTGCTTTCGAAGCGAACGCTTGAGGCGCAAAATTCCAAGCTGATCTAGACCTCCAAGCTCAGAGGTAAGAATCTCAACTGCTTGATCGACGCTTACTGGGACATCGCTCAAGCTAATTCGAGCAAGCCGAAGTAGCTGCCCTGAAGAATGATCGTCGCGAAGCGAATTTGCAGAGCCAATAACTTGCACGGGAACTGACTCGGCGCTTAGTGCAAGAGCGAGTTTTTCAAGCGCCGGTCGACTTCTTGCAACAACAGCCATCTTTGACCAGGGCACTTCATCAAATAGGTGTCTTCGCCGAAGCTCACCGGCAACAAAGGAAAGCTCCTCGCTTTCGGAGCGGAACACTCGAACCTGCAAACCCTCTCCGCCCGTTAGGACTTCAGAAGGAGGATTAAGTCCTTTCCTCTGACGCCCAGCGCGGGCAACATCAATCGAAGAGCTGATCTTCGATAGCGCAGCGGAAATCTCGGGACGACGAATGGCGTGGGTGGGCTCAAGAAATATCGGCTCTACTTTTTGATTTACTCGCGCCGCAATCCGCTCAGCCAACTGCATCATGGCCTTTGGGTTTGCAACCCTAAATCCAAGAGTTGCAACATCCGGGTCACCAATCAAAGTGATTCCAGCTCCTAAACGTGTGAGCTGAAACAAAAATTCAGAAGCAGCCGGGGTTAGCTCCTGAGCATCGTCAACCAAAATTGCTTTCAGGTTTGCAATTTCTTCAGGAAACGATTCTTCAGATTCAAGTTGCTTCGCGGCACTCCTGAGCAAAGACGCCGAGTCGTAGCGAGCTCTATCGCTCTGATTGAGTTTTTCCAAGTAGCCTTCGTAGCACTTAGCCGAAGCAATCCATTGGGTAAGACCCTGAGCTTTGCCCATTTCAGTGAGCTGATCAGGAGAAATTCCGTGCTCCAAGCAAGCCGCGATTAGATCTCTAAGCTCAGTTCGAAATCCAGTCAGGGATCGAACGGTGGAATCAAGATTTTTGGGCCACGCACTGGAATCAATTTCTGCCAGTACCTCTTTGAGTAATTGGTCTTGCTCGCTGCCGCTAACTAGCACTGGAGCCTTCTTGCCTTCGCGTTTGGCTTTCGAGGCGAGAATTGAAAAAGCGAGGCTAGTTAGGGTTTTTGCAAGTGGGCCAGCGCTTGCCCCTTGATACTCAAGTGCCAACTGATCGCGGAGGGTGTTTGCAGATTCACGAGTTGCAGCGATAACAACAATCTGATCTGGCGAGCAGCCAGATGCAACAAGTTGCAGGAAGCGCGCTACCAATGCTGTGGTCTTGCCAGATCCTGGAGAGCCAAAGACTGGGACAATTGCCGAGGCTGAAAGATCTCGGACTTTTTTCTGAAGTGGGGCCAGCTCAAGAGTGTTGACCGAGGCAAAGCGTGTCTTGAGCACAAATTGCACATCGGTCATTTACCCAAGATACTAAAGCCCTCTGACAGCTGGTTTGAGGCCTTCTGAAATGGCCGTAATCTAGTAGCAGAAAGGTTGGTCATGGATATCAGAATCGGCATCAAGCACTCAGCTCGCGAGCTAAGTTTCGACACATCGGAGTCAGCGGCAGCAGTTGAGAAAAAGGTTGCAGAGGCAATCGAGTCCAACTCCAAACTGATCAACCTAACCGATTCAAAAGGTAACGTCTTTTTGGTTCCAACCGAAGCGCTTGCCTATCTAGAGATCGGCGCAGAGGAAGCTAGAAGGGTTGGGTTCATCGCCTAATGGAATTTCTATTTATTGTTTTTTACGCCGCAATTCTTGGTCTAGTTGCCCCTTACGTTCAAATCGGCTCTGACCGCTACGGTTCCTTAGTACCACCAGCAATTGGCCTAGCAAGCGGATCGGTTCTTTGGATTTTGCTTACCTGGCTGGGCTTTGGCTACACCGACGCCTGGATCTGGTCGATTGTGATGCTGGGTATGCCGGTCGCTATGTTCTTTGGAGCAAAGGTGCTAGATGGCCAGCGTAAAAAAATAGACGAGCAAGCTCTAGCTGCTACGCGGTAAGACCCACTGCATCCATCCGCAGCGAGTGAGCTGCGATCATTTCTGTCACTAGCGGCTCAATCTTTGAGTAAGACTCTAGATTTACCTTTCGCTCCTGCTCAAGAGTCAACTTAGAGTTTTTATCAACTCCGGCAAGCTTGCGGTTATCAAATGCTGCCCGCACCTCCAGTAGAACATCGCCCATCAGGCGTCTTCCCCAAAGTGCCAGGCGAGATTCAAGTTGTGGGTTTCCGGCCATGCCTTCAACTAAGACCGTCTTGGCGAACTTTTCGAAGGTCTTATCGGATAGCGCCTTTTCCACTGCTTCGCGCAATTCTTTTTTGAGGCCAGCTGCCAAGCGTCCATAGAAATCATCCAGCAATCCCGAAACCAGGTAGATCTTGATTACCGACTCATACCAGTCGATGCCGGCGGTTCTGGAGTGAAAAGTGTCAACGCGCTCGGTGAATGGATCCATCGAATCAGTGACGTCAAAGCCCAGACCAACTAGCTTTTTGGAAATAGTCCGGTATTTTTCGAAACTTTTGGCCGCTGCTTCTGATAGCTCCGCTTTGTATTGGGTGGTTGGCGAATACTTAAGCTCATTGGTTAGAATTTCAAAGTTTGAAAGCAACAGATAAGCCAATTGACCTAGGTAAACCTTAGGTTCTGGAGTGTATGGCTTTAGATTTACCTTGCCCTGGTTTCGACCAGATCTTTCTTCGCGATCAGGAAGAACAAGCTTTCCAACCTTTTTGCGAAACGCCTTCAGCCACTCGAACATCCTTCAAGCATATAGGGCTTTGCACAGGGGCAAGTAGAGTAGGAAGAGCATATATAGGAGCATTTTGACTTTCAAAGATCTAGGTATCGACAGCGATATAACCGAGGCTCTAGAGGCCCGAGGAATTACCAGCCCATTTCCAATCCAGGAGCAGGCCATCCCGCTTGCCCTAACCGGACAAGACATTATCGGGCAGGCAAAAACCGGAACCGGAAAAACTCTCGGCTTTGGTCTACCTCTTATTCAGAGCTTGGGTAAAGATCCATCTCACGGCGCAAAAGCATTGGTAGTTGTTCCAACCAGGGAACTAGCCATTCAAGTTGCAGAAGATCTAAAGCTTGCCTGCAGCAATCGCTCAACAACCGTTGCAGCAATCTACGGCGGTAAAGCATATGAAGGCCAAGTTGCAGAGATTGACGCCGGAGCGCAAATCATTGTTGGAACCCCAGGACGACTTATCGATCTTTCCAAGCAGAAAAAACTTGATCTAACAAACATTCAATTCATGGTGCTCGACGAAGCCGACGAAATGCTAGATCTTGGATTTCTGCCAGATGTTGAAAGACTCTTTGCTTACACCCCGGAGAATCGCCAGACCATGTTGTTCTCGGCAACGATGCCAGGAGCGATTGTCTCTTTAGCCAGGAAGTACCAAAACAAGCCGGTACACATCCGCGTGAACGATCCAGACGAAGGTCTAACCAAAGCCGACATCAAGCAGTTTGTATACCGCGCCCACTCATTGGACAAAGACGAAGTAGTGGGACGCATCCTGCAGGCCGAAGGCCGCGGCAAGACCGTAATTTTCTGCCGCACCAAGCGCCAAGCTGCCAAGCTATCCGATGAGCTAATTGACCGCGGCTTCAACGCAAGCGCTCTGCACGGAGACATGTCTCAAGAAGCCCGAGAGAAATCCATGATTGCTTTTAGAACTGGCAAAAAAGACATCTTGGTGGCAACCGAAGTTGCAGCTCGAGGCATCGACGTTGATGATGTGACTCACGTAATCAACTACTCGGTTCCAGAAGACGAGAAGGCTTACCTTCACCGCGTTGGTAGAACTGGCCGTGCCGGAAGATTGGGTACCGCAGTTACATTCGTGGATTGGGAAGATCTTGCTCGCTGGACACACATCGACAAAGAGCTTTCCTTCGGTCAGCCCGACCCGATGGAAACTTACTCAAGTTCCGAGCACCTATTTGCTGATCTGAGCATTCCAGCTGGAACCAAGGGAAGAATTAAGGCTTCAACAAGAGTCGAAGGAGCCAAGCCATCAGGTGACCGCGGAGGTCAGAGACCTGGTCAAAAGCGCTCTGCTCCAAGGAGTGGATCAGCAAGACCAAAAACTGATTCCAAGGACAGCAAACAAGAATCTAGATCAGAACCTCGTCCGCCCAGAAGCTCAACAACTAGAAACCGCACCCTCGGTGGACAAAGCTAAAGCGAAGCTTTAGTTCCGGTTCCAAGCTCAACAATACGATCCAACATCTCCTGAGAAGTTGTGTTCTCGCCAAGCTGATTAGGTTTTCCTGAAACCCCGTGATAATCGCTAGAGCCGGTAATTATCAGATCGTGCTTAGCCGCTAATTCGTGCAGCCACTTTCTGGCAGTTTCTGGAACGTCCCGGTGGTAAACCTCCACGCCTTGCAAACCAGCCGCAATCATTTCCTCGAAGTGATCAACCGGCAAATCTTCTGGATCGGTGTCAGGACCAACACCCTTCAATGGGTGTGCAATCACAGGTACTCCCCCGGCCTGCCTGATTAGACCAATTGCCTCAAGGGTTGAAACAGTGGAGTGTGAAACGTAGAAGGGTCCATCGGTAGAAAGGTAATGGTCAAAGGCCGCACTTCTATCTGCCACTAACCCCATGGTCACCAGAGTGTCAGCAATGGCGGGGCGACCGATGGTCGCACCTTTATCTAGGTGATCCAAAACCATTTCCCAAGTAATTGGAATCTGCTCCGCTAGTTTTTCAACTATTGCTCGGCCTCTTGCTTCACGGGTTGCAACGGTGTCGCCCAGAACAATTTCAAGTGCCTTGTGATCTGGATCCGGCAGGTATGCCAAAAGGTGAACCGAGATGCGAATAGTTCTGCCAAATCGCTCAATGTCGGAAACAGAGGTGACTTCAATTCCAGGAACGAATCCAAGCCCTAACTCAAAGGCCTTGCCTCGGGCTTCATCCCAACCTGAAACAGTGTCGTGATCGGTTAGGGCTATTACATCCAGGCCAGCTTTTTTGGCATTGATCATCAAGTCGGTTGGGCTATCAAGCCCGTCGGAACGGGTTGAGTGGGTGTGTAGGTCGATCTTGACCATAAGTTATTGCCCTTATCTTGTTATTCCTAGACTACGCAAAACAAATTTCCCTGCGGGCAATGACACAATGGAGGGATGAATCAGGACGAAAATCCAGACAAAGGTGCAACTAGATCTCGCACTCCCCACAGCAAAGAGTTCCTCGACTACATCTCTAGTGGCTGGGCCGAGAAATCTGCGACTAAAGTCGCAGCCGATAAAGTTGCCCCCTTTGCCAAGAAAAGAAGGCAAGCGGTAGCCAAAGCCTTCCCTGGCAAGGTTGTGGTTATTGAAGCAGGGGCTCCAAAGACCAGATCTAACGACACTGAGTATCGCTATCGCCCACACGCAGCCTTTGCGCATCTAACCGGTTGGGGCTCCAGGACAGTTGCTGACTCGGTTCTTGTTATCGACACAAAGCAAAACAAAGACATTCTTTTTCTTAGGCCCACCGCCGGCAAAGACTCCGATGAGTTTTTTGCTAACTCCGCTATTGGTGAATTCTGGGTTGGAGCAAGGCCCACACTTGAAGAGATTGCAAGCCTGCTGGATGTTGAAACAAGAGATTTGGCCGAACTTGATGCGTTTCTAAATGGCGTAGACAAACTAGATCTTGAAAACAAAGAATTAGCGCAGTTTGTCTCTGAGCTTCGACTAGTCAAAGACTCCTACGAAATAGAGCAGATGCGTATTGCCGTGGCCGCAAGCGTATCTGGTTTTGAAGATATTGTGCGGGTGCTACCAAAATCTGTCGGCATCCCTAAAGGCGAGCGAGTAATCGAAACTGCCTTTTTTGCTAGGGCTAGACAAGAAGGAAACGATCTTGGCTACGACACCATTGCTGCCGCTGGCAAAAATGCCTGCGTGCTGCATTGGATCTCTAACGACGGAGAAGTAAAGGCAAATGAGCTTGTGCTAGTTGATGCCGGTGTGGAAGCTGATTCGCTTTACACAGCGGATATCACAAGAACATTGCCAGTTTCTGGCAAGTTCACTGCAGCACAAAAGGAAATTTACCTGGCTGTTCTAGAAGCTGCCGATGCAGCCTTTGCTGTTGCAAAGCCTGGAATCAAGTTCCGCGAGATCCACGCTGCAGCCATGAAAGTTATTGCTCAGAAAACATCCGATTGGGGAATACTCCCGGTTAGCGCAGAAGAATCGCTAGATGAGAACAAACAGTTCCACCGCAGGTGGATGGTGCACGGCACCAGTCACCACCTAGGTATCGATGTGCACGACTGCGCTCAGGCCAGAAAAGAAATGTATCTGGATGCCGAGCTGGAAGAAGGCATGATTTTCACAATCGAGCCAGGTCTTTACTTCCACGAAGATGATCTGCTGGCACCTGAGAAATTCCGCGGGATCGGTATCCGAATTGAAGATGATGTGCTGGTGACTGCTAATGGGGTTGAGAATCTCACTCGAGCTCTACCTAGGGATCCGGACGAGATTGAAGCCTGGATGGCAAAACTCAGCTAGATTTTTTTAGCTGGCTTGGCAGGCTTTGCTGCCGCCACTGCTTTTTTGGCAAGCTGAAGTTGCTCCTTGGGAACGACAACCTCATACTTTTTCGCAACCACCATTTGGCCTGAGATAAAGCCACGACGGTTTTTCGTCACGCTAAATCGAATGACATTCAGAAGCATTCCAATTCCAGCTCCGATAACAACGCCGGCTGTGACATTAGTGAGTAGCACGGCTTCCGCTCCGGTTCCGGTTGCGCCAAACACTAGTCCAAAGAACATTCCTAGCCACGATCCAGTTAGTGCGCCGGAAAGTGCGACTCGACCGTAGCCGAGTTTTCCCTTGATGGATTCAACGCTCTTTAGATCGGTTCCGATGATGGAAACGAGCCTTGCTGGAAAATCATGTTCGATCATGGACTCAACATATGAAACGGCAAGCTTGTAATCGGCGAAGGTTGCTAGGGTTTGACCCTCTGGGATGCTGGCACCGTTTTGCTTTGGACTCATATCTCTCATTCTCTCACGAAAGCGCCAACCCTTAGAGTTAAGGGGTGCAAGAAGCCATCCTCGAAGCCCTGTCAAAGGT
>CAMAXJ010000043.1 GCA_945862155.1 Rhodoluna limnophila
TTTAGGGGCTGCGGCCTTTCTGGAAACTCGACCTGCCTTGGGGGCAGATTGACCTGGCTCTAACCCTAGTTTCTCACGCCTAATGGCCAAAAGCTCAAAGGCCTGGTCCGGGCTTAGTTCCTCAAGCTTTTCATCCTTAGGAATGGTGGCATTGATGGCGCCATCGGTCACGTAGTCACCGAACTGACCTGTCTTGGCAAATACCGGCAAGCCGCTGGCTGGGTCTTCGCCGAATTCACGCAGTGGAGTGGCGGCAGTTCTGCGCCCTCCATACTTGGGCTGCTTGTATAGCTCAAGAGTTTCTTCGAGCGTCAATGAGAAGATCTGATCTTCGGTAGCAAGAGACCGGGAGTCGGTGCCTTTTTTGAGGTACGGACCAAACTTTCCATTTTGTGCGGTGATCGGAGTTTCAGTTTCTGGGTCAAGACCAATTGTCCTTGGAAGAGATAGCAGCAATACTGCTTGCTCAAAGGTGAAGGTATCTGGAGTCATTGACTTGAACAGTGACGCAGTCTTTGGCTTCTCGGCGTTTGGGTCTTCAAGCAAAACATATGGTCCGAAGCGCCCGTCCTTGAACAAAATGTCGTAACCGGAAGATGGGTCCTGGCCCATCTTGCGGTCTGTGATAATCGGAGCGTCGATAAGCTCCTGTGCCTTGGCAACGGTTAGCTCATCGGGAGCAAGTCCTTCTGGAATGTTAACTATACGACGGCCGTTTTCATCGGCGCCTTCGCTTCCAGGCTCAACCATGGTCTCGATGTATGGCCCGAACTTACCGGTTCTAAGCGTGATGTTCTCGGCAAGGAATATCGAGTTCACGGCCTTCGGATCGTGCTCGCCAACGTTTTGCACGGTGTCGTGAAGACCATCTTCGGTTTCGGTACCGAAGTAGAACTTCTTTAACCAATCGCTTCGATCAAGTTCTCCCGCTGCAATCTGGTCGAGGTTTTCTTCCATCTGAGCAGTAAAGGCATAATCAACTAGCTTTACGAAGTTCTCTTCTAAGAACCTGGTGACAGTAAAGGCGATCCACTCTGGAACCAGGGCCTGGCCGCGCTTTACGACATAGCCCTTATTGATAATGGTGGACAAGATAGCTGCGTAAGTAGAAGGTCTTCCAATGCCGTCTTCTTCTAGCGCCTTCACAAGGGAAGCTTCTGTGTAGCGAGGAGGTGGCAAGGTTGTGTGATCCTTGGCGGTTACTTCAACTACGGATAGTTCCTGGCCAACTTCCAAAGCTGGAAGTTTTAACTCTTTTTCGTTGTCCTCTTCATCTTCGCGCTCAACGTCGCGGCCCTCCTCATAGGCGGCCATAAACCCCTTGAACAAAACAACAGTTCCCGATGCTGAGAATTCAGCAGATTTGCCGCCATCGATTGGCCCCACTGAAATCTTTGCCGTGGTGGTTGAAACCTTCGCATCAGCCATCTGAGAAGCCATAGTTCTTTTCCAGATCAACTCGTAAAGATCTTTAGACCTTGAAGACATGCTCATTGGAAGATCGCTCGGATGCAAGAAGGTTTCGCCAGCTGGGCGAATGGCTTCGTGAGCCTCCTGAGCATTTTTGCTCTTTCCGGTGTAAACGCGAGGGCTATCCGGAACTGAATCCTTGCCAAACATTTCAACAGCCAGATTCCTTGCTGCCTGAATAGCTTGGGTTGATAAAACCGGTGAGTCGGTACGCATATATGTAACGTGTCCGTCTTGATACAAAGACTGCGCGGTATCCATGGTCTGCTTGGCAGACATGCGAAGTTTTCTAGAAGCCTCCTGCTGCAAGGTGGAGGTTGTGAAAGGAGCAGCTGGACGACGGGTTGAGGGCTTTGATTCCACCGAGTCAACTTTTACCTTTATATCTTTGTCGCGCATTGCCACAGCAAGTTTTTCTGCGGCGTCTAAATCAAGTAGTAGTACGCCATCTTTAATTTCACCTTTGTCGTTGAAGGCATCTCCAGAAGCGATTCTCTTGCCGTCGATGGAAAGAAGCTTTGCTTCAAAGTCTTGCTCTTTACCGACGCCCGTTGTAAACAGCGCTTTGACGTCGTGATAGCTAGCGGAAACAAAAGCCATGCGCTCACGCTCACGCTCAACCACTAATCGCATCGCCGGGGACTGAACTCGTCCTGCGCTAAGTCCGCGGTTGATCTTGCGCCACAAAACAGGAGATACTTCATAGCCGTATAGGCGGTCAACTACTCGCCTGGTTTCTTGAGCCTGGACTAGGTTCTGGTCAACATCTCGGGTTTTGCCCAAAGCTTCCTGGATGGCGGTTTTTGTAATTTCATGGAACACCATTCGCTTGACCGGAACCTTAGGTTTTAGCACCTGAAGTAGGTGCCAGGCAATGGCCTCACCCTCGCGGTCTTCATCAGTTGCGAGATAAAGTTCGTCAGCCTCGGCAAGGGCTTTTTTCAGCTCGGCTACGGTCTTGGATTTACCGGCCGAAATGGCGTAGTAAGGCTCAAAGTCATTTTCGATGTCAATTGAGAACTTGGCTAGCGAGCCCTTTTTCTTCTTTTCTTCGGGCGGTAGGTTCTTCGGGTCGATGAGGTCGCGGATATGCCCAATCGAGGCCATGACTGTGTAGTCATCACCTAGATACTTAGCAATGGTCTTCGCCTTTGCTGGCGACTCGACGATTACTAACTTGTTGCCTGACATTGTTCTCCTACTACATTTACTTCAGGGTCCCGCTCGAGCTCGCGCTTTGTGCACGATCCCAAAAGACTCCGAGCTGGTCTCAATAAAGACCTCGAAACCGACAATACGACATCGCTCCAAAACAAGCTGGCTATTGGTGGCGATATCTTTTGCCACAATACACGGATAACCGGAAGATACACCTCGAAGTGCATCAGTTGCAGCCAGTGCAATGGCCTCTGTAGTGGCTTGGGCCCTTGTATTTGCTAGCAAATGCAAGGAAAAGAAACTTGAAGCTGCAAATATTCCGAGAATCATAATTATGACGCCAAAAGCCAGAATTGTTCCGGCTCCCGTGTCATTTTCTATTGACCTTGAGCTTTCGCGCACTGCGACTCAATCAACTCCAAACCGGTCAGATCAATACTCAAAATTCCAATTTCGCTGCGCAAAATAACACACACAACCCCCAGCTCTTCTTGAATTTCAAACCCAACTCGCTCGCCAAGATCTGTTACTAATGCATCAACAATCTCGATTGGCTCACCTCTTGCAATAGCTCTAGCAATTGTTGATGCAGCTGAGACTAACTCCATCCGTTGCAGCTGAACACTCATTGCTCCAAGTGCGAGTCCAACGATTATCACTACCGCAGGAAGGGCTAAAACCAATTCGGCAGTGACGCTGCCGGAATCTTTTCTAGCTACCGCCAAGAGTAAGTGCCGATCTAACCAAATCAAACAAGATCGCCTTGACCTCGTCGCTTCTCATGATCACCACAAGTAGCCCTGCAAAGCCCACTGCCGCCATAGTGGCGATTGCATACTCAGCCGTGGCAGCACCAGTTTCGTTTTTCCAATCCATTTTTTGTACCTTTCTATACAGCTCTAAACAGGCCAATTCCAAGCGGAACAACCGCTAGAAAAACAAAAGCCGGCAGGGCCGCAAGACCCAGAGGCAAAAGCAGTGAAATTGAGAGCTTTGCTAAATCCTGGCGTCGGCGATTTAGAAGCCGGTGCCGAAGGGCATCTGCTCGAGCCGACAAAATCCCTGAAAGCGCAATTCCTGATTGCTCGGAGACTCTCAGAGCATCCATTAGCTGAGATAGCTGCTCCCCTGGAACCTTTTCCCCAAAGTTCAAAACGGACTTGTTTTGGGCAAGCGTTGAAGACGCCTTTGGAGATAGCCCTGCAGAAAGCCCAACCACTACCGCGTCTAAAAATGCCCCGGGGTCTGCCTCGCGGGGTCTTGCCCTATCTAACATCCGTAGCGAAACCACTCTGGCAATAATCAACAGAATCAATCCAATGCCAACGGCCATTGCCCCAAGGGATGTTTCAAATGCCGAAGAGACAGTTGGAAGTCCCAACAGCTCGGCGAAGATAACTGCAAGCAAGGGAAGCATCAGGATTAGATTCGCACTCGCCCTAGGAGAAGCGAAGGCAACTTTCAGCTCAGAAGATTGCTTGTGTTGAGAATCAAACACTTGGGCTAATCGATCTAGGGCCAGAGCAAGATTGCCGCCGGAGTCACGGGATACATCCCAGATGAACTGAAACTGCTTTTTTTGAAACTCGCTTAACAAATCAACCTGGAATGCCTTGATGGCGTCCTGATTAGTTGCTCCACTTCTAAGTAGTGCTGAAAGTTCTAACACTGCAAGATTTGCACTCATGCTAGCTGCAACTTACGAGAACGAAGTTGTGAGACAACAAGCAGTTTGTCGTTGCTAACTTCAAATTTTCCAATGCCAGATATTCTCCTCGCCCCTTGCTCGACACTGAGCGCAATCACCCAATCAAAGGCCGAGGCCACCAATCGAGAAAGCGTGGTCTCGTTGATTTGCTGTTGGGCAGCGATAGAGAGCAGCCGTTCCGGCACCTGTTCTAAAGAATTTGCATGCAGAGTGGTTGCTCCCCGGTGCCCGGTGTTCAGCGCCTGCAGCATTGGAACTAGCTCCTCGCCTCTGACCTCACCAATGCAGATACGATCCGGTCGCATACGAAGGGCCTGCCTGACAAGATCCTCCAGGGTGATCTCGCCCTGTCCCTCGATGTTCTTTGGTTTGGTTTGCAGGCAGATGATGTTTGCTCCAAAAAGCTCTGAGACATCTTCAACGGCTATTACTCGTTCATCTTTTTCTTGCAGCATGGCCCGAAGCAAAGTGGTCTTGCCAGTGCCGGTGGCACCGGAGATCAGAAAGCTTTGGCGCGAGCCGGCAATTTCTTGAATCAATTCGGATTGGGCAGAGGTTGCAAATCCTCCATTCAATAAAGACTCGAGGGTCATTGGATTAGTTGAATGTAAGCGAATCGACAAAAGCGTGGAATCGGTGCAAGCCGATTTCAGCACCGCGTGTACCCTAAGTCCCCCAGGCAAACTAACATCCGCAAACGGATTTGCCTGATCTAACCTTCTGCCACCGAGCTCAATCAGATCTTTTGCAAGCATCGATAGCTCGGACTCTGTTAGGGCTAGCTTTTCTGCAGTCTTTAGTCCTGACCCAGAGTCAACAAGGGTTCGACCACTAGATAGGCAAATGTCAGTGACCGCTGGGTCATCAATGAGCTCCAAGAGAGCGTCAGGGATTTTTGTTTCCACGCTGACAACCATGAGTCATGCAGATGGGATTTTGGGCGCAGATACAAAAGATGTGGAAAGTTAGGGGGCGGCAGGTTTTGGGGAAAACCTGCCGCCTGGTGATAGCGATTGGGTGGAATCTAACTATCACTAGTCAGCAATAAATTACTGACTGGACAATTCTAAGCTGGGCACTTGGTTCGAGAAAGCCGATTTGTGGCATTATTGCCAAGAGCTAAAAAGATAGAGATAATCATGCCTGAAAAATCTGGAATCGAAAATCTGCTCCACGAGACCCGGAGATTTTCCCCGAGTTCTGAGTTTGTGGCGCAGGCTGTTGCCAAGCCGGAGCTCTATTCGGAGGCTAAGGCAGACCGGCTGGAATTTTGGGCCAAGCAGGCACGGGCCCTGCACTGGCACAAGCCTTTTACTAAAACCCTTGATTTTTCTAATGCCCCCTTCGCCAGCTGGTTCGAAGACGGCGAGCTAAACGTCTCCTACAACACCCTCGATCGGCATGTCATCGAAGGTCGCGGCGATCGCATCGCCATCTACTTCGAGGGGGAGAACGGAGACACCTCTACCTATACATATGCCCAGCTTCTAACCGAGGTCAAAAAAGCTGCCAACGCGTTCCAAACTTTGGGGCTTGTCTCAGGCGACCGCGTTGCCATTTACATGCCTATGGTTCCCGAAGCCGTTATTGCCATGCTGGCAACTGTTCGCTTAGGTGCGATTCACTCCGTTATTTTTGGTGGCTTCTCGGCTGAGTCACTTCGAAGTCGCATCAACGACGCCGAGGCTAAGTTGATCATTACAGCTGACGGTGGATATAGAAAAGGCAAAGTCTCAGCCCTTAAGCCCGCCGTTGATGAGGCCATCGCCGACAGCGCTTGCCCAAGCGTGAAAGCGGTGGTTGTTCTAAAGCGTGGCGGCAATGAAGTTTCCTGGAACCAAAACCTTGATCACTGGTGGTCCGATGTTGTTGATTCGGCGTCGCCAGAGCACGAGGCTAAAGCATTTGGAGCCGAGCATCCGCTTTTTATTCTTTACACCTCCGGAACAACAGGTAAGCCAAAGGGCATTCTGCATACCTCGGGTGGCTACCTAACCCAGGCAACCTTCACTCATAAAAACGTTTTCGATATCCATCCGACAAAAGATATCTACTGGTGCACCGCCGATGTTGGCTGGATCACCGGACACACCTACGTGGTCTATGGACCTCTTGCCAATGGAGTTAGCCAGGTCATCTACGAAGGAACCCCTGATACCCCAGACTGGGGACGCTGGTGGAAGATCGTTGAAAAGTACAAGGTGACCATTTTGTACACCGCCCCAACCGCCATTCGAACCTTCATGAAACTAGGTCGCGAGATTCCAGACAAATACGACTTGAGTTCAATCAGGGTTCTAGGTTCGGTTGGCGAACCAATCAACCCCGAAGCTTGGATTTGGTATCGCGATGTAATCGGTGGCAACAATGCTCCGATTGTTGACACTTGGTGGCAAACCGAAACCGGCGCCATCATGATCTCGCCGCTTCCTGGAATCACGGCCACTAAACCTGGATCAGCGATGATCCCACTTCCAGGTATCTCCATGGAGATAGTCGATGATGCAGGAAAGAAGGTAACTTCCGGTGGCGGCTATCTAACCATCACCGAGCCTTGGCCTTCGATGCTTCGAGGCATCTGGGGCGATAACGAGCGCTACAAGGAAACCTACTGGTCTCAGCACCCTGGAAAGTACTTCGCAGGCGATGGCGCCAAGCTCGATACAGATGGCGATGTATGGATTCTGGGACGAGTAGACGATGTCATGAACGTCTCGGGCCACAGGCTCTCAACAGCGGAAATCGAGTCGGCGTTGGTATCCCACCCGTTCGTGGCTGAAGCTGCGGTGGTTGGAGCCAAGGATGAAACTACCGGTCAAGCCGTAGTTGCATTTGTGATTCTAAGATCAGACCAGGTCGCTGCCGCAGGCAGCGACTCCGATGTAAGCAAACTCTTGCGCGATCACGTCGCTAAAGAAATTGGCGCGATTGCCAAACCAAGAACGATTATGGTAGTTGCCGAGCTTCCAAAAACCCGTTCAGGAAAAATCATGCGAAGGCTTCTTAGAGACGTTGCTGAAGATAGACCAATTGGTGATGTGACAACACTCGCCGATACCTCAGTGATGTCGGTTATAACGGACAAGCTAGAAGCCGGAGCTACTGACTAATCTCCACGATTAGTTCTATTTCGACCGGAGCATTAAGTGGTAGCACTGCTACCCCAACTGCGCTTCGAGCATGAATACCCTTATCGCCAAGTACCTTGCCTAGAAATTCACTAGCGCCATTAACCACACTTGGTTGGCCTGTGAAACCCGGTGCCGATGCAACATAGCCGACTACTTTCACCACGCGATTGATCTTGTCCAAATCACCGATGACCATTTTGATTGCTGCAAGTGCGTTCAAGGCACATATTTCTGCGAGCGCCTTGGCTTGCTGTTCTGAAACCTCTGCTCCAACTTTTCCAGTGTGAGTTAAC
>CAMAXJ010000044.1 GCA_945862155.1 Rhodoluna limnophila
CTAGCAGTTAACGATGCTGATCTGATTGTCGCCAATGGTGGCGGCTACGACTCATTTATCGACACCCTAGCCAAATCTGCCGGCAACGAGAACATCGTCTATGCCTACCTTCCTGACGAGTTGGCCAAGGAAGATCAGGCGGCCAAAGAAGACGATGGCCACGATCACGACGATGACCACGATCACGACCATGACCACGACCACGCTGAAGGCAACGAGCATGTTTGGTATGACTTCCACGTGGTTGAGGATTTTGCCAGCCGTCTGGCTGGAGCGCTAGCGGCTCTGGATTCGGAATACTCGAGCGATTACTCAGACAACCTCATTGATTTTCATGGCGAGATCGAGATTCTCGAAGATCGAATCGCCGCTGTTTCGGGTAAGTACTCAGGGGCAACCTTCGTCGCATCAGAGCCAGTGGCTAACTTCCTGCTTATTGAGATGGGTCTTGAAGACCTAACCCCAAAATCCTTCTCACAAGCCATTGAAGAAGAACTCGATGTTTCTCCTAAAGATCTACTGGAGATCCAGAAGCTTCTGAAATCAAAGTCGGTTGATGTGTTTGTGGTGAATCCACAAACTGGCAGCGTGCAGATCGACGGGCTAGTTTCTCTAGCAAAACAAAACGGAATAGCCGTGGTTGAGCTAAGTGAATTACTTCCAGCAGGCTCTAGGTATTACGACTGGATGGATCTAAACATCGCCAATCTAGAAGCAGCTCTTAGGTAGGTCTTGTCTTCGCAAGCGATCCTAAATGTTCAAAAGGCAAGTCTGTCTTTTGGCGATAGGAGTATCTGGAAAGACCTAGACCTAAGCGTTGCCCCTGGTGAATTCATTGCCGTAATCGGTGCCAACGCTTCTGGAAAAACTGTTTTGCTAAAGGCAATTCTTGGTCAGCTACAACTATCCAGCGGAGCAATTGAACTACTCGGTAAATCAGTTGCCCATGGCTCAAGACAAATCGGCTACATCCCGCAGCACAGGCAAGCAGATTCGGGATTGCCTCTTCGTGCGAGGGATTTGCTTCGCATGGGACTAGATGGTCATCGCTTTGGAATTCCATTTCCATCGAATGCAACTGCAAAAAAAGTTTCGAAGATGTTAGAAGCAGTCGGTGCAGAAGATATTGCTAACACCCCAATTGGTCAACTATCAGGCGGGCAGTTGCAGCGCATCAGAGTTGCGCAAGCAGTTATTGATAATCCGAAACTTATCTTGGCTGATGAGCCACTCAGCGCACTTGATCTAAAGCAGCAATCACTAGTTGCAGAACTTATCAATTCCCAGCGCCAGCAAAACGGCGCTGCGGTTTTGTTTGTCACCCACGATGTCAATCCGGTGCTCGATTACATCGACCGAGTTCTATATCTTGCCAACGGGCAATTCCGAATTGGAACTCCGGATGAGGTTTTGCGCTCTGATGTTCTATCAAAGCTTTATGGCCGAAGCGTTGATGTGGTTCGAAACCAGGGACGCATTGCAGTTTTGGGATCATCTGATCACACTCACCACGACGATGAGAAGTGGTTGTAATGGAAAGACTTTTCGATTTTTCTGATTACGACCAGCTGATTCCGCTGGTTCAGAATTCTTTGATCGCGGGATTGCTCCTTGGCATTATGGGTGGCCTGATTGGCGTTTTTGTGATGACGAGGGATATGTCATTTGCGGTGCATGGAATAAGCGAGCTTTCCTTTGCAGGAGCGGCCATTGCACTGTTGATCGGATTCAACGTTGCCCTCGGGGCAACGTTTGGTTCGATTGTTGCCGCCATCATCATCGCGATTATGGGAACCCGAGCAAAGGATCGAAACTCGATCATCGCGGTGTTGATGCCCTTTGGTCTTGGAATTGGAATCTTGGCTCTTGCCCTTTACGAAGGAAGAGCTGCCAACAAGTTTGGTTTGCTAACCGGTCAAATCATTGCCGTTGATGATCCGCAGGTTATTTGGCTGATTGCTACCTCCTTGGTTGTTGTCATCGCGCTATTAGTTGTTTGGCGACCGCTTAGCTTTGCAAGTTTGGATTCTGAAGTTGCTGAAGCCAGAGGTGTTCCAACCAAGGCACTTGGAATTATCTTCATGCTGTTACTTGCTTTGGCAGTTGCAGCATCGGTGCAGATTGTTGGAGCGCTGTTAGTAATGACTTTGCTTGTGACACCTGCTGCAGCAGCACTTCGACTAACTTCTTCACCGTTGCTTGTTCCAATCCTCACCATGGTGTTTGCAGTGGTGGCGGTAGTTGGCGGAATCTTGCTGGCCCTTGGTGGCGGATTGCCAATTAGCCCTTACGTGACTACGTTGTCGTTTGCGATCTACCTGGTTGCAAGAGTTATTGAGAAATCTCGAGGCAGCTTCATTAGGTAAAGTTGCTAGCTATGGGCGAAACTCTAAAGCGCAACACCAAACAAAAATCAGCCGTCAGACATGCATTGTCTGAAGCGGTCGGCTTTGTTTCTGCCCAGCAACTTCACCAGGTGCTAAAAAACCACGGCTCCAGCACTTCCCTTGCCACCGTGTATCGGGCGCTAAATGAATTGGTCTCTTCCGGGGAGGCTGACTCCCTGCAGTCAGCCGATGGGGAGTTTTTGTATCGGGACTGCGGCGAGGGGCACCACCACCACCTGATTTGTAGGGGGTGTGGCCAAACCGTGGAAATTGAGGCCGAAAAGGTGGAATCCTGGGCCGATCAGGTGGCCAAAAGCCATGGATTTTCATCCCCCAGCCACACCATTGACATCTTTGGGGCCTGTGGGCCCTGCCAGAAAAAAGTTGCAAAGTAGCCAGAAACTAGCCTAGACTTGGGGCTCGTTGCGGATTTGTCCGTAAATCTTATAGAGGCTTTCAAGCAAACTATTTTGGATGTTTTTGTCTTGCCTAGAGGAGGAAAAGATGGCAGCTTACTGTCAGGTGACTGAGAAGAAGCCTATGTTCGGCCATGCCGTCTCGCACGCCCAGAACAAGACCAAGCGTCGCTTTAATCCAAACATCCAGAAGAAGACTTACTTCGTTCCTTCCCTGAAGCGTAACGTGACCCTGCAGCTATCAGCTCGCGGAATCAAGGTAATCGATGCCCGTGGCATCGAGTCCGTGATTGCCGAGATCTTGGCTCGTGGCGAGAAGATCTAAGGAGCGCTAAATGGCTAAAGAACGCGATATTCGCCCAATTATCAAGATGCGCTCCACCGCGGGCACCGGATACACCTACGTGACCAAAAAGAACCGCCGCAACGACCCAGACCGCATCGCTTTGATGAAGTATGACCCAGTAGTGCGCAAGCACGTTGAATTCCGCGAGGAGCGCTAGAAATGGCCAAGAAAAGCAAGATTGCTCGTAACGAGCAGCGCAAGCTGGTAGTCGAGCGCTACGCCGAGAAGCGTCTAGCCCTGAAAAAGGCCCTAGTTGACCCGAATTCAACCGATGACCAGCGTGAAGCTGCTCGTTTGGGCCTTCAGAAGCTTCCTAAGAACGCCTCCCCGGTAAGACTAAGAAACCGCGACGCCATTGATGGCCGCTCACGCGGAATTCTTGCCAAATTCGGCGTTTCCCGCATCAGATTCCGCGATATGGCTCACCGAGGCGAGTTGCCGGGCATTACCAAGTCCAGCTGGTAGTTTCTAGCCATAGCACCACCCCGTAACGATCTATCGGGTCCTGGCTTTTTAGCCACCTTTTAGATTGAACCGGAAAACTTATAGAAACTGAGATCGTCCAGGAGGACCACATGAACAAGAGCGAACTAGTAGCTGCAATCGCAGATTCAACTGGCGAGTCACAGGCAGCTGTCAACCGTATCGTTGACGCAATGTTTGACACCATCGCAATTCAGGTAAGACAAGGCACAAAGGTCACCATTCCAGGTTGGCTTTCAGTTGAGAAGGGCTTCCGCGCAGCACGTGCCGGCCGAAACCCTCAGACTGGTGCAACAATCCAGATTGCAGCCTCAAACACCGTAAAGGTGTCTGCAGGTTCCAAGCTAAAGGCTTCAGTTAAGTAATTACTACTTAGCAAGAAAAGACGCTGGCCTTCGGGTCAGCGTCTTTTTGTTTATCTCAAGAAACCGGAAGGTTTGTACCTAGGCTTAAGAGGTGAACCCCTTTCAAACCAGAGCGTATTCCGCAGGGCTAATAGCAACCCTCGGGGTTTTGTTTGCAGTTCTGGTTGGCCTTGCAATTGGCGGCGGAGCCGCAGCCTTGCAGTTTTCAGATCCCGGCCCAATCATTCGCTACGGAGTCCCGCTAACTAAAGCCCTTATGAATATCGCAATCGCGGTAAGCATTGGATCCCTAGTATTTGCAGGCTTTGCAGCAAACGACAAATCGGCTGTTTTGCGGAAGCTTCTAAACCTTGCCTCGGCAGCTGCTGCCGTATGGGCACTAGCTGCTTCAGTGCATTTTGTATTGAGCTTTGTTTCCGTATCCGGCGCAGAGCTTTCTTTAGAACAAACCTTTAGCCAAGGCCTTTGGGCATACGCAACCGAAATCGAGCTAGGTATCTCACTGGCGCTAAACCTTGTGGCCGCCTTTGCAATCAGCATTCTGGCGCTATCGGTGTCTTCCCTAACCGCAACGGCCTTTACGGCAGCGCTAGGGCTTGGATCCTTGATTCCGCTGGCCCTAATTGGCCACGCGGCTGGAACCGCCAATCATTCACTGGCCGTGAATTCGCTAGGTCTTCACCTAGTTGGCATAGTGACTTGGGTCGGTGGGCTGATTGCCTTGTTTACCATCAAACAAGACGTGCTAAATGAAGCAAAGCCCATGGTTGCAAGGTATTCATCCCTTGCTCTTGCAAGCTTTGTGATTGTTGGAGTATCCGGGCTTGGATCAAGCTATGTTCGGATCCCCGATGCAGCAGGGCTTTTTAGCCCCTACGGGCAGATGCTGTTAATCAAGGTGGTGCTGCTGGTAATTCTGGGCGCCTTCGGGGCTATGTATCGAACAAGGATTTTGTCGAGGATCTCTGAGAAGGGCAGCTTTTTCAAGCTGGCACTGCTGGAGATATTCATCATGGGCGCAGCCATTGGTATGGGAACTGCGCTGGCTAGAACTGCTCCCCCGGTAAATCAAGGAGAGTTCATTGTTCCAACACCTGCGCAACTTTTGACTGGCGAACCACTTCCCCCCGAGTTCACGATGGAGACATTCATAACTTCCTGGAAGCTAGATATTCTTTGGGCCCTGATTGCCCTGTGGGCAATCGGTGCCTATTTAGTTGCAGTAAGACGCCTCAAAGCCCGCGGAGATTCCTGGCCGATTGCTCGAACCATCTCATGGGTATCAGGAATGCTGCTACTTATCTTTGTGACATCAGGTTCTCTAAACGTTTATCAGGAGTACCTATTTAGCGTCCACATGATTGCCCATATGTTTTTGACCATGGCCATTCCTGTGCTGTTGGTACCAGGTGCCCCGGTCACGCTTTTGACCCGTGCGGTTCAAAAGCGTTCAGATTCCTCAAGGGGAGTTCGGGAGTGGGTGCTTTGGGCGGTGCACACCAAATACGCCGAGTTTGTTTCGCACCCGTTGGTGGCTGCCGCAAACTTTGCAGCTTCCCTGGTGGTTTTCTACTTCACACCGTTGTTTGAGTGGGCAACCCGTGAGCACATCGGCCACCAGTGGATGATTGTGCATTTTTTGATTACCGGCTACCTATTTGTTCAGTCCTTGATCGGAATCGACCCAGGCCCATCAAGGCTTGGCTATCCGTTCCGCATCGTGACGCTTATTGGCGTGATGGCTTTCCACGCCTTCTTTGGTCTTGCCTTGATGGGTGGAACAGGACTGCTGCTTCCCGATTGGTTCGGCGCTATGGGTCGAACCTGGGGACTACCGCCATTAGAAGATCAGCAATCAGGTGGAGCAATCGCCTGGGGAATTGGCGAGATACCGACGATTATCTTGACCATCATTGTTTCGGTGCAGTGGTTTAGATCAGATAACCGAGATAGCAAAAGGCTGGATCGAGCATCAGATCGCTCAAACAACCAAGACATCGACGACTACAACACGATGCTAGAGCGCATCAACCAGCAGAAGTAATTCATGGAACCGATAAGGCTCTCAATAGAGCAGCAGAACCTCTTTGACTACATCGAGCAGTCCGAGAACAACATTTTCGTTACCGGTCGCGCTGGAACCGGAAAATCAACCCTGCTTAGCTACCTGGTGGAAAACACCCAAAAAAACGTAGCTGTTTGCGCACCGACCGGAGTTGCTGCGCTGAATGTTGGCGGCGTCACCATTCACTCTTTGTTTGGCTTCCCTTTCGGAATTCTGGGCGAGCACGATATTGCTCGGCACCTAAACCGCAGAACCAGAGAAGTTCTAGCAGCCCTAGATGTTTTGGTTATCGACGAAGTTTCGATGGTCAATGCAGACATGATGGATGCGATCTCGAAGTCAATGGGAATTGCAAGGGGAAGACGCAAGATTCCATTTGGCGGAGCGCAGCTTGTGATGTTTGGCGATCCGTATCAACTCTCCCCTGTTCCGGGAAACAACGAAGAGCGCGCTTACATGGCGGAGAACTATCAGTCACCTTGGTTTTTTGATGCCCACGTTTGGCGCGAAGACTCTTTGGAGAGATTTGAACTTGGAGAAATCTTCCGCCAGTCCGATGAAGAGTTCAAATCGATTTTGAATGCAATTCGCGTCGGAGAAGTAGAGCAAGCAATGCTCGACCGATTGAATCAGGCAGGAAACCGCTTCCCGCCGCACGATGATGTGATTCGTCTTGCAACAATCAACGCGAGCGTAGATAGCACCAACCGTGAACGTATGAGCCGGCTAACAACCAAACCAAAGACTTTCGAAGCTGTTTATACCTCCAGTGATGAAAGTGCATTTGGCAAAACACTTCCAGCCGATCCGATGCTTGAACTCAAAGTTGGCGCTCAAGTTATGTTCATCAAAAACGATGACGGCAAAAGAACTGGTGAAGGAACAATAAAGCGCTGGGTAAATGGAACCATCGGTAAAGTGGTTGATCTTCCTTCCTCTGGTGGAGTCACCGTTGAAGTCGATGGTGAAAAACTAGATGTTGGAAGAGCCACCTGGGAAAAGGTTCGCTACGAAATCGAAGAAGAGTTTGACGAAGAAACCGGCAAAGTAAAAGAAGTTCTGGTGACCATCCCACTGGCTGAGTATCAGCAGATCCCGCTTCGACCAGCCTGGTCGGTCACTATACATAAATCGCAGGGACAAACTTACGACGAGGTTGTAATCGATCTTGGGCGTGGAGCATTTAGCCCAGGGCAAACATATGTTGCTTTATCTCGCGTTAGATCGCTTGAGGGACTGTATTTGACTCGGGCCATCAAGATGGGCGATGTGATGGTTGATAAAGACGTGATTAGGTTCATGAGTGCCGTTAAGCAAGCACCTATCGAAAAGCTATTCTGATTTGGCCCGAGTCTGAATTTACTTTCTATTCATCGACTTTCTCAGGCGTGTCTTAGCTTGCTCGGGGCTTCTTTGTTAGGTTTGTACAAAATTTGAAGTGATTGGACAGCCAAATGGAAATGCACGTTAAGAACATAAGTCACAAATTTATTGACACGTTGAGCGATGGGGTATTTGCGATTGCACTCACACTCTTAGGTTTAGATGTTCTATCGTTAGCCCACGATATAAGTGAGGGCGAAGATTTTAACATTGCACTGTTCGAGCATTGGCCAACTTTTCTAGCTTACTTCTTCGGATTTATAGTCCTTTTTTCATGGTGG
Organism: Rhodoluna limnophila; assembly: GCA_945862155.1. GTDB lineage: Bacteria > Actinomycetota > Actinomycetes > Actinomycetales > Microbacteriaceae > Rhodoluna > Rhodoluna limnophila_A. The sequence continues at coordinate 7,727 of CAMAXJ010000044.1, forward strand.
TACGAGTA
>CAMAXJ010000045.1 GCA_945862155.1 Rhodoluna limnophila
ATTTCGGTTTTCGACAGGGCAACCCTGATTAGCAACTTTCTAATTTCGCTGGAAGCCTTTATCGCAACCAGCAGCGTGAACATTCCCACTAGCAAACCAGCCCCGGTGGCTACAAAAAGTAGCGGGGTTTGGAGAGCGAAAAACGCCGAAGTGGCTGATCCTGAAAAGGCCAGGACTGCCAAAACCGACATCGTGTTTTTTGTCATTGAGAGCCTTCGACTTTGATCGGCTGCCAGCCGAAGCTTTGAGGCAGCCGGTACAGGGACAAGAGACTTTACTTCTTTGACCTGTTTTCTCCACGCAGCCGCACCTTGACGACTGTCTGCTCGATCAACTCGATTTTGAAACCAGGACGGGATAAAAACTAGAACAAAGAGGCCGGCGATGACTAGCATCATCAGTCCCCCGAGTGCTGCGCTTTGATCCATGTATCAAAGTTAGAGAAGTAAACACGGCGTGTCGCGGATTTACTTGGGCGTGTTGATTTATTAGTTCCAGGGGTATTTTTGAGTTTTTGTCTCGCCGCTGATGAAAATTTTCATCAAACCCTCCGGCAACTCTTCTTTGGTCAGCGCAAATACGTAATGGTCTCTCCAGTCGCCGTTGATGTGGATGTAGCGCTGCTTGAGCCCTTCGTACCTAAAGCCCAGCTTCTGTATGACTCTTAGCGACGCTACGTTCTCTGGTCTAACGTTGATTTCCACTCTGTGAAGGCCAATCACATCCATAAGATAGTCAGTCACGAGTGCAACTGAAGTTGGCATTATGGACCTTCCTGCAACCGAAGGACTAATCCAATAACCGAGTACCGCGGAAGAAACTGATCCATACATAACGTTGGCAACATTCAACTGACCCTGAAGCTGTCCTTGAACCTCTATAACAAATGGCATGCCTGATTGATCATCCAACTGGCGAAGTAAGCCTCGAAGCTGCGATCGAACATCAAAGGAATTTGGGGCGTGTGGGTTAGTTGCCTCCCAGGGCCTTAGCCAATCGCGATTGCCAAGGATTAGCTTCTCGAGCTGATTGGAATCTCTCATCTTCGCAACGCGAAGCTTTAGATCACCATGAGTGAGTATCGGGGAAGAGGCCACGATGGCTAGATTAGTGCCATGACTGAGAATGTTTCGGAGGCCAAGTCCCGCCTTAGGACGCAGGTGCTCACCAAACGCTCTCAAGGCTTAGCCTCTAACACCGCAAGTGAAATTGGCTCGCAGCTACTTGTTCTGTGCAGCAAACTTGGTGCAAGAAGTGTCGGGATCTATCTTTCCTTTGGTGGCGAGCCAGTCACCGATGTGTTTGTGATTGGTGCCAAAGCTGCCGGGATAACTTTATTTGCTCCAAGAACTGGACCTGAATCAACCATGGAGTTTGCCGCCCTCGAGGGAGCGACCGAATCCAGTGAGCTGGGATTTTTGCAACCGATTGGTGAAGTAATTGAACCAGAGCAATTGGATTTGATTATTGCTCCGGCCCTATCGGTCGATGCCTTCGGCAACAGATTAGGCCGAGGTGGAGGATTCTTCGATCGCTACCTAGAAAAGTTCGAAGGTCCGGTTGCAGCGGTGGTTTACGAGCATGAATTGGTGCCTGAATTACCTAACGAAGTGCACGATCGCCCGGTGCAATATGCCATCACTCCAACTGGCATCTTGGCCCTTAGCCCAAAGCGGTAAACTTAAGGCTCTTGATTACTTGAGCGAAAGAACTTCAAATGCCGACCTACAGCTACGTTTGCAAGGCTTGCGAACACAGCTTTGATATTTGGCAAGAGTTCTCTGCCGAGCAGGAAACTCTCTGCCCAGAGTGTGGCGGGGAACTAAGAAAAGTCTTCGGCCAGTTGGGTGTGAGCTTTAAAGGCTCCGGCTTTTACAGAACTGATTCGAGGGACTCAGGCACCAAAGGAGCTAGCTCCTCCACCCCTAAATCTTCCGACTAAGCCCAGTGGGGTGGTTTGTCTTCGCGCAGCCGCTGGTCGTTTGAATCAACCGGGTCGCCCCAAGCAGAATGAGTATCTTCAAAGGCCCTTGGTTCTAGTTCAAAAAGCGGCTGAGGCTTTTTACTAACTTCGATACCCAGGGCTATGGCAATTCGCTGAGCCACTAGCTCCGGGTCGGCGAATAATTCAAAGCTTGGAACTCGGATGTAGTCCCAGCCCAGGGATCGAAGCATCATAGGACGAAGCCTGTGACGCTCAGATAAGTTGTAGCCCAACAATCCCCAGTCCGGCTCAACTACCGCAGCTTTTTCTCCCACGGAAGCTACCAGCTTGAGCCTTGAAGAAAAGTTGGTTCGGGTGGTGACCCCAAGTTTGGTCAATCGAATCGCCAAATCGGCAATCATGGGATTTACATCGGCCTCTACAGCCTTGGGGCTTGGCTTAGAAATCTCACTTAGCATTTCCCGTAATTCATCGAAGCCGATAATGCTTGGGTCAACCAGGTCAACTGGCTCAAGGGCACTAACCACGGTGAGGTGCTTTCGGGCTGAGACTAAGCAGTTGGCAAGGTAGCGGTGACCATCGCGATGGGAGATAAAACCTAAGGACTTAGGCGCCGAACCTGAGGAGCCTTTACCAAATCCAACTGAGAAAATTACCCGATCGGCAATTCGGTGGGCCAGATCCTGGATAGTTGTGATTTCAAACTTCTCGCGGCCATGGCCTTCAAAAAACTCAGCCAGATGAGCCTTTTCCCTCATGCCAGCTTGCAGGGCCTGATCCAACCGATCCGCATGCTTTTGGCTCGCAGTTGCAACCAACAATGAATCCTGTGGGCTCCAAGTTGCGTGGTTGAAGACTAATTCAACTACCTGCGCCACTTCAGAATCTAAGCTCTCAGGCTCCGCAGCTTTTGCCGAAGCTACCTTTACCAGCACAGCGTTGGAACGACCAAAGTAAGAATCCAGGGATGGCTCAAAGATTATTCGATCACCATAGAACTCTGAACTGACATAGCCCCCTAGCACCTGCCCGCTAGAGCGGTAGCTTCTTTTTAGAACCTCAACTGGCATGACGGATCTGGCAGCAGTGAAGATCGACTCCGGCAACACCCGCTCGGTAGATTCATCGGGCAGACACTCCAGATTGAAACCGGTAGCTGCCGCAATTGCGTCATCGCCAAAGACAATTACCTGGCTGGCTCTTGCCAAACCGCTGTAGTTTTCCGCGATGGATGATCCTGCTCCATCCAGCACGATTGCCACATCAAAGCTGTCGCTGCGGGACAATACGGTCGGAACTTCATACGGCGAGCACATCACAACTGGAACCAGGGACTTGTAGATGTTAGGCGCAAGGGTCTGGACTTCAGCCAGCACCGCGCGCTTTAGCTTGAGAAGCTCTTTTAGGGTCTGGGCTTCGGTTGGAAACATTTCTAGCGATTGCTTCCAAGAGGTGGAAAGTTCAAAAGCCACCGTCTTGGCACCCTCGCGAATCAGGTCTGCTTCCGACTGGGCAAATCTTTGCTCGTTAGCAACCACTTGATCCTGGTCTCCAGCAAGGGAGCTACCTGATCTTTGAAGTAAAGTCTCGAGAGCTGATTTCCACCAAGCCAGCTCAAGCTCGGACTGCAGCGCATCTTTTGTGGTGTGAAGCTTTGCGAGTTCCACCGAGAGTTGGCCAAGACCTGCTTCGTCCAAACGAGATTGGGTCATCGCTCGCTCTGGGTAGTTATCCAAGATAGAAGTGTCTTCGGCGAGAGATCGAAGCATACTGCGCAATTTTTCTAGCGGCTGGTCGGCAAGAATTGGGTTGACGGTTTCGGAATCCAAGTGAAGCTGCAATACCTTGAGATCTTCTACAAAGGTATTGACAGCTGCTTGAGCCGGAGCAATACCCAGTGGAACCTGGGGAGCTTTGGCAACCAAGCAGTACCTTGCCCAGTTATCGCGCTGGGATTGAATCTGCTTTAGCGCCAGATGCATATCCGCCACGTGCATTCCAGGGCGAAGGTATTCCTTGGCAAGTTTTTTGAGGCGACGACGGTTGGCACCGCTCATGACCGACTTATCTTTTCTAGGAGCGGTTGCGAATATAAGTTCGGTGAGTGGGCGATCAAAGACCTCGGGCTTGAACTTATCCAAGGTTTCTCGAACCCCAACAAACAGCTCCAGATAGCTCACCCAGTCGGTGACGCTTTGGGCTGGAACAAACTCCACCGTCTTTGTAAACTCAGCCAGTTGGTCGGCAAGTGCTTGGAAACTTACCTGGTGAAGCGCCCTAGCTAATTCAATCCGAGCTGGAATTTCCTGAGGGTTTTCAAATCTTGCCCCAAACCAACAAGAGTCCTCAGGACCAATCTCAAACTCCCCTAGCTCGGAAGCTTGGCGAAGCAGTGTCATGGCAAAGGTCAGATCCCGGTGTCGTCCAAGCTGATCGGCATCGATGCGGGCTTCGTTCAACGGGGGCTTGCGGCTAGCAGCTAGCCTCGAGAGTTGCTCGAGGGCCTGCTCGATACTAACCCCAAGCTCACCATCCACTTTAGAAAAAGAAGCGAAGTAATTTGAAACTTGCTCTCTGGAGCTATCCCGGAGTGTTGCAAGAGATGGGTAATTTGCGGGCTTTGCCTTCTCGTTTCTCGAGATTGCACCAATCATGTCCATCCAGGTGGAATTTGATCTGATGCCCAGACCTTGAAGACCGATCTGTGCCATCCGATCACTAAGTTCGTTGAGGGTCTGTCTTCTAGGTGCGAGCACCAAGACTCTTTTCCCTTGGTGGGCAAGAGCTCCAATAAGAAGTACAACGGTCTGGGTGTATCCACAACCTGGCAGGGTCTCAACAGCAAAGCTGGCCCCAGCTAGCGCGCGGGAGACGATCTTGGTTTGGGTGGCGTCAGAATCAGTGACGGCAATCGGATCGGCAACACCAAGCTCGTTTGAAGTATCGGAAATCAAATCTCCGCTGAGCAGTTTTAGCACTGGGTTATCGGATCTTCTGAAATCGGCAGCCAGCTCTATGGCAGCTGAAGAGAAGTTTGAAATTACAAGAATCCGACGAAGCTCAGGCGAGCCGGCTGAATCGGTTAGAGCAGCTATGTGATCGAGAACTCGAATGGGAATCGGGTCAGATCCAACCTGAACATGGGAGAGTAAATCCTCGTTGTTTAGCCTGACGCCATAGGCGGCATAGAGAGCCGGGGCAAGGGCTGGATTTACGATGGCTTTTCGAGAAAGGCTCAGTTCAAAATCGTCATGCTTACGCACAAGGTTTACCGGCCATAGCAATACCGGCATCCGAAGTTCTTTGCCATCGGCGCTAAGGTCAACTAGCCCACTTGCCATATACAAAGTGTCTAGGCCGAAGTGCTCAGACAGTGCGGCCTGCTTGGCCTTTATTCGCCGGGCTGCTGAAAGCGCCCTAGAAAACGACAGCGGGTCTCGAACCAGGTTTGATAACAAAGCTGGCCGACCGGTTACGAACTGTGCTAGTCCTCCTGGGTGAGCTCGTTCTAGATTTATCTGTCCGTAAGAGTTGTCTCGAAAATGACTCAGTGGATCGGAGCAGCCGATTTGCTTGATTTCCGATAGCCACAAATCAAAGCTGTCACCAGCAATTGCTAGATCGGGGATTTGAGATTCGGACATGCTTCAAGACTAACTTTGGGACTGATTTTTACTCAGCTAGCCCGGCTTAGTGTTGGGGTATCTTTGATGGGTATGGCCCCGTAGCTCAGTGGATAGAGCAGAGGTTTCCTAAACCTTGTGCGGAAGTTCGATTCTTCTCGGGGTCACTTTTTTTGTTTTAGCTATGTGGGCTAAGCAGCGCTGGCAAATGCCAAGTACTCATTCCACTCCGGCTCGAATCTCTCCGCACCGCGAACCATCCAAACATTTCCAGCTGGCATCTTTGGAGCAAAATCCAGACTCCAACCCATCTCACCCAAGGTCTTATCGCCTTTTTTGTTGTTGCAGCGAAGGCAGCATGCCACCAGGTTTTCCCACGAGTCATCCCCGCCTCTTGATCGAGGCTGGATGTGATCAACGGTTGAGGCTGAGCGTTTGCAGTAGCCGCAGCGGTGCCCGTCTCTTCTTAGCACTCCCCTTCTGGAAACCGGAATCACCCGAGATCCAGGGATTCGCACGTAGCGAGATAGCAAGATAACTGAAGGCAGCTTGTATTCACCGGTGGCACTTCTAACCACGCTCACCCCAGCCTGGGCTAGGACGGTGGCTTTTTGATTGAGCACCAAGATAATGGCCCGCTTGAAACTGACCACGGCAAGCGGCTCGTAGCCGGCATTTAGAACGAGAGTTCTCATTTTTAGTTCCTTTCGAATGTGACCCACACGGATTGTGGGTCGTTTTCGTAAGTTATTTACTGCCTGGGCACAAAAAAAGCGCCGTCATAAAAATGACGACGCGCGATTACTGGACCCGTATCGATCCGATTGGCTGGGGTTGCCGAGATTGGAAGCAATGCTTGGGAAGCATACCTGTCATCTAAACCCCTGGCCTTTCAAAAAGAAAACAATGAATAACTTGTCTCTTAGATTAGCCCAGGCTGGGGCAATGCCAAACCAAATCGGATCTGTGTTTTTTTAGGCCTGGAGGCTAGTTGGTTCCCAGGCGCACGAAGTAGTGACCGCCAGCTTCAACCAGAGAGTTGATTGGTCCAAGCTTTACGTAGTCACCGCGCTGTGGGGCGTGATACATCTGGCCGTTGCCGGCATAAATACCGTTGTGGCCGTGGTCGTTATAAATGACTAGGTCGCCAGGTAGGGCGTCGGCTGGAGAAACGATAATTCCCGATCGAGCCTGAGCGGTCACCGAGTGAAGAAGAGGAACACCGAACTGGGCATAGACGAACAAGATCAGCCCAGAGCAGTCAAAGCCGCGAGGGTTTGACCCACCAAATACGTAAGGAGTTCCAACGTACTTCGATGCGACCTGAAGAACCTGGTCGGAGGAGATGATGCTGTAGGGAGGGTTTTTGACAAACTCGGCCGCTGTTGGACCGTTGTATGCCAGGTAGTTATTTAGGGTCTGCTGGCGAAGTACCGACTCAGCATTGGCCGAGGCATATTCGCCTCGAACGAACTTGATGGTGTTGGCTGCTGCCACGGTGAGGTTCTGAGTGCCATCGGTCTGAACAATATCAGCCTGGTTAGTGGTGGTAAGTCTTGCCATGGCGGCAATTTCTGGGTCGTAGGCATAGGCCGGAAGGGCCACGGTTGCCAGAAGCCCTGAGGCGGTAAGCATAGTTATGGCAGTTCTGAAAGTTGGGTTGGAGCGGAGTCTGTGATCGCCAGCTGAAAGGGCAACCGGTCTAGCTAGGGCCTTTTCGCGCTTTATGGCCCGGGCTTCCATGCGAGCAAGGGCACGGCGAGCGCGACGAGAGGTTCTATCGAGTTTGGCTTTTTCAGCCTCGCGAATTGAACGTCTTGAGCGAACCTCAAAGGATTCAAGGACGTTAATCTCAACGTCTGCTCTGTGTCTGCCTGAACCAGTACTGGCCAAACCGTTACCTCCGGTGCTCCAATGACCTCTATAAAGAAGTCAGTCCTGAATCGAAACTATAAGTTCTAAAGATCTGATTCCAG
>CAMAXJ010000046.1 GCA_945862155.1 Rhodoluna limnophila
CTGATCATTTGTGCCGTAGTGATTTTGTTCCCGAAACTAAGACCCGGCACCTGGGCTAAAAACGCATCCGGACATCGCTAGTAAAATAGCTAAAGGAAGGATTCCTCAAAAATGACTTACATTATCGCTCTGCCGTGTGTGGACCTGAAAGACAAGGCCTGCATCGAAGAATGCCCGGTGGACTGCATTTATGAGGGCGACCGCATGCTTTATATCCACCCAGACGAGTGCGTGGACTGCGGAGCTTGTGAGCCAGTTTGCCCGGTCGAGGCAATCTATTACGAGGATGACGTTCCCGAGCAGTGGGCCGATTACTACAAAGCCAATGTGGAATTTTTCGAGACCATCGGCTCTCCAGGCGGAGCAGCCAAAGTTGGCGCTATTGCCGGAGATCACCCAATCGTTGCAGCGCTTCCGCCACAACCTCAACAGGCCTAATTGTTTACCGCCCTGCCAGATTATCCCTGGCAATCACTCAAGCCATTTAGTGCAAAAGCTGCTCTTCACAAAGAAGGTGCAATCGATTTATCGATTGGCTCACCAATTGATGAAACCCCAAAAGTAGTTCAAGACGCACTTAGCAATTTTTCAAACGCACCGGGATACCCTTCCACTGCTGGTTCGAAGCAGTTTCGCGAATCGGTTGTGTCTTGGTTTGCTTCTAGACGCGGTGTCGTTGGCCTAGATCCCGACCAAGTTATGCCAACAATCGGATCTAAAGAACTAATTAGCTGGTTGCCAGTGCTACTTGGAATCGGCAAGGGTGATGTGGTTATCCAGCCAAAGGTTGCATACACGGCTTACGCGGTTGGGGCTGCCTTTGCCGGCGCAACTTTGGTTTCGGAAGACGATCCAGATAAGTGGCCCGAGAACACCAAGTTAATTTGGATAAACTCCCCTGGAAACCCGGATGGAAAAGTCGTATCCGCAGACAAGTTTGCCAAGGCCGTCAAACGTGCACGTGAACTCGGTGCTTTGTTAGCTTCCGACGAGTGCTACGCCGAACTTGGTTGGAGTGCTCCTTGGGATAAAGAAGTGATTCCAAGTGTGTTGGACCCAAGAGTTTGCGGCGACAGCCACGACGGAATCTTGTGTGTCTATTCGCTTTCTAAGCAGTCCAATATGGCTGGCTACCGCGCAGCCTTTGCAGTGGGCTCTAAGGAATTGATTCGTGACTTAGTCAACCTTCGAATGCACGCCGGGATGATGATGCCTGCCCCAACTCAGCAAGCTGTCATCGCAGCTTTGGGTGACTACGGGCACGTGAAGAACGAGAAGGAGATCTACCGCAAGCGCCGCGAGGTGCTGCTTGCGGCAGTAAAGAAGTACGGCTTTGAGCTTTCCGATAGTGAAGCAGGCTTGTATCTTTGGGCCACATTGGGCCAGGACTGCTGGGACACGGTTGAGAAGATGGCGAACCTAGGAATTGTCGTGGTGCCCGGTAGCTTCTACGGGCCATACGCCACCAAGCACGTCCGCTTTTCTCTTACTGCCACCGACAGTGATATCTCCAGGGCTGCTGCCAGACTCGAAAATGCTTTAGGCTAAATATGGAATTTGTAGGAAAACAAGGAGTGCTTTGACTGACAACGAAAAAGTAGTTATCAGCTACAAAGACAAAACCGCGGAATTTCCAGTGGTTTCATCAAGCGTCGGCTCTGACGCAATGGACATTAGCAAGCTGCATTCGACCCTCGGCCTTCACACTTTTGACCAGGGATTTGTAAACACAGCCTCCACTAAGTCCGGAATCACATTTATCGATGGCGACGCTGGAATCCTGCGCTATCGCGGATACCCAATTGAGCAGCTAGCTGCTAAAAAATCTTTTCTTGATGTTAGCTACCTCCTAATTTATGGAGAGCTACCCGACAAGGTGCAGCTCGAAACTTTCGATCAGAGCCTGCGCCGCCACACTCTAATTCACGAAGACCTGAAGAGATTCTTTGATGCCTTCCCTCAGAACGCTCATCCGATGTCGGTTCTAGCATCTGGAGTATCAGCTCTTTCTACTTTCTATCAGGACTCACTTGATCCACACGATCCAGAGCAAGTTGAACTCTCAACCAAAAGACTGCTTGCCAAACTTCCCGTGCTTGCTGCCTACGCTCATAAAAAGAGCTTGGGTCAGGCTTTGTTGTATCCGGATAACTCGTTGTCTATGGTTGAGAATTTCCTACGACTGAACTTTGGTACACAGGCAGAGGACTACATTCAGAATCAAATTGTCAGCAAAGCGCTAGATACGCTTTTGATTTTGCACGCTGACCACGAGCAGAACTGCTCAACCTCAGCTGTTCGCCTTGTTGGCTCCGCGCAAGCAAACCTATTCGCATCGGTTTCTGCTGGAATCAACGCACTGTTTGGCCCACTTCACGGTGGGGCAAACGAGGCTGTGCTGGACATGCTCAACTCAATTCGCGAATCCGGTGAGTCGGTACAGAAATTTGTTGAGCGAGTCAAGAACAAGGAAGACGGCATCCGCCTGATGGGCTTTGGCCACAGAATTTACAAGAACTTTGATCCTCGCGCCACAATCGTTAAGGCAACCGCTGACCGAGTTCTAGCTGACCTGGGAATTTCTGACCCACTGCTAGATATTGCAAAGGAACTTGAGGCAACTGCGCTAGCTGATCCTTACTTTGCCGAGCGCAAGCTGTATCCGAACGTTGATTTCTACACCGGTGTTATCTACAAGGCAATGGGATTCCCGCCACGTATGTTTACCCCATTGTTTGCAATGGGAAGATTACCGGGTTGGATTTCTCACTGGCGCGAGATGATGCAGGACCCAAACAACCGAATCGGCAGACCTCAGCAGGTCTATCTAGGTGAGGGCGAAAGAAAGGTCTAGTTTGGCTTAAGCCAGTAGACCGCAGTGTCACCAAAATTCTTGGTCTCTAAAAGTTCGTATCCGCTCGCAGAAATTGGCTCCGCACGGGTAGATCTTTCAACCAGAACTAGCGAATTTTTGGAAAGTGATCCAGTAAGTGACTCGAGGTTTTTGACTACTTCATCGTTTGCAATTTCATAGGGTGGATCGATAAAAACCAGGTCAAAAATCTGAGTGTTTGAGTCTAGAAACTTTTGAACCGGTTGGATTTGCACTTTTGCAGAAACTTCATGGTCTTCTTCGGCTAGAGCGTCTTGGATCAACCTGGCGTTTTTAATGCAAACGGCAGCCGCCTGTTTGTTGCTTTCTACAAGCACCGTTGTGATTGCGCCTCTACTTAGTGCCTCAAGCCCTAAAGCTCCGGTACCGGCATAAAGATCCAAAACTGAACTCTTTTGCAGAGCACCCTTTGATTCCAGAGAGCTAAAGATGCTCTCACGAATGCGGTCCGAAGTTGGACGGGTGCTCTTGGCCGGAGATGTTAGTTTTCTTGAGCCAACTAGGCCACCAATAATTCTTGTCATGTCTGGCAAAGCCTAACCGTATTTGTCGGTGCACTAATGGAAGATTGAATAATGCTGCTTCCAACAACCGCTCTTGACCGAGTCCTTGGGGATAAAACCGCCAAGAGCTTTGCCAAGAATCTTGGTCTTTTCTCCGTTGCAGATCTTCTTCAGCACTATCCAAGACGCTATTCAAACCGCGGGGAACTAACCCCAATTGCAAATCTGCCGATCGGGGAGAGCTTGTCTATCGTTGCCGAAGTTGTGGATGCCAGAGAGCGTCGCATGAAGGGGCGAGTAAGCCACATTTTGGAAGTTCGAATCACAGACGGAAGTGGATTCTTATCGCTTACTTTCTTCAATCAGGCCTGGAGGCAAAAAGATCTTAAGCCTGGGGTCCGAGGTCTATTTGCCGGAAAAATAGGCGAGTACCAAGGCAAGCTTCAGCTGGCCCACCCTGATTACGAACTGTTCCCTGAGGAGGTTTCCGAATTCGACGCTAAGGCTTGGGCGGATCAGCCAATCCCTATTTACCCAGCATCGGCTAACGTGACCACCTGGATGATTCAAAGAGCGCTTGGAATCATCCTTGACACCCTGGAAGAAATTCCAGATGAGGTATCTGCGGAGCTTCAAAAAAAGCACAAGCTACTTTCGATAAACGATGCACTCGAGAAAATACACCGACCCACTACAAAAAGTGAGATTGCCTCCTCCAAGAAGACACTTGTGTACCGAGAAGCGTTCTTACTTCAGGCAAACCTCATTCAACGCCGTTTAGATAACGAGCAGGCCCCGGCAACAGCGCGCACCAGTAAATCTGGCGGGTACTTAGAGCGCTTTGATTCTGCCCTGCCGTTTACTCTCACCGATGGGCAGATAGAAGTGGGAAGTGAGATCACTTCTGACATCGCAAAAACATATCCGATGAACCGTTTGCTGCAAGGTGAAGTGGGTTCTGGAAAAACTCTTGTTGCCTTACGTGCCATGTTGGCCGTAGCCGACAGTGATGGTCAATCTGCGCTTTTAGCTCCAACCGAAGTTTTAGCCTCGCAACACTTTCGCTCGATTGAAAAAAGCCTTGGCGAGGAGCTTTCGAAAGAAGTTGGACTTACTCTGCTAACCGGTCAGCTTCCAACCGATGCTCGCAAGAAGGCGATGCTTCAGGTGGTTTCTGGCAAAGCCCGAATCGTTATTGGAACGCACGCTCTATTTTCAGAAAAAGTTCAATTCTATGATTTGGGTCTTGTGGTGATTGATGAGCAGCACCGCTTCGGTGTTGAGCAAAGAGAGAAGCTTCGCCTAAAAGGAAAGCTGTCACCGCATGTTTTGACTATGACCGCTACCCCCATACCGAGGACATTGGCTGTCACGGTCTTTGGAGACATGTCAGTTTCATCACTCACAGAGCTGCCGGCTGGGCGAAAAGAAATTGACTCTCACGTGGTTCGCGCAGGGGATCCTGCCTTGGTATCTAGAGTGTGGTCTCGGGTGGCTGAGGAAATAGCCAAGGGTCACCAGGCCTTCGTGGTTTGTCCCAAGATCGACGAAACAGAGAAAGAGCTTTCCGGTGCATCGGTTGAAAAAACTGTTGCCCAGCTTCGCAAGAATGCTGCCTTGAGTGGAGTTCGAATTCAGGAACTTCATGGTCGAATGGACGCTGACCAGAAGAGTCAAATCATGCAGGCATTTAGCGCCAAGGAGATTGACCTGTTAGTTTCTACGACCGTGATCGAAGTTGGCGTCGATGTCCCAAACGCAACAACGATGGTGATTCTTGATGCAGACAACTTCGGAATCTCTCAGCTGCACCAGCTGCGTGGAAGAGTTGGACGAGGAAGCGCAAAGGGCCTGTGTTTGTTATTGACCGCGGCCGAGGATGACTCAATCGCTTTGCAGCGCATAGAAGCCGTTGCGGCAGAAAGTGATGGCTTCAAGCTCAGCGAGATTGACCTAGAACTAAGGCGCGAGGGCGATGTTTTGGGAGCTAGCCAATCCGGAGGCAGATCTAGCTTGAGACTGCTGCGCGTGATTCAGGATTCTGAGCTAATCCAAAAAGTTCGGGTAGAGCTCGAGGAATTGTTTGAGGTAGACCCTCTGCTAGCCAATCACCCAACACTGAGGCTTGCTATAGATCAAGCGAATGCTGCAGAAAATCTAGCCAAGGGCTAAGCCTTCATTTCTTGCTAACCTTGTAGCTATGGCAAAACTCGCCGTCTACCCGGGTTCTTTTGACCCGATTACCCTTGGCCACGTCGATATCATCGAACGGGCTGCTTTGCTGTTTGATGAGCTTGAAGTACTGGTAGTTCACAATCCGGATAAGGCTCCACGCTTCACAAGTGCCGAGCGTGTGCAGCTAATCAAGGACTCACTTTCCGAAGCTGGCATCAAAGGCTCAAACATTAAAGTCACCGAGCTTTCCTCAGGTCTGTTGGTTGATTACCTGAGGCAAGTCGATGCCAGGGCTTTGCTCAAGGGCTTTAGAAACAACGTTGACCTTGACTACGAGCTTCCAATGGCAAAGGTCAATCGCGATTTGAGCGGTATCGAAACTGTTTTCATCGCAGCTGATCCTGCCTACGGCCTTGTTGCCTCTTCTTTAGTTCGCCAAGTAGCCGAGCTTGGTGGCCCAGTTGAAAAGTATGTTTCTAAGGCGGTTGCCAAAGCGCTGAGGGGTTCTAAGTGAGCGCCTTCGAAGTTCCAGTAAATGACCTGACTCGCCGTCCTGGACAAATGAAAGAACTAGAGCTTGATATTGAGCTAGCTGATCCAATGGGTCAAGGAGCTGCAACGGTTCCGGCTGGAGAGATTATCGAGCTGAATCTTCGCCTCGAGTCAGTCCACGATGGGATTTTGGCAACCGGCGAAGTTGATTCAACTGCAATGGCCGACTGCTCAAGATGCCTAGAGCACTTGAAACTAGCGGTCGAGGTGGATTTTCAGGAGCTTTTCGCCTATTCTTTAGAGCAGGAAGATGATTTCCTGGTTCAAGACGAGAAAATCGACCTTGAGCAGGCCATCACCGATGCGGTAGTTTTAAGCCTTCCGTTCAAACCAGTTTGCAGCGAAGACTGTTTAGGTCTGTGCTCTGAATGTGGTGTGAAGATGGCAGAAGACCCGGAACACGTTCACCAGGCGCAGAATGATTCTCGCTGGAGTGAGTTAGAAAGCTTTAGGAAAGAGTAAGAAATGCCAGTACCTAAAAGACGCATGTCGCGTTCCAACACTCGCGCTCGTCGCTCACAGTGGAAGGCCGCTCCAATCACTTTGGTTAAGAGCATTGAAAACGGCAAGACTGTTTACTCGCTTCCTCACCGGGCCAAGCTGGTCGAAGACTCCGCAGGCAACGCATTATTCATGGAGTACAAGGGCCGCAAGGTCGCTGACGCCTAAGTCATGAACTTAGCTGCGCTGGGTAAATCCCTTGGCGTTGAAATCGAACCTCAACTACTAGAGCTTGCACTTACTCACCGCTCCTTTTCCTACGAAAACGGACGTGGACCAAACAATGAACGCCTTGAGTTTCTCGGCGATGCAATACTCGGTTTCTTAGTCACCGCCCACATTCACGATCACTTTGTTGACCTTGACGAGGGTGAACTTACAAAACTCAAAAACGCCGTTGTTAGTGCACCAGCACTAGCCGAGGCTGCTGTTGCC
>CAMAXJ010000047.1 GCA_945862155.1 Rhodoluna limnophila
GGCCAAGCGCATAGCGGCTGGCTTGAGACAGTTTGCTCAAGTAATTCCTGATTACCGAATGCCTAACTCGATTCGGTTAGCTATTTCTCCACTACCAACTAGTTTTATTGAGGTCTACGACGGTTTCGAAAGAATCAGAGAATCAGTAATGCGAAAAGACTATGAAAAAATCCAAGACAGCGGAAACAGGGTCACCTAAATGAGTCAAGAACATGACAAGGCAGTCACCTACACCAGCTACCTAAAAGTTGACGAGTTGCTAGATCTCCAGCAACCCCTTTCCGATGGGCCCGAACATGATGAACTGTTGTTCATCACAATTCACCAGGTCTATGAGCTTTGGTTCAAGCAAGTGCTACACGAGTGCTCGGCTCTTCAGACAGCGCTCGAAGCTGGCAACACTCATCGCTCACTTGCTCTGCTTGGTCGAATCAGAACCATCATGAAAACTTGTGTGGCTCAGCTAGACATTCTAGAAACCATGACGCCACTTCAGTTCAACTCTTTCCGCGGGCGACTTAGTTCCGCTTCTGGATTTCAATCAGCTCAGTTCCGCGAACTAGAAGCAGTTCTTGGAAGGCGCGATCAAGCAGGTGCCGATGCAACCCCCGGAACAGGAATGGCCATGGCAGCTCACCTGGTTCCTGGTTCTACTCCAAGACTTAGAGTTGAGGCCGCTATGGCAAGGCCGAGCTTGTACGACTCTGCACTGAAATACTTTTCATCGCGCGGACATACAATTCCTGCCGAAGTCTTGAACCGGGACGTGACAATCGGCTACGAAGCAAACGAGAAAGTCCAAGATGCCCTGTTGGATGCTCATCGAAACGACCCAGAATCCAACATGGTTGGCGAGGCACTCGTGGATCTAGATGAGGGGCTTCAGGAATGGCGCTACCGTCACGTGAAAATGGTGGAGCGAACCATTGGAGCCAAGATGGGATCTGGCGGGTCCTCTGGAGCTGGATACCTCTCCAGCACCCTATTTCGCCCGGTGTTTGCTGACCTGTGGGCTATTCGCTCTAGATTCTAGAAGCGGCTCGATCAACCACGTTTTTTACCAGCATGGCCCGAGTCATCGGACCAACCCCGCCAGGATTTGGCGATAGCCAGCCAGCTACCTCCGCTACCGCTGGATCAACATCGCCAACTAGAGTGATTACCCCGTTTGATTCAGTTCTTGTGATTCCAACATCCAAAACTACGGCCTGTGACTTGATCCATTCGGCTTTGACAAAATGTTTCACTCCGACAGCCGCTACCACAACGTCTGCTCGTTTCACGACTTCGGGAATGTTCTTGCTTCCCGAATGTATCAGCGTCACTGTTGCATCAATACTCTTTCGAGAAAGCAAAAGCCCCAGCGGCCTTCCAACAGTTATCCCGCGACCTATTATTGCAACTTCTTTACCTGCAAGGTCATACCCGTAGCGTCGAAGTAGTTCAACAATTCCCATCGGGGTGCATGGAAGTGGCGAAGTGATTTCACCCGAAACATTCAAAACTAGTTTTCCAAGGTTAATTGGATGCAATCCATCGGCATCTTTGTCTGGATCGATTGCTTCCAGCAGTTCGTTGGTGTTTATAGTTACCGGTAGCGGAAGCTGAACAATGTAGCCGGTGACCTCAGGTGCACCATTTAGTTCAGATATAGCTTTGAAGATATCGGCCTTCGATGCACTGGCAGGTAAATCAATTCGAATCGATTGAACACCGACTTCAGCGCAGTCGCGGTGCTTGCCTGAAACATAAGAATGTGATCCGGCGTCATCGCCAACTAGTAAAGTTCCAAGACCCGGATGAGCACCTGCCTGCTTCAGCTTTACAACTGCGTCAGTCAGTTCTAACTTGATGGTTTTGGCAGTTGCCCGACCATCAAGAATTATCGCGCTCAAGTGCTACCAGTTCTCAAGACCCGAATAGAGCGGGAACTGATCGGTTAGCTTGCGAACTCGGGCCTGCAGAGCTGGCACATCTGGATTTGGCAGCAACGTCTGGGCGATGATCTCAGCAACCTCGGTAAATTCAGTAGCCGCAAAGCCTCTGGTGGCCAGTGCTGGCGTGCCAATGCGGACACCGGAGGTGACCATTGGCGGGCGAGGGTCATTTGGCACCGAGTTGCGGTTCACGGTGATTCCAACCTCGTGGAGCAAGTTCTCAGTTGTAATTCCATCAATTGGAGCGTTTCGAAGATCCACCAAAACTAGGTGAACGTCAGTTCCACCGGTCAGAATCGAAACCCCGTTGGCCTTTAGGTCTGCTGCCACTAGGCGATCGGCAATTATTCTTGCGCCTTCGATGGTGCGCGCCTGGCGCTCCTTGAACTCATCGCCCATGGCTGCCTTGAAGGCAACTGCTTTAGCAGCGATAACGTGCATAAGCGGTCCACCCTGCTGACCTGGGAAAACACCCATGTCAATTTTTTTGGCAATTTCAGCTTTACAAAGGATTAGACCTGATCTTGGACCAGCGAGAGTTTTGTGAACGGTTGTTGAAACAACGTCGGCGTAAGGAACAGGGGAAGGGTGAACACCAGCTGCAACTAATCCTGCAAAGTGAGCCATATCGACCCAGAGCTTGGCACCAACTTCATCGGCAACCGATCTGAAGGCTGCGAAATCTAGGTGGCGTGAATAAGCAGACCAACCGGCAATCAATACTGCTGGCTTAGTTTCAATTGCCCTGGCGCGAACAATGTCCATGTCGATCAAGTTTGTGTCGGGGTGAAGCTCGTATGAGTGCGCGTCATACATCTGACCTGAGAAGTTCAATCGCATTCCGTGAGTGAGGTGTCCACCGTGGGCAAGCTCAAGACCCAAAATTCGATCGCCCGGTTTAGCGATTGCCATCATCAGTGCAGCGTTTGCAGTTGCACCTGAATGTGGCTGGACGTTTGCGTGCTCAGCACCGAATAGTTCTTTGGCGCGATCGCGGGCTAAGTTCTCGGCGATGTCTACCGCTTCACAACCGCCGTAGTAGCGCTTGCCCGGATAGCCCTCGGCATACTTGTTTGTTAGAACTGAACCTTGAGCTTCTAAGATTCCGCGCGAAACAAAGTTCTCGCTGGCAATCATCTCAAGGGTGTGGCGCTGACGGTCTAGCTCTTTAGTAAGTACAGCGGCAATTTCTGGATCGGTTTCGCTAAGTGGCTTGCTAAAGCTTGAAGGTAGCTTGCTTTGGCTCATTCGGGGCTCCTTGTAGGTCTAGATAGCTGAGATTGGCCCAGGCGCACGACCAAATGACTCTTCGCTCCCCGATGGAAACCCATCTTTTAGCGCCAGTTGCGATATAGAGAGCTTATCAGCCCAGTAAAACAGTCAATTTACAACACGTTCGTAAAAAAGGCATCCGCTGAGGCGAGCATCTGCATAAAAATTGGACAACTGCCAAAGTCACCAGAAGTGAGGTTTCTTTAGAGTGTCCGAACTACCCCTAGCTGTCCTAATCGGTGCCGGAATGATCCTTTTGGGCACTGCCGTAGCGGTCTGGATAGTGGTAAGTATCGTCAGACAGAACCGCAAGGACCAATCCTTTCCCGATTAAGCTAGGGAGTCTTATGAAAAAGACTGACCTAACTCACTTTGTTCTGACTTTGGTCTGCGAAGACCGCCCAGGCATAGTCCACGCGATTTCCGGAGCGATAGTTCAGGCGCAGGGAAACATCACCGAGTCTCACCAGTTCACTTCGGACGATACTGGTCGATTTTTCATGAGACTACAGATCGAATCCCCTTCCAACCAGGCCGAGTTTGAGGCAAAAATTGCCCCGGTCACCAAAGAGTTTTCGATGATTTGGCAGTTAGACGTAGTTGGCCGAAAGATGAAGACGCTAGTTTTAGCATCGAGAGCTGCTCACTGCCTCAATGACATGCTTTTTCGCCAGCGTTCTGGTCAACTACCAATTGTCATTTCAAAAGTTTTGGCAAATCACGACAATCTCTCCGAGTTGGCTGCTTTCTATGGGATTGCATTTGAGTCACACTCTGTAACCTCTGATGCCCAAAAGAAATCCTTTGAGGACAACCTTCGGAAAGTGATAACAACAGAAGGTATCGAGTTAATAGTTCTAGCTCGCTTCATGCAGATTCTAAGCCCTGAGTTTTGTAAGGAATTTTCTGGCAAGATCATCAACATCCACCATTCGTTTCTTCCAGGATTTAAAGGCGCCGACCCTTACGCTCAAGCTCATGCTCGCGGTGTAAAGCTCATCGGTGCCACTGCCCACTTCGTCACTAGCGATCTTGACGAGGGACCGATCATCGAACAGAACGTTGTTCGAGTAGAACACGGCGATTCCAGGAACCACTTGGTCGCTATTGGCCAAGATATTGAGTCGAAGACTCTCAGCCAAGCGGTACGGTGGTTTGCAGAACGCCGTGTCCTACTCGATGGTGCTAGGACCATCATTTTCAGCTAGCTATTACCCCAGGCACTCCTCGCCTAGCCACAACCAACCCGGCAATTAGCGCAAATACTCCAAGCCCGATGAGTCCAGCAAACAAGCTGTTCGAGCTCCAGGGCGACTGCTTGTTTTGAACCGGAACCACAACTTTTTGTGCGGCCTGAGACAAGTTGGAAGGCTGCTGCAAAATCTCATCCTGCACTACCGGATCTGGCGCAGTCACTAATTCATCTGGAGCTGATCGAGTTTCCTCAAATCCGTTTCCTTGAGGCTCACTTGGAATCACCTCAGTGACAATTGGTGCCACCAATTCTTCAACTGGCTCGGGAGCCAACACCGCTTCTATAGGTGCAGGCTCTTGGGTAGGAGTCTGGGGTGGCTCCGGTTGCGAAGTGACCTGCTGCTCTGGTTCTGAAGGAGCCGAGTTCACTGATTCAGGTTCAGGCTGATCAGGAACTGTTGGCTCCGTGGTTGGAGGCTCTTCGGTTGCCGGCGGAGTTGTTGGCTCATCGACCGGTGGGGCTGTTGTTTCTTCCGTTGGCGGAGCAGGTGACTCCTCAGCTGGTGGGGAAGTTGTTTCTTCCGCCGGTGGAGCAGGTGGACTTTCTACAAAGAGTTGGTAACTGAATGTGATTTGTCCTGCCCCTGGCCTAACTCCTTGAGTGTGAACAACGTTAGTGATCAAACTTGGGTCGGTGTATGAAGATCCACCACCACCGCCTCCGGCATCGGTGCAGCATGAGTCAGCATCTGCTCCACCACCGCCACCGCCGTAATAACCGCCACCGCCACCGCCACCGCCGTGAAGTGGGCCATAGCCTCCGGTACCTCCGACTCCCCAATCACCTTGGGTACCTGGGGTGCCATCACCGTATGTTGCACCACCCAAACCTCCAGCAAACTGAGAACCACCCGATCCTCCTGAGCCTTGGCCGGTTTTACCGTTGGCAGCAACTAAGCCTCCTCCTGCTCCGCCTCCTGATCCAAGACCAGAGCCACGACCGCCGCCGCCGCCGGCAACAACAATCCGGGAGCTAAGTGAGTATCCGATTCTGATATCACTTGCTCCGCCGCCGGAACCTTCCACTCCCGCAGATCCACCTGCTGTTCCGCCGCCGTTGAAACCGCCGGGTTCTGCAGCATTCGAACCTCCCGCACCTCCGACTGTGATGTAGAGAATTGCAGGGACTTCTAGAAATTCGCCGGTGACGCGACCTCCGCCACCACCGGATTTACCACCTTGCGCACCGAGAGCTTCGAAGCGGACGTTTATGGCGTTAGCAGGAAAGGTAAGAGGTTCAATCTGACCGGTATACCCGAAGGTAATAGTGCACTGATTGTCGAAACATTCCTCGACGATGCTTGCACTTGCTGGCATTGGAGCTAATACTCCAAAAGTGAGTGCCAGAGCGGGAAGTAGCTTTACTGTTTTGCTTGGTTGCCATATTTTCATGGCGCAAATGTAAAACCCCTGACCGAGAATGGTCCGGGGTTTTACACAGGGTGGATTACTTTAGGCGCGCTGTTAGATTTTCTGCTAGCGAAGCCATGAATTCTTCGGTGCTCTGGTAGGCCTGATCCTTACCAATCAGTGAGGACAAGTCCTTGGTCATTTTGCCTGACTCAACAGTCTTGATTACAACATCCTCTAAGGCTTCAGCAAACTTGGCTACCTCTGGAGTTCCATCTAACTTGGCGCGGTGCATTAGTGCACGTGTCCATGCGTAGATAGAGGCAATTGGGTTGGTCGAGGTACTCTTGCCCGCTTGGTGCTCGCGGTAATGACGAGTCACTGTTCCGTGAGCAGCTTCTGCCAAAGCGGTCTTGCCATCCGGGGTGGTTAGAACAGATGTCATCAGACCCAAAGATCCAAAGCCCTGAGCTACGGTGTCTGACTGAACATCGCCGTCGTAGTTCTTACATGCCCAAACGTAGCCACCTTCCCACTTCAAGGAAGCGGCAACCATGTCATCGATAAGGCGGTGTTCGTAAGTGATTCCGGCTGCCTTGAATCGGTCAGCGTACTCAGCGTCGAATACTTCCTGGAAGGCATCCTTGAATGCGCCATCGTAGGCCTTCAAGATGGTGTTCTTGGTTGATAGGTAAACCGGGTAGTTTCTAGCAAGTCCGTAGTTAAACGATGCTCTTGCAAAATCGCGAATGGAATCCATGTAGTTGTACATGCCCATCGCTACTCCACCGGCTGCAGGGTAATCAGCGATGGTCCAAGTCTGTGGCTCACCAGTTTCTGGAGTGTAAGTCATGGTGACGGTTCCCTTGCCAGGAATCTTCACGTCGGTTGCCTTGTACTGATCTCCGTGAGCGTGTCGGCCGATAATAATCGGCTTGGTCCACCCCGGAACTAGCCGAGGAACGTTAGAGATAATAATTGGCTCTCGGAAAACTACACCGTCAAGAATGTTTCTAATTGTTCCGTTAGGAGATTTCCACATCTTCTTTAGACCAAACTCA
>CAMAXJ010000048.1 GCA_945862155.1 Rhodoluna limnophila
CCACCATTCCTAAGGATGAAAAGCTTGAGGAACTAAGCCCGGACCAGGCCTTTGAGCTTTTGGCCATTAGGCGTGAGAAACTAGGGTTAGAGCCAGGTCAATCTGCCCCCAAGGCAGGTCGAGTTTCCAGAAAGGCCGCAGCCCCTAAAAAGACTGTGAAGGCTGGCACCGCTAGAAAGAAGAAGTAATTTGAGCCACGGACTGTTCATCTCCTTTGAGGGAATCGACGGCGTTGGCAAATCCACTCAAGCTGACTTGATGGAAAACTACCTTGCTTCCAAAGGCCTAAAGGTCGTTCGAACTTTAGAACCCGGTGGCACTGAACTTGGTCAAGAAATTAGACATCTTTTGTTGCACCGCAAAGGTGAGGTCTCTGCTCGTTCCGAAGCACTTCTATATGCAGCTGATAGAGCACATCATGTTGCAAGCAAAATCTTGCCAGCACTGGAAAAATGCCAAGTTGTCATCACTGACCGCTACCTAGATTCATCCGTTGCCTATCAAGGCGCCGGGAGAGAGCTAGACCTAACCGAGGTTAGAAACCTCTCTCTTTGGGCAGTGAATAATCTTTTGCCCGATCTAACCGTGCTACTTGATTTAGATGCTGAGCTTGCAGCCAAGCGTCGCGGTCAAACCGGGGAAGCTCCTGATCGCTTGGAGCGGGAGAAAATTGAGTTTTTCGAAGCGGCCAGAAATTCCTATCTTGATTTAGCGAAAGCTGAACCAAGGAGAATTTTCGTGGTGGATGCCAACCAGGCTCCCGAGAAAATCTGGGAAGCAATTGTGGTTCGCCTTGATCAAGTCCTGGAAAGCAAAGGACTTTGAGTACCGCTCTCGATTTCGAGCCAATTTGGTCTGAGCTACTCGGTCAACCAGAAGCGGTTGGTCAACTGCGCCAAGCAGTTGCAACCAAAGACGAAGGACTGCACCACGCCTGGTTACTGACCGGCCCTCCGGGTTCAGGTCGATCAAACGCTGCGATGGCATTTGCAGCTTCGTTGCTTTGTGAAAAAGCTGGATGTGGCCAGTGTAAGAGTTGCCGCATGGTTCAATCCGGATCTCATCCGGACGTTTCAGTTTTAGCTACCGAGAAAGTCATCATCTCCATTGAGGAAATCAGGCAACTGGTTTCGGCCTCGCACTTTGGCGGATCGCTCAGTAAATACCAAATCATGATTATTGAAGATGCCGATCGAATGGCTGAGCGCTCTTCGAACGTTCTACTGAAAGCACTGGAAGAACCACCGGCTGGAACTATCTGGTTGCTTTGTGCTCCAAGTGAAGCCGACATGCTTCCAACAATTCGCTCGCGTGTTAGACGAGTTGCCCTAAAGCAACCTTCCACCCAAACTGTTGCAGATCTGCTTGTTGCCCGCGACGGTATTGAGCCAAAAATCGCTCTGCAGGTGGCAGCTGAAGCCCAGGGACACATCGGAATGGCGCTAAGACTTGCAACCAGCACCGATGCCAGGGCTCGTCGCAAAGAAACACTTGTTTCGGCTTTGCAGATCGATTCGATTCCAAAAGCTATGTCTACCGCTGAGCGCTGGCTAGAACTTGCCAAAAAAGATGCCGATGCACTGACAACGGAAAAAGATGGTGAAGAGCGGATGAATCTATTGGCTACCCTAGGCATCCCGGAGGGCGGAACTATTCCTCCTGCCCTGAGGGCAGACATCAAAACCTTGGAAGAAGCTCAAAAGCGGCGCTCGACCAGAAGTTTGCGCGATGGCATCGATCGAATCTTGGTTGATCTAATGTCGCTTTACAGAGACGTAATGACAATCCAGCTCGCGGCTAAAGCCGAACTTGTGAATCAAGATCTCACAAGTTATTTGGAGGAGGTAGCATCTTCTTCTTCACCTGCTCAAACCATTGTAAAGCTTGAAGCCATGTCACAGGCGCGAGTTAGGATCAGTTCAAACGTTCGAGACTTGATGGTTCTTGAATCACTTGCTATTTCACTTAGAAGGAAGATTTGAAAATCAAACTAGGTCATTTGGCCATTGTTGCAACTTCCGCAATTGTTCTAACTGGTTGTGTATCGTTGGGCAACTCTTCTAATCCGGAGCTAATTAGCCCGGTCGTAGCAGGGGCTCCAGCAGGTTTCGAGAAGTACTACGAACAGGTAGTTGAGTTCGTAAATTGCGGCGAGGGTATTTTTTGTGCCGATGTTCAAATGCCGATGAACTGGGATGATCCAAAAAGTGAGCCGATTGTAATTGCAACTTCCTATCGTCAGGCAGATAAGAAAGACCCATTGGGGTTTGTGCTTTTCAACCCCGGGGGACCTGGAGCATCCGGTTATGACTGGGTTCTTGAATCCAGTGATTTTTTGGGCACCAAAAAACTTCGTGAGAACTTCAACATCTTGGGCTTTGACCCAAGAGGAGTTGGGCGCAGCTCCGCAGTATCTTGCCTGACCGATGCCGAAACCGATGAGTTTTTATACAGCGTCACCGGCTTTGAACTTGGAAGTGATGAAGACCTAGCGTTTACTAGAGCAGCCATAAAAGAGTTTGGCGCTAAGTGCCTTGAGGAAACAGGTGATTTACTAGCCCACGTTGACACTGTCTCGGCTGCAAAGGACATGGATGTTTTGCGCGCTGTGTTGGGGCAGGAAAAGCTTAACTACCTCGGCTATTCCTATGGATCGTTGCTTGGAACAACTTACGCGACCTTGTTCCCTAACCGAGTCGGACGGTTTGTTCTTGATGGGGCAATAGACCCAACTGTTTCGGATGAGGAGCAGTCTCTGTTCCAGATTGAGGCATTCGAAAAAACCCTGATGGCTTTTCTGGAAGCTTGTGAGCAATACAAGGATTGTCCGTTCACTGGATTTGTGCAGGGCGATCTAGAAACCATCAGAGAATTCTTCCTGGAGCTTGAAAGCAAACCCCTGCCGACTGAGTCGGGTCGGGAACTAACAATTTGGGCAGCGGTGACCGGATTGATAATGCCGCTTTACTCAGAGAGCTATTGGCCATACCTTGCAACAGCATTTGATATGGCATTGAACAATGGCCAGGGAGATGTTTTCATGCTGCTAGCCGATCAATACAACGACCGTGGTGAAGACGGCACTTACTCCACCAACGTGCTAGCTGCTAACTATGCCATCAGCTGCCTCGATTCACGCTCGAGCACGAACATCTTCAGCATGCGAAGTCAAAACAGCGCCTTGCTAGAAGCTGCTCCAACCCTTGGTCGCTACTGGCAGTTCGGTGCTCTTCGTTGTGAGAGTTGGCCATTTGAAATCAAGCAGTCTCCTGTTTCTTACAAGGCAACAGGTGCGCCGACAATTTTGGTAGTTGGAACTACCGGAGACCCAGCAACGCCATACGCTCAAGCGCAGGCTCTGGCAGGAGAAATTCTTGATGATGCATTCTTGCTCACCTACGACGGTGAGGGACACACGGTCTATGGGCAGCAAGTGGACTGCGTCGACGATGTAGTGGATGAGTTTTTTACCACTGCAAAGTTGCCGTCCACTGACCCCTATTGCCAAGCTCCCTAAGGGAAAAGGCTTTGGGGCAAAGGAGCTGAAGTAGTACTGCTCTTATCCATCAGCTGGCTTGGTAATAGGCATGTTCCTATAGGGCAGTTACGTAAGCGCCGGAGATTCCACCGTCAACCAGGAAGGTTGATCCAGTAATGAACGAGCTGTCATCAGACGCCAAGAATGCAACCGCTGCAGCCAGTTCTTCAGGTTGTGCGAATCTTCCAATTGGAATGTGAATAAGTCTTCTCGCAGCACGCTCTGGATCTTTAGCAAATAGTTCCTGAAGCAAGGGAGTATTCACCGGTCCTGGGCAAAGCGCGTTTACGCGAATTCCCTGCCTAGCAAACTGAACTCCAAGCTCGCGGCTCATAGCCAACACTCCACCCTTGGATGCGGTGTAAGAGATTTGGCTGGTGGCGCTTCCCATAACCGCCACAAACGAAGCGGTGTTGATGATCGAGCCAGAGCCCTGCTTGGTCATGTGTCGAAGTGCTGCGCGGCAGCAGAGGTAAACGCTCTTTAGGTTTACGTCTTGAACTTTTTGCCAAGCTGGAAGCTCGGTGGTCTCAATTGAGTCATCATCCGGAGGTGAAATACCAGCGTTGTTGAATGCGATATCTACCCGGCCGTGAAGCTTAACTGTTTCGTCAAACAGATTGTTGACTTCGGCTTCGTCGGCAACGTTGACCTTGATAAAGCTGCCCCCAACCTCAGCAGCAGCAGCTTCTCCAGTCACTGAATCCATGTCACCGATTACAACTTTGGCGCCCTCGGCGGCAAAGCGCCTGGCGGTGGCAAGTCCGATGCCGGATGCACCACCTGTGATTACCGCTACTTTTCCAGCAAGGCGCTGGGTTAGGTCCATTTTCGTGATTGTCATTCTCTTCTCCTAGTCGGCTGGGTAGTAAACGGTTTTTTCTTCTGTGAAGTGCAGCGGTGCATCCGGTCCAAGTTCGCGGCCAAGACCGGACTGCTTGAAACCACCAAATGGGGTGTTGTATCTAACAGAGGAGTGGGAGTTAACCGAAAGGTTTCCACTCTCCAGCGCTCTTGATACTCGAATACCTCTTCCAAGATCGCGTGTCCAGATTGAGCCACTTAGCCCGTATTCAGAACTATTTGCAATCTCCAAAGCCTCTGCTTCATCTTTGAAGCGGTAAACCGAAACAACGGGACCGAAGATTTCTTCGGTCATGCAGCGATCGGTTAGCTTGCCAGGGGTAAGCACCGCCGGTGCCATGAAGTATCCCTTGCCGGTTGGAGCGTTGCCTCTAAAAGCAACATTGCCATCGGATAGGTACTGTTCTACGTTTTCGAAATGCTTTTTGGAAACCAGTGGACCCATTTCAGTTGCTTCGTTTGTTGGGTCACCAACTTTGTAGGCCTTGACTGATTTTTCTAGACCTTCCATGAAGCGGTCATAGACCGAGGCTTCAACCAGGATCCGACTTCTTGCGCAGCAGTCTTGCCCGGCGTTTTCGAAAACCGAGCTTGGAGCAGCTGCCGCTGCCTTATCAACATCAGCATCAGCAAAAACAATGTTTGCGCTTTTTCCACCGAGCTCTAGGGTCACTCGCTTGACTTGATCAGCGGCCTTGCGCATGACTTGCTTGCCAACTTCGGTTGAACCGGTGAAAACAATCTTTCCAACTTTTGGATGGGTCAAGAATCGATCTCCAACAACTGATCCCTTTCCAGGAATGACTTGGAATAGTCCCTCTGGTAAGCCGGCTTCCAAAGCCAATTCACCGATGCGGATGCTTGAAAGAGGGGTCCATTCGGCCGGCTTTAGCACAACTGCGTTTCCAGCGGCCAATGCCGGGGCAAAGCCCCAGCTCGCAATAGTCATTGGGAAATTCCAAGGTGTGATGATTCCAACTACACCAATTGGTTCATTGAAAGTCACGGCAATTCCACCGGCAACCGGAATCTGCTTTCCGATTAGTCGCTCGGGTCCTGCCGAGTAATACTCCAAAACGTTTCTTACGTGGGTAGCTTCCCAGCGAGCTTGTGAGATTGGGTGGCCGGAGTTTCTAACCTCCAGCTGGGCTAGCTGCTCGATGTTTTGGTCAACTGTCGAGGCAAATCTATGTAGCAGCATGGCGCGATCGGCTGGGTTTAGTCCAGCCCACTTCTTCTGAGCTTGGGAGGCTAGTTCAATTGCAGCATCGGTTTGCGCCACGTCGGCGTGAGCAATGGTTTCCATCTGCTCTTCGGTTGCTGGATTGATTAGGGTGTAGCTCATTTAGTTCCTCGATACTTTCTTGCAGCTTCGATTAGACCTTCAAAAATTCTTAGATCATCCAGTGTTTGCTCTGGGTGCCACTGGACAGCTACACCAAATGGGTGATCGGTTAGTTCAACTGCCTCGATAATCCCATCTTCGGATTTGGCTGTGATCTTGAGGCCTTTACCAAGCTCGTCAATTGCCTGGTGGTGGTACAAAGCCGCGTTCGATACATTTTTGCCGACTAGAGAACCAAGAATCGAATTTTCTTCAACTTCTACATCTGCCGGAGTGAACTGAGCGTTGCCTAGCTGGTAGCGATTATCGCCAACAACATCAGGCAAGTATTGAATCAAAGTTCCACCGCGGTTGATGTTGAGCATCTGCGCACCACGGCAAATCCCAAGAAACGGTAGATCGGCATCAATTGCTGCGCTCAAGATCTTTTCTTCCAAGTCATCTCTTAGCTTGTCTGGCTGCTCGGCTTCAGCGTGTGGGCTTTGACCGTAGCGGGAAGGATCGATGTCCCGTCCTCCGCAAAGCATCAATCCATCAAGAGATGAAACTATGTCTTTGGCTTCAGCGCTTGATAGCTGCTGAGGAGGCAGCATGATTGCCAATCCTCCGGCTCTTGTGATGCCTTCTATGTACCACGCCGGGATCATTGCCATCTCGGTATCCCAGACGCCGGTTTTACCTTGCTGGCGGTAAGTGGTCAGACCAATACGAGGTTTAGGTCCGCTCAAAGCCGCGCACCCGCTCCCAGTCTGTGACTGAACTGTTGAAGG
>CAMAXJ010000049.1 GCA_945862155.1 Rhodoluna limnophila
CCGCAGGTTTCTTCTTCGGCTTCAGTTTGGTGAGCTAAGAGTTTGCCTTAATTCGCATTCTTGGGAACAACCCTGGAGCCACCTAGGAGAATTGAACTCCTGACCTGCTCTTTACGAGGGAGCTGCTCTACCAACTGAGCTAAGGTGGCAAATTGCCAAGACATTGCGATTTTATCGAGGAAGCTCGCCACTTGCGATTGTGATTCCGGAAACCAGCCTTGAGGCAGATAATCTAGAGGCGAATATCAATCAAGGGAAGAAAATTCATGACCGAACTCGAACTTATCCAGATATGGAACAAACTCCGCAATCAGGTGATTTTTTCGCAGCTTGCCCCAACATTTTTGCTGATTGTGACTATCGCACTGATCAACGATGGACTGGCAGATTCAGCCATTGAAGTGCGCATTGCTACCATGGGAATCCTGTTGGCATCAGGAATATTCGGCTATTTAGCCCAGTATTCAACTGCAACTGAAGCTCGTGCTCTCTTAGCTGAGATCAGAGCACTAAAGACCAAATCAAAACTGTCGATGCAGCTGATTCGGTTTACAAATTGGGTTGATGTAATTCGGTATGTCACACCAACAATATTCTTCGGAATCTATGTATTCTTAGGAATTGCTCTTCTGTTTTAGATTACAGAAACGATAAACCCCGCCTTCGAGCGGGGTTTATCGTTTTAAGTCTGCTGCTGATCCCTTTGCCGCTAACACTCCACTACGTTCACAGCAAGACCACCCATTGAGGTCTCCTTGTATTTGGTGGACATATCTACTCCGGTCTGACGCATTGTTTCAATCACGGTATCGAGTGAGATCTTGTGCTCACCATCACCCAGCAATGCAAGTCTCATAGCCGCAACCGCAGTTCCGGCGGCAATGGCATTTCTTTCAATGCATGGTAGTTGCACGAAGCCACCAACCGGATCACAAGTTAACCCAAGGTTGTGCTCCATTGCAATTTCCGCGGCGTTTTCTATTTGCTCATTTGTACCACCGAGCACAGCGGTGATTCCCGCAGCAGCCATCGAGCAAGCAGAGCCAACTTCTCCCTGGCAACCAGCTTCAGCTCCTGAGATGGAAGCGTTTAGTTTGTAAAGTGCGCCGATCGCTCCACAGGTTAGTAGGTAATCGCGCGCGATTTTCTCATCTGAAATGCCACGGAACTTGTTTGCAAAATATGCCACCGCGGGGATGATTCCCGCAGCTCCATTGGTTGGCGCTGTGACCACTCTCATGCCGGCTGCATTTTCTTCGTTAACCGCAATTGCAAATGCCTGCAACCATTCCGCAGTTAGATCTCCTGCTGCATTTTCCGACTGCGACATTTCCTCCAAGCGCTTTGCCATGCCCTGAGCTCTTCTTGAAACATTTAGGTAGCCAGGTAGTGTTCCGTCGACGTTGAGGCCTGATTCGATGCAAGCCTTCATCGCGCTCCAGATTGCAATCAGCCTTGCGTTGACAGATTCTTCGCCGTGAATGGCAACTTCGTTGCGATAGGCGATCTCTGCCATGGTGGAGTTCTGGGAATTTGCGTGTATCAGCAGCTCAACTGCTGACTGGTAGGGAAATGGGACATCCTTGCGGATTTCAATAACCTCGGTTTCGCTTTCGATAAATCCCCCACCCACCGAGAAGAAGACAGCGGTGTGAACAAGCTGGTCGCCAGCAAATGCCTTAAACCGCATCCCGTTTGAATGCTTGTCCAACCGTTCTTTGCGCTCAAAGAGTAAATCTGACTCAGCAAATGAAACCTTGTGTCCAAGAAGCGAGATCTCGCCACTTGCCTTTGCTTTTTCAAAAAGGGTTAGCACTTCGGCAGGGTTACACTCCTCAGGCCTCTGACCTGCAAGTCCAGCAACCAAAGCATTGGTTGTGCCGTGGCCGGCTCCGGTGGCCGCTAGAGATCCGTAAAGAGTTATTTGAATGCGGGTGACAATTTCTGGCTTTGGGATCTCTAGAGCGAAAGCGCGAGATGCGCGCATCGGACCCACGGTGTGGGAAGAGGAAGGACCAATTCCAATAGTGAAAAGATCTAGGGTTCCTACGTAGGCCATTTCAATCCATCCGTGAAAACGGGCCGGCAACTTGCCGGCCCGTTTCACATAGCTTGTTTTACTTCTTAGAGTTGTTTACTGCGTATTCCTCTTCAGGAGCGAGGACCAGGTTGTGTCTTCCATAGACCGCAAAGATAACCAACATGATTAGGTAAATCACTGCGATACCTGCAATAGCGGTCTGGAACGCTGGGTTGATTAGGTATCCAACGAATGAGATACCGGCGATTATTGCTGCAGCCCATGCTCCTGGAACACCCCATGGTGAAACGTAAGGGCGCTTTAGCTTTGGTAGCTTGCGGCGCAGGATTAGGAAGCTAACGGCCTGCATCATGTAGGCGAGCATGGCTCCCCAAACGGCGATGTTTAGAACGATAGCTCCGGCAACTGCTCCGGCACCTTCAGCGTCCACGGACTTTAGAACCTCGATGGCTAGCAATGCTACAAAGCCAATTACTCCACCAACAATAAGAGCAACCAATGGGACGTTCTTACTGTTAGTCACTGATAGACCACGAGGGTAGTAGCCAGCCCTAGAGAGAGAGAACATGTTTCTTGCGTAAGCAAACATGATTCCCTGTAGGGAAGCGAGTAAACCAATTAGGGCAATTAGCCCGAATAGAGCAGCTAACTGATCGCCAACCATCACTCGGAATCCATCAAGTAGTGGCTCTCCCGCTAAGCGAAGCTCCTCTGCTCCAACAATTCCAGTGTTTAGGAACAGAATCAACAGACCAGCAACGATCAAAGTGGTACGAGCCCACAGGCCAGCCTTTGGAATATCTTTTGCTGGGTTCTTGGCTTCCTCAGCGGCAAGAGGAAGTTCCTCGATACCTAGGAAGAACCAAACACCAAATGGAATCGCCCATAAGATACCCTCCCAACCAAATGGCAAGAAAGTACTCTGTCCCTCTGCTGGAACAATGTTCCATAGGTTATCCCAACTAAATAGCCCAGAGAACGCTGCCATCAAAGAGAAGACAAGAATAATCGCTAGAGAAATAACTGCGACGATAATTGCAAATCTAAACGCAGTGTGAGATCCAGCGGCGTTAAGAATAATAAAGACCACGTAGAGAATTACCCACCAAACCCAAGCTGGAAGTGAAACTCCAATAAGTTCAGTTGAGATTGCATTGGCGTAACCTGCTGAGTAGAAGACAATAACGGCAGTTGTTGCAACGTAGGTAATAGTCTCAGCGAGTCCGGTGATGAATCCACCCCAGGGACCAATCGCTGTTCGCGCAAATGAGTAAGCACCTCCGGTGTGAGGCATGGCTGCTGCCATTTCACCGATTGAGAACATCAGACCGTAGTACATGATTACCAAAATTCCGAAGGCAATCAAAAGGCCACCAAAGCCACCTACGTCTAGACCGAAGTTCCATCCAGAGAAATCCCCTGAGATAACTGCAGCTATTGCCAGTCCCCAGAGACCCAAAAGACCAGCGGCGCGAGTCAGCTGGCGTTTTTCAAAATATCCATCTTCAGGCTTTTTATATGTGACGCCTGAGACCTTCATGTGTTCCGAAGCCATTCGGTTTCCTATCCGCCGCTTCAGAATTTCGCCTCGAGGATCGAGGCGCTTCCATCACGGCATTGTGATTGGTTGTTTCCCTTCGAACTTTAGACCCCTTCGGGGGGCTAGGAGCAACCTTTGGCCAAAAGAGTTTTGTTTACCTTCTGAACAAGCTAGCCCGCCTTTAGGGGCCCTAGCCCCCAGTTCTGGGCTCACTTAAGGGGAGCCATCGGCTCTAAAGTAATCTAAGGGTTGGAAAACCAACCTCAAAGAAGAGGAAATAACTTATGGCCACCAAAGGCTACATTTCGATGGATCAGCTCAAATCTCTTTATAAGGCTGGTGAAATCGACACCGTCATCATGGCCTTCACCGACATGCAGGGACGGCTCATCGGGAAAAGAGTTGCCGCCCGACATTTCCTAGACAACATTGCCGGCCATGCTGCCGAGTGTTGCAACTACCTTCTGGCCGTTGACATCGAAAACAACACCATCCAGGGCTACGAGATCTCGTCGTGGGATACCGGCTATTCCGACATGGCAATGGTTCCGGATATGAAAACCATGCGAATGGCTCCTTGGCTGCCAGGAAGCGTAATTGTCACCACCGACCTTCACACCACCTCGCACGAAGTTATTCCCCAATCCCCTCGTTCAATCCTTAAGGCCCAGACCGACAAGTTAGAAAAACTCGGCATGAAGGCCATGGTGGGAACTGAACTTGAGTTCATCGTTTTTGATGACACCTTCAGAGAAGCCTGGGCCAAGGGTTACAAAGACATAAAGCCGTCCACCGATTACAACGTCGACTACGACCTACTTGCCTCAACTAGGGTCGAGCCGATGCTTCGTGAAATCCGAAACTCTATGGACGATGCAGGCATGTACTGCGAAGGCGTAAAGGGCGAATGTAACTTAGGCCAGCAAGAAATTGCATTTTTGTATGACGAAGTAATGACTACTTGCGATAACCACGGCGTTTACAAATCCGGTGCCAAGATGATTGCTGAAAAACACGGCAAGTCACTTACCTTCATGGCCAAGTACAACGAGCGCGAGGGAAACTCCTGCCACATCCACATGTCGTTCCGGTCACTGGATGGCGGTGCCGTCTTCGCAGATAAGTCTGACCCGAGGGGCATGTCCAAGACCTTCAAGAGTTTCCTCGCGGGTCAAATCAAATTAATGCGCGAATTCTCGCTGTTCTACGCACCTCAGATCAACTCCTACAAGCGCTATGTTGAGGGCAGCTTTGCGCCAACTGCTATTGCCTGGGGTTTGGACAACCGTACCCTCGCACTTCGCGTGGTTGGACAGGGCCACGGACTTCGGGTGGAAAACCGAGTTCCCGGAGGAGACGTAAACCAATACCTTGCAACTGCAGCCATGATCGCGGCCGGTATCTACGGAATCGAAAACAACTTAGAGCTGGAGGATATGACGGTAGGTAACGGCTACGCCTCGGACAAACCACACATTCCGTCCACGATGCGCGAGGCAACCGAGCTGTTTGCCAACTCAAAGATTGCCCGCGAAGTCTTTGGGGATGCAGTCGTAAACCACTACGTGCACTACGCAAGGACCGAGATTCGCGACTTTGAATCTGCCGTCACCGAGTGGGAGAGAGTAAGAGGTTTCGAACGTGTCTAAACCGAGAATTGGTCTCACCACCTACCGCCAACGCGGACAGACCGGGGTTTGGGACACTGAAATGGCGATGATTCCAGCCTTTTACATTGAAGGCGTAACCCGCGCTGGAGGCCTTGCAATTCTCATTCCACCTCAGCAGCTGGATGCCGAAGGAGCACGAACCATTGTTGCCTCTCTCGATGGCTTAGTCATTTGCGGCGGTAGAGACGTCGAGTCCGCTCGCTACGGACAGACCCCTCATGAAAATGCAGAGGAACCAGACCGACTTCGCGATGCACTTGAAAACGAGATTTTGGACGCTGCCATTGAGGTGGAACTTCCATTCCTGGGCATCTGCCGCGGTGCCCAGATGCTGAACATCCACCGCGGTGGAAGCCTGATCCAACATCTTCCCGAAGTGGTGGGAGACAACCGCTACCAGAAAGGTGGCGGGGTGTTTTCGGACATGGACATTGAGGTTTTTGAGGGCAGCCTGTTGGGCAGCGTGGTTGGTTCTAAGGTGCCAGGCGCAGCCCTTTACCACCACCAGGCAATCGACGCGGTTGGTGAGGGGCTGAAGGTATCGGCCGTGAGCCCTGACGGGATTGTCGAGGCTATTGAGCTGGAGGACTACCCGTTTGGTTTGGCCGTTCAGTGGCACCCGGAGCAGACCCTGGAGAACCTGGACCTTTTCAAGTCTTTGGTTTCCGCAGCAACTTCATACAGAGGAGCAAAATGACCTTTCAGGTAATCAACCCAGCCACCGAGGAAGTGATTGCATCGGTAGAACACACCTCACTCGAGCAGACCGATGAGGCGATTGCCAAGGCTCAACTGGCTCAGAAAAAGTGGGCCAAGCTAAACCCGGCCGACCGAGCGAGGGTCCTGCACGATTTCGCATCCGAGGTGGAAAAACACATCGAGGAACTTGCCCTTCTAGAAGTGAGAAACTCTGGGCACCCAATTTCGCAGGCCCGTTGGGAGGCCACCCACGTCAGAAATGTTCTGGAGTACTACTCCGCAGCCCCCGAGAGACTAATCGGCAAACAGATTCCGGTGGCCGGGGGAATGAGCATTACCTTCAATGACCCAATTGGAGTCATCGGAGT
>CAMAXJ010000050.1 GCA_945862155.1 Rhodoluna limnophila
ATTTCCTTCGAGTGGCTTTAGGTCCTCGAGTTTTACTCTTCCTCGTTCGCCACGAGTAAGAGTCAGAACCATCACTTCAGCTCCTGCTGAAGCTCGCTCTGCGATTACGTGGCCGGTAAAAAGCGACTCATCATCTGGATGCGCATGCACCAGGAGCACCTTTTTGGGGTTGAAACCAGCTTTTGCCATAACCACAACTCTAAGTGTTTTAGCTCTCGCTAGCTCGTTTTCTGGCAGAGGCAGCGCGAGCTCTGATGTTAGGGTCCAGTTCTAGCTTGCGAATACGGGTACCTTCTGGAGTTACCTCAACGCACTCATCCTCGCGGGCAAATTCAAGACATTCTTCCAAAGACAGCTTTCTTGGAGGAGTCAGCTTCTCAAACTCTTCACTAGAAGAAGCTCTCATGTTGGTGAGCTTCTTTTCCTTGGTGATGTTGACTTCCATGTCCTCAGCGCGAGCGTTCTCTCCAACTACCTGACCGGCGTAAACCTCATCGGTTGGTTCAACGAAGAACGTTCCTCGGTCCTGCAAACCAATTAGGGCAAACGGAGTTACAGCTCCAGCGCGGTCAGAAATCAGCGAACCGTTGGTTCGGGTGACAATTTCACCAAACCATGGCTCATAGCCTGCTGAAATTGCGTTGGCAATTCCGGTTCCACGAGTGGTGGTTAGAAACTCAGTTCGGAAACCAATTAGCCCACGAGATGGAACCATGAACTCCATGCGAACCCATCCAGTGCCATGGTTGATCATGTTCTTCATTCGACCCTTGCGAGAAGCAAGCAACTGGGTGATTGCCCCCAAGAACTCTTCTGGAACGTCAATGGTCAAATCTTCAACCGGTTCGTGAAGTTTTCCATCAACTTTCTTTGTCACTACCTGTGGCTTACCTACGGTGAGCTCGTAGCCTTCGCGTCGCATCTGCTCAACCAGAATGGCTAGTGCCAACTCGCCACGGCCTTGAACTTCCCAGGCGTCTGGTCGCTCGGTTGGAAGCACTCGAATGGAAACGTTTCCAACGAGTTCGCGGTCTAGGCGATCTTTTACCAATCGTGCAGTTACCTTGGCACCTTTAACACGACCAGCCATAGGAGAGGTATTGATACCGATGGTCATCGAGATTGCAGGATCATCTACTGTGATTAGTGGAAGTGGTCGAATATCATCTGGATCGGCAAGAGTTTCACCGATAGTGATTTCTTCGATACCGGCAACCGCCACGATGTCTCCAGGGCCTGCCTGATCAGTCGGGAATCGCTCAAGTGCCCGAGTAATTAGTAGCTCGGTGATCTTCACGGTTTGAGTTTCACCGTTTTGTCTTACCCAGGCCACTTGCTGACCTTTTTTGATTGTTCCGTTGAAGATACGAAGTAGTGCAAGACGACCCAAGAAAGGAGAAGCGTCGAGGTTTGTCACGTGGGCCTGAAGCGGAGCATCAGCGTCATACTTTGGAGCTGGAATGTATTTCAAGATTGCAGCAAACAATGGCTCTAGATCTGCGTTGTCGGGTAAAGATCCGTTTTCTGGCTTGTTTAGCGATGCAGCTCCGGCACGACCGGATGCGTAAATAACAGGCAAGTTCAAAATTGCGTCAACATCGAGTTCTGGAACATCGTCAGATAGGTCGCTAGCAAGACCTAAAAGCAAATCGTGAGTTTCCTCAACTACTTCGTCGATTCGTGCGTCTGGTCGGTCAGTTTTGTTCACTAGCAAGATCACAGGCAAGTTGGATTCCATTGCCTTGCGAAGTACGAAGCGCGTCTGAGGAAGTGGCCCCTCGCTGGCATCAACCAAAAGTACGACGCCGTCAACCATTGAGATGCCTCGCTCAACCTCGCCACCGAAGTCGGCGTGGCCCGGGGTGTCAATTACGTTAATGGTGATTGTCTTGC
The DNA here is from genome assembly GCA_945862155.1 of Rhodoluna limnophila. Taxonomy (GTDB): domain Bacteria; phylum Actinomycetota; class Actinomycetes; order Actinomycetales; family Microbacteriaceae; genus Rhodoluna; species Rhodoluna limnophila_A. Next base: position 1,894 of record CAMAXJ010000050.1, read on the forward strand.
CCTCGGCTGCTTTACCGGAATAGCTAATGGCGGTGTTCTTGGCAAGGATGGTGATTCCCTTTTCCTTTTCCAGATCCCCAGAGTCCATCAAACGCTCACCGAGGTTGCTGTGCTCTCCGAAGGCTCCGGTCTGGCGAAGCATGGCGTCAACCAGCGTTGTCTTTCCGTGGTCAACGTGAGCCACGATTGCAACGTTTCTAAGATCTTCTCTGATTGCCAGAGTCATAAAAAACTTCCTTTATATGTGCGCACCAAAGCGCCAATGCTTCAATCCGAATTTGATTGTGCCCTACCCAAGCCAAACAAGATTTGCTTGCCCAAAGGCCGTACTTAGAGTTTAGCTCCAATACTGAGTTCCTAGAGGAAGCCCAATGATTTATTGGGATTAAGCTGGATTTATGACATCGAAACCAGTCTTGATCTACGACGGGGACTGCAAATTCTGTCAACTAAACCTTGAATTTGGTATTCGCCACATGAAAGTCTTCCCCTCTTACGTAGCGTTCCAGAAAATTGAACCGTCGAGTTTTGGCCTTACTGAAAAACAGGTGCGCTCCGAGATCTGGCTAGTGGAAAAAGGATCTGAACAAACTTTCAATCTAGGTGGGCACTTGGCGGCGGCTGCGATACTTCAGATGCAATCAAACTTGCTCTATCGCATGGCAGGGTTTTTGATGAAAACTCCGCCGACGTCTTGGCTAGCCAAAATTGTCTATCGTTGGATTGCTCGGAACAGACATCGACTTCCCGGTGGGACTAAAGAGTGCAGCATTCAAGACAACTATCTAGCTGGCAGCTAGGGCCTTTTGCTTAGAGACTAAATCTTCCAAATCGGCAAGCGCCACCCAAAAAGCAGAGCTAGAACTCTAAGAACGATTGTGAAGATAGCTCCAATAGCCACAGCAACGAAGGCATCTGCGTTTAGCAGATTCAAGCCCACTACAACCCAGCCCCCAGTAAATGCGATAACTGCGTACGGAATGTGATCACTAAAGGCCTTTGGGATTTCATTCACCACTATGTCTCGAAGCACGCCACCAAAGATGGCGGTCAAAACACCCATGATTACTGAAATCACGGCCGGTACTCCAGCATTCAACGCCAACTGAGTTCCACCCGCAGTAAAAGCCCCAAGGCCAATAGCATCAGGCCACTGCATTGCACGTTCGGTTGGCTCCAAGTGGCGGGATCTCATAAACAAGAGAGAGCCTAAGCAAATAGCGATGATTATCCAGACCCAAATATCATTCTCAAACCAGAAAAAAGGCCTGCGGTCCAAAAGTATGTCCCTAAGCGTTCCCCCGCCAAAGGCAGCTAAACCAGAAACCATAGCCATGCCGACGAGATCAAGTTTCTTTCGAGCTGCCTCAATAAGCCCCGATAGGGCAAAGGCAAGAGTCCCGATAATTTCGAAAAGAATTGTGCCGTTTAGAAGTAGCCAGTTGGTATCCACCATTACTAGCGCAGAACCTTTACGAGTTTGTATCCTTCACCTTCGGTGACTACCTCGTGTGCAAAATCAACTCCGATGTTTCCAAGAGTCACAACATAGTCAGACTCGGAAACATTATCGGCAGCAATTACACTTCCCTCAACTACCAAAAGGTCCTTAATGTTTGCTTCGTCAATCCAGAACTTCACTGTGAATACCTCGGTTCGGGTTTGGCCGACGACCATAATTCGATCACCAGGAACTTCTTCTAGGTATTCTCTTGTGCCCCACCCAGCCTGATCAAAGTATGCAGGTGTTCCATTGATCTCTATCAATTTGTTTTGTGACATAACTAACGCAAGAATCAACGCCGATGGCATTATGAAACGTCCAATTGCTAGGTTCCCGCGCTCGGGATTTACGATCCAGAAAATCACCGCGCAGCTGACAAAGATGCCTACAAACACAAAGAATGCTTGGCTGTCGCCAATCCCAGGCAAGGTTGAGGAGTCTGAGTACTGCTTGTCAAAAGTTGGAGGGTAATAGATGGTGAAGAACATCGAGGCGGCAACAACGATTGAACCCTGAATGATCCTGAAGAGGCGCTTTGAATCTGTGAATCTTGGTAGCAACAGTCCCATCACAACAAACTGGGGAATCAAAAACTCGTAGTAGCGAAGAATTAGCCGGTCGCTGTGGTCGTCACCACTGGCTGTGACGTAAGCCTCAAACAAAGCCACAACGCCAACCATGGAAACTGTAATCAGCGCAACCAAAATAAACAGCGCGCTAACTTCGCCAATAGGCTGCTTAGTTTTCACAACTGAGTAGCTAACCCGGAGCGCAAGAAAGAGAGGAATGCCAGCCAGTAGCAACATTGCCGAAGCGTGCGCAAGGAAATGAGTTGAAGCAACTGTTAGCAGTACTTCTAGACCCGAGCGGGCTACTGAATCTGTTCCAACCACTACATCTTCAGCTGCTGCTGCACCGGTGAGAGCACCAACAGGAGTTCCGTAGCCACCGAATAACTTAAGACCCTCTGTACCGGCAAATGCAAAGCCCAAACCAAACTTCGTGATCAAAAAGCCCACTGCTACTGTTGCCCCAGCTGTGAATGCCTTTAGCCAGTTCGAATCAGCTTTTTTGTAGGCATAGATGAAAGCGAAGATCACAAAAGCTGGCAACATGAATACAGCGTGGGGTTTGACCAGGGCAGTTGCCCCAAGGCTCAGACCTGAAACTACCCAGAGCAGCCAAGTGTCCCGCTTTGAAACCACGAGAGTTAGCCAGATTGTGAGAGTCATCATTGAGAAATACATGGTTTCGGGCATGAAGTACGAAACAGGAATTGCAATTGGGCTCAATGCGGTCACTGACGCGACAAAAACAGACCAACGGAAAGTTAGGAACCTAAGTGCGATCAAGAATGTAAGTAGGACGGTGCCCATAAAGAAGAAAGAGTTAATGGTCTTGGTACAGCCGTAGAACTCGTCACCGCAAGAGTTTGTAATCCCCATAATCAGAGAGAAAAGGTAGTTCGAGTAGAACTGCTCCGCGAAGGGAAGGTTCTTAGCTTGGCTGGTATAGATGTACTCGTCCTGCATGATCGACGGAAGTACTGTCCAGACGCGACTTATCGACCATAGAGCTAGGACAAAAGGAATAAAAATTAGCCCGTGCTCAGCCCTGAGCTTTGCTACCAAGGTAGTTCCCCTTTATGGCGAGGCCTGGTGGGAACTGCTGATACATCGTGACTTACAAACGCCAACAGAAGCTGGAACCCGAGAATCAAGGGCACCACCGAAATCATCACAGTTCCGGTCGTTGCTGCAACCCCAGTTGCCATTGACTGGTTGTACGAGGCGATACCAAATATCAACCCGAACCACCACAGAGCAAAACCTAGTGGAAGTTCGATTGATGCAGCTGAAACATCACGAAGGTAGTAGTTGTAAAAAAGTCTCTTATGGAAATTCTTAAAATGCTTCCAAGGAAATTCCCAGAGCGTCTTGATGATGCTCAAGTTACTTTTCTCTGTTCCATATCGTGCCTGCATTGGGACATCCCAAACCACGGCGCGATACAGACTGAGTCTGAACAACATATCCGATTCAAAGAAGAACCGCTTACTCAACATTCCCAGTGGCAAGGCTTTTAGAACATCGCGATGAATCGCGGTGTATCCGTTGGTTGGATCAGTCATGTTCCAGTATCCGGTCGAAATTTTCGTAAGCAGTGAAAGTCCGGCGTTTCCAAAAAGACGGATGCTTGGCATCTGGCTCAATCCGGTTAGGGTATCTAGTCGATCGCCTTTGGTGTAGTCAGCGCGACCGTTTACAATTGGGGCGATGAGCTCATTGATTAGGGCTGGATCCATCTGGCCATCGCCATCTAATTTGACGATGATGTTTGCGTCCGTTTCCAATGCCGCCTTGTAACCGGTAATCATTGCCCCGCCAACACCTAAGTTCTCCTCGTGGAAGATTACCTTCACGCGCGAGTCAGAGACTTTTTCTTGAACCAGCTTTCCAGAACCTTCTGGGCAAGCGTCGTCAACGACGAAGATGTAGGAAACTTCCTTGCCGATTTCTGACAGGGTCTCAACAACATGAGAAATGACCTTATAGGAAGGTACGACTACGGCTATAACTGGCTTAGACATGCAAGTCTCCGATCGGAAGCTTGAACCCTAAGTTCAGGCAATTGCTAGTGAATTGTTCCATGGTCAAAATCTTGCTTACTTCCAGTTCGATAAATGAAGCTCTGGGTGTTAATTTACTTGAAAAGCCGGGTTCATTGCCTTTAGCAATGCAATAAAGCCCAAGGAAATCCCTGGGCTTTATTGAACATGGTGGAGATGGGGGGAATTGAACCCCCGTCCGATATTTGGATTCTGACTCTTCTACGGGTGTATCTTCAATGCTGTTTTACTCGACTCC
>CAMAXJ010000051.1 GCA_945862155.1 Rhodoluna limnophila
AGGTCATCCTGGTTCTCTACAAAAGTAGTTGTGATTCCAAGTTTTGGAAGTGTGTACTTGAATAGGTTGTAGGTTCCACCGTAAACGTTTGATGATGAAACTATATGGTCGCCAGCTTGAGCAATATTCAAGATTGCAAAAGTTTCAGCAGCCTGACCAGAAGCAAGAAGCAATGCTGCTGTGCCACCTTCAAGTGCCGCGATGCGCTTCTCTGCTACATCCTGAGTTGGATTCATGATTCGGGTGTAGATATTTCCAAACTCAGCTAGACCAAAAAGCTTTGCTGCGTGCTCACTTGAGTTAAACGTATAAGCAGTTGTCTGGTAGATAGGTGTAGCTCGTGAGTTGGTGGTTGGATCTGGCTGTGCGCCTGCGTGAATCTGTGCAGTCTCAAAGCCCCACTTGGCTGGATCTGTGCTCATTTTTTGTCCTTTTTCTTTCGTAGGTGTTGCACTAACAGTTGGAGAATTACTGGTTGAGTTGATTGGGTTATAGACAATTGAAATCGTCTTTTGAAGTTGAGATATTTGGTTGAGAGGTTTTTTTGCGAGGCTTCACCCTCGCGGCTTAGTTCACCGTTGAAAAAACACGTTAGAGACTAAGCGTCTAGAGCATTCGCTCCATAGACATCATTGACATACCCATAGCAAAACCAGCAGATTGCGAGATTCGCAGTTCTGACATGGCGGTTGCTCCTTGGGTTGAAAGGTATTGGTCAAAACAATACTGGAATACCCCTTCGGCTGCAACTATCTCGAGTGCTCCAGCTGGCTCAGGCAACTGCACGGGCGGCTGATAGCCCGGTCAGCGCCTATTTGACTACAAAATCAGGGCAAAACAAAAGGCGCCGGTTTCCCGACGCCTTTTGTCTTTAGCTTTAGATCTGAGGCTTATTTGCCCTTGAACTCTGAAGCTGCAAATGCCTTGTCGTCCTCGGCGCTCTTCATACGAGCGATCGAGAAGATCATTAGGCCGAATAGACACTTCGCCAAGATGTCAGCGATGGTGTATCCGGTCTCACGAAGAACAAAGCCCTGCTCATTGAATCCAACAGAGTTCATGTTAGCGATGAACGCGATTGGGTAGACACCCCAGGTTGCTAGAAGAAGAAGGCGTAGTTCCTTCAGTCTTCTCTGAACCTGCTTGCTCTGCTTGTTTAGGTTCTTACCTAGCTCAACGAACAAGATGTACAGGATGTATAGGAATGGGATTGTTGATAGTAGACCCCACATTGAAGCAGATAGGCCACCGATGTCTAGGCCAGCGTCTCCTGGGTAACCAAGACCAATCATCAAGGCTGCAGCAGGTACTAGACGAACTAGTAGTGCAGACTGAGCTGACTTAGCTAGAGCAAGAACTGCAATGGTCTCGACTAGAAGTAGTGGCACAGTTAGGAACCAGTCAACGTAGCGGTAGCCAACGTTGTACACGGCACCCTCAATTGCGTCTGGGCCAAATACGTGGTTGAAGCTGTCAAACATTCTGAAGTAGTGATAGGCAGCGATACCGGTCACTGTTGCAGAAACCAAAACCGCCATGCGGTAGCGAGGCAATACGCGCTCGCGAGCCACAATTAGGAAAATGGTGGTGAAAAGCATCGCCGCTATTCCTAGGGAGAAGCCGTTATAAACGACCAGGAAACCTGATTCACTCATAATTTGTTGTTCCTTTCAGCTGAGAGAGGCAAGCTGCCAAGGACTCATCGGGGACCAATTTCATCGACGATGCTTCCTCGCATCACTTACACGTCTCTTAACCTAGCACCCGTTATCAGGGTTTTCTAAGGTAAGAACTCCTAATTTGCGCCAAATAAAGGGGCTCAGACGGACTGCTCGGGCGTGTCAGATGCTGGAATCTCGGGATAAGCTGGTTGAAGGCCAAGTGGCAATTTGGCCAAATTTGACCATCAGCCAAACCGCCCCGAGAGGAATAGCCCAGATGTCAGCAATCAGCATCGTCCAGGCCGATGTGGAGCTAAACACCCCTCTAGTTCTTGAATTCAACGAGATTACATCCCTGATGGCCATAAGCGGGGTAGGGATCATCGCCGTTATGGTGCTGTCCGTTGTAGTTGCGGGACTTGCCTTTTTTGGATCCAAAGGGCAGGACCTGTCTCAAGAGCATTTCGCCCGAAGGTAGGCGCTTTCCTGGCAGGAGTTTGACAGAGTACCCAGTTAGACTTTCACAATGACCATGCTGGCAACTAAATCGACCACTCACTTCAATCAGGTGTTGGCTCAGGTTAGAGATGCCGGACTTCTTTCAAAAAAGCCCAGCTTCTACATCATGCGACTTATTGTGCTAACAATCGCTGCCGCTGGTTTTTGGACCCTGAGTGGCTATCTTGCAGCCTTATCCCAGGAGAACAAGCTTTGGCTAATCGCGGCCTTCGTTCTTGTTGCAGGTCTTGGTGTACTAAGTGCTCAGTATGGGTTTATCGCCCACGAAGCCTCGCACCGACAGGTCTTTAGAAACAACAAAGCCAACGACTGGACAGGTCTTTTGCTTGCCAACTTGTTCGCTGGTCTTAGCTACGGATTCTGGCTGCGCAAGCACAACAAGCACCACCAGCGCCCAAACCAGATCGGTGAAGATCCGGACATCGCAATACGTGTGCTCAGCTTCACCACCGAGTCAAAGGAGTCAAAGCGTGGCATTGAGCGCTGGCTGTCGGACCGACAGGGGTATCTTTTCCCGCTACTTCTTTTATTCACCGGTTTTGACCTACTAGTTGATTCTTTTGCTGGCCTGGTCCGAAAAGACCGAAAGCTCTCCATTCGAATCCTGGAGTTCTCTCTGATGATGATTCGTCAGCTAACTCCTTATGTTGTCTTTGCAATCCTGTTTGGCCCAATCTGGGGTCTGGCGCTGTGGTTTGTGATGATGATGGCCTTTGGCTTTTTCATGGGAGCTGCCTTTGCTCCAAACCACAAGGGCATGCCCTTGGTTGCTAAAGAGGCCAAACTCGACTTCTTTTCTAGACAGGTTCTAACCTCAAGAAACATCAGAGGCTCTTGGCTTAAGGACAACCTCATGGGGGGACTGAACTACCAGGTTGAACACCACTTGTTCCCCTCGATGGCAAGACCTAACCTCAGAAAAGCTCACGAGATCGTGGTTGAGTATTGCCGCAAGCACGAAGTCACACTGGTTGAGATGAACCTATTGGCAAGCTATGTTGCCATCATGAAGCACCTAAACAAGGTGGGGCTTAGCAATAACGCCGATCCTTTTGTTTGCCCAATGGTTGCCGAGCTCCGCCCTAGAAGCTAGCAAAAGACCCAGCTTCACCCTTTAGACCAGCTCGTGCGGTAAATTTAGAGCGGGAAAACCCCACAAACTCAAATAGGAGACAAATGTCTATTTCCATTAAAAAAGTAGCCATCGCACTTGCGACTTCAGCTGCTCTTGCATTCACACTCAGTGGCTGCGCACCAGCGGCAACACCTGAGGCGGCACCTAACGAACTTCCAACCATCACTGCTGGCAAGCTAACCATCGGAACCGGACTACCGGCTTACGAGCCATGGGTTGTTGGCGATGCTCCAGAGAACGCCGAAGGCTTTGAGGCTGCAGTTGCTTACGCAGTAGCCGCTGAACTTGGCTTTGCTCCAGAGGACGTAATTTGGGTCCGCACCACTTTCGATGAGGCAATTGCTCCAGGAGCCAAGACTTTTGATTTCAACTTGCAGCAGTACTCAATCACTCCTGAGCGTGCAGAAGCAATTGACTTCTCTTCCGCCTACTACGAAACTGCTCAGACTGTAATTACAGTCAAGGGTTCAGCTGCGGCTGGCGCTAAGTCACTTGCAGATCTAAAGGGTCTGTTGATTGGTGCAGCTACCGGAACAACCAGCTTCTCGGCAATTGAGAACGTAATCATGCCAACATCTGGTGCTCAGGCGTTCAACTCCAACGACGATGCCAAGGCAGCTCTTGCTAGCGGCCAGGTTGATGCAATAGTTGTTGACCTTCCAACTGCCTTCTTCCTAACCGCCGTTGAGCTTGACGGAGGAATCATTCTGGGTCAGCTAGCTGGAGCAGAAGCCGGAGATAGCTTTGGTCTAGTACTAGATAAGGGATCACCTTTGACTGCAGCTGTATCGGCAGCAGTTGACGCTCTTCGCGCAAGCGGAAGGCTTGCTGAGCTTGAGAGCATTTGGCTAGCAGACTTTGCAGGCGCCCCAGTTCTAAAGTAATAAAAACCTGAGAAAATAGGTGGGGCAGCAAATGCCCCACCTATTTCTATTTGGATCGAGCCATGGACCTAAATGAGCAAGAGCTTTCTCAAGCAGAGAAAGACAGGCGCGAATATCGCAAAGCGCAGCGCAAGCGCTCGGTCTGGATTTCTCTTGCCAGCACTTTAGCCTTTGCAGTAATTGTCTGGTTTGGTCTGATTGCAACTCCCGGCTGGGAGCGAGTCGAGCAGTCATTTTTCAACTGGGATGTGGCGGTAGCCAGTTTCCCAAGAGTTATCGACGGACTGCTGCTGAATCTTCGAGTGCTGGTTGCAGCAGCAATTCTGGTTCTTGTCTTTGGGTTGTTGCTGGCAATTATCCGCACACTTAAGTCCCCGGTGTTTTTCCCGCTGCGCGTACTTTCTAAAGGTTACGTTGACCTATTTAGGGGCCTTCCGTTAATCATTGTTTTGTACCTGGTTGGATTTGGAATACCTGGACTAAGACTTGAATTTCTTGGAAGAATCCCAGCCGAGGTACTTGGCATCGTTGCACTCACAATTACCTATAGCGCTTACGTGTCTGAGGTATTTCGAGCAGGTATTGAATCAGTTCATTCCTCGCAGCGCCTGGCTGCTAGATCACTCGGTCTTTCCTATTCCAAGTCGATGCGATTGGTTGTTTTGCCTCAGGCAGTTAGAAAAGTAGTTCCACCTTTGATGAATGATTTCATCGCTTTGCAAAAGGACGTTGGTCTAATTTCTGTGCTTGGTGCAATCGATGCAGTTCGGGGAGCTCAGATTGAAGTTGCGAAGTTTGCCAACTTCACCCCTTATGTGGTGGCTGGATTGCTATTTGTCTTGCTTGCGATTCCAACCATCCGCCTTGCCGACAGAATCTCGGCAAGGTTCACTTCCCGCGAGCAGCAGGGGGTCACACTGTGATCGACTGGAATCGCCCAAGGCTAAAAGTTGTTGGACTAAAGAAGTTCTACGGTGACCGCAGGGTAATCAACGGTGTTGACTTAGAAGTTTTTCCAGGCCAAATTGTCGCTTTGATTGGATCATCGGGTTCTGGAAAATCTACCCTGCTTCGTTGCGTGAATCAGATTGAAGATCTCACCGATGGGCAGATTTTCCTGGACGGTGAAGAAGTTTCCGCGCCGGGTGTAAACCAGGACCTCATAAGAGCCCAGATTGGACTTGTCTTTCAGTCCTTCAATCTCTTTAGTCATCTGAGCATCCTGAATAACATCACTCTTGCTCTCAGGCACGTAAAGAAAATGGACAGGGATGCCGCCATCAAGCTTGCCCAAAGCTGGCTGACCCGAATAGGACTGGGTGATCGAGGAGAGTCATACCCAGACAAGATTTCAGGAGGCCAGCAGCAAAGAGCGGCAATAATCCGCGCGGTTGCCATGGAGCCTAAAGTTTTGCTTTTGGATGAAGTAACCAGTGCACTGGATCCAGAGCTAGTCGGTGAGGTTCTAGATCTAATTCGCGAGCTCAAAGCTGGTGGAACCACAATCTTGATGGCAACTCACGAGCTTTCCTTTGCTCGGGAAGTAGCCGACTGGGTTATCTTCCTCGAGCAGGGACAGATCTACGAACAGGGTGAGGCCAAGGACTTCTTTGAAAAAGCTAGTAAGCCGAGGACCATTGAGTTCCTATCGAGAATGAGATCTCGCTAGGGCAAAATCCCCGCAGTAAACTTCTAGCATGAAGCCAATTGGAAAACCTGCATTTATCGCTGCCATCATTGGCCCAATCCAGTCAGTTTTAGGCTGGGTGATCGCAGGCGCGCTTTGGGCTGAGTACAACCCAGTGACTCAAACCATCAGCGATCTTGCCGCCCCAGAGTCTCCGGTGAATTGGATCATGTCTGGATTCTTTGTTTTCGGGGG
>CAMAXJ010000052.1 GCA_945862155.1 Rhodoluna limnophila
TTGTCCTGAAACACCTCAAAACCAGTCGAGCCGCTAGCAACTGCTGTTGGCGCACCTTCAAGGGTCAGCTCGATGGTCTCTGGCAAAATTGTTCCAATCGGTCAAGGCTTTACTATCCTAACCAGCTACTAACTAAGGCTTTGGTAGCCTGTAGCCTGAAAACTAAACCTCAAGGACTTTTACGCACATGACTAGCCCAATCGATACACGCGCCGATGAGCGTAAGGCGCTTGCCCGCAGACTTAACTGGTTGCGAGCCGGAGTACTTGGCGCTAACGATGGCATTGTTTCAACTGCAGGCATTGTCATGGGAGTTGCGGGAGCAACAGTTGAAAGTGGGCCGATTTTAATTGCCGGAGTTGCAGCCTTGGTTGCTGGATCTATTTCCATGGCCGGAGGCGAATACGCCTCCGTTAGTGCGCAACGCGACAGCGAGATTGCGTCCCTTGCTAAGGAAGGAGAAAGATTGGCACTGGATCCAGAAGGTGAGCTCGAGGAGTTAGCCCAGTATTACCGCAACCGAGGCATCTCGGAAAAACTCTCAGTTGATATCGCGACCGAGCTTTCGGCGCAAGATCCAATCAGAGCCCACGCTGAGGCTGAACTTGGTATCTCTTCGGATGAGCATGTCTCCCCTAAGGCCGCTGCGGTTGCATCGTTCATCGCGTTTGCTCTTGGATCAGCGCTTCCAATTGTCGCAATTGCCGGCCCTTGGGTAGATTACCGCGAGCTTGCAACTGTTGCTTCAGTAGTTGTAGCTCTTGCCCTAACCGGATACTTCGGAGCGAAAATAGGAAAAGCTAAGCCACTTCGCGCAGTTGTTAGAAACGTTGTTGTTTCTTTGCTAACCATGGGAATCGCTTTCGCAATCGGTACTGCTCTGGGAGTAGCCGTAGCTTAAGCTTTGAGCTTTAAAGTAGCTGCCGTTCTAGATAGAGAAGCGCTGGCGAGTTTCGCATCATCATTCAAGTCAACACCAAAGCTAGGCACGAGCTTCTTGATGTCCTGTTGCCAAGCGTGAAACTGCTCTGGGTAAATTTTTGAAATCACGTCCAGCATCACTCGAACTGCAACTGATGCACCCGGGGATGCGCCAAGCAATCCAGCAATTGAGCCATCTGCTGAACTGATTACTTCTGTTCCGAATTGAAGTGAGCCGGATAACCCTTTGGGTCTGATAACTTGGGCGCGCTGTCCAGCCTCGTATAGCTGCCAATCCTCAGGATTGGCTTTGGGTACGAATTCGCGCAAGCTCTCAATTTTCTGCTTTGGGGATTTTGCAATCTCTTTGATCAAATAGACCACCAGTGGGAAATTTGTTAGAGCCACTGAGATATATGGGAGCAGATTTGCAAAGCGCAAGGACTTTGGTAGATCCAGAATCGAACCATGTTTGAGAAACTTCAAGTTCAATCCCGCAAACGGTCCAAACAAAAGAGAAGATTTTCCTTCAATGATGCGGGTGTCCAAATGAGGCACCGACATCGGAGGTGCGCCAACAGCTGCTTGGGAGTAGACCTTGGCTTGATGTTTGGCAACAAGTTCCGGATTCTCAGTTTTTAGGAAGTGGCCACTGACGGGGAAAGTTCCAAAACCAGAGATCTCCTTGATTCCAGAATTCTGAAGCAGCTTCAACGCCCAACCGCCGGCGCCAACAAAAACCTTTGGAGAGCTGATAACAAATTTCTCGCTGCCGTGTTTTCCACTAATCGTCCAACCGTTGTTGCTTCTTCTCACCTTTGAAACTTCGTGTGAAGAAAGAACCTCAACTCCCGAGAGAACAAGCCAATCAAATAGTTGCCTAGTGACCGCTCCGTAATCTACATCTGTTCCCTGATCAATTCTGGTTGCTGCTATCGTCTGCTCGCTCCTACTTTCGAGCATCAGAGGAACCCACTTAGCGATTTGATCCGGATCGTCCGAAAATTCCATCCCTGCAAAAAGTGGTTGGTCCTTTAGGGCTTCAAAGCGGCGCTTGAGATAGTCAACGTCTTTTGACCCTTGAACAAATGTCATGTGGGGAATCGAGTGAATGAAAGTCTCTGGCGATTTCATAACGCCGGATTGAACCAGATTTGCCCAGAATTCTCTCGATTCCTGGAATTGCTGGTTGATTGCAATTGCCTTAGTTGCTGAGGGAATGCTCCCATCGCTACTATCCGGCATGTAGTTCAGTTCACACAATGCCGCGTGACCAGTCCCAGCGTTGTTCCAGGCGTTCGAAGATTCCTCAGCGATTTTTGGAAGACGCTCTAGCACCACAAGCTTTAGATCTGGCTTTAAGTGCTTCAGAATTACAGCGAGGGTGGCGCTCATGATTCCGCCACCAATTAGAACGAGGTCGTAGTCGCTTCGCTGTGGCAAGCTCTTCCTCGAATCAATTCTTGGGCCAGTTGTGTGTGCGTGGGCGATACTGGGTTCGAACCAGTGACCTCTTCCGTGTCAGGGAAGCGCGCTACCACTGCGCCAATCGCCCATTTCCTTTTTTACTCGGAGGTGAAGACGGGATTCGAACCCGTGTAGACGGCTTTGCAGGCCGCTGCCTAGCCTCTCGGCCACTCCACCGATGCGTGGGGTTTCACCACTGCGAGCGGATGACGAGATTCGAACTCGCGACCCTCACCTTGGCAAGGTGATGCTCTACCACTGAGCCACATCCGCTAACAACCTAAGTTGCTTGGCTACTCTAACCCAAAACGCACTACCCTGCCACATCCCCAGGGGCGTGCCTAGTCGTTAAGCGCCAAAGCGGGGACCAGATAAGGCCCCCGCTTTGGTTTGTACTTACTTAGTCCTTGCCGCGAGCGAAGGCGTATGCCTCTTCTCCGTGGACCACGGTATCGATTCCGGCAATCTCGTCTTCTGCTCTAACCCTGAAGCCCATAGTTTTCTCGATGGCGAATCCAATTACCAGTGCCATCACGAAGCTATAGATAAGTACCGCTCCAGCACCGATTAGCTGCGCCCATAGTTGACCAAAGCCGAAGCCAAACAGCGCTCCTACGCCAGTACCGAAGACACCGATAGCTAGTGTTCCGATGACTCCTCCAACTAAGTGGATTCCAACTACATCCAGAGAGTCATCAAAACCGAAGCTGAATTTCATATCGATTGCCAAGGCACAGACCACTCCAGAAATTAGTCCAAGTACGATCGCCCAGACCGGCTCGACGGATGCAACCGCTGGTGTGATGGCCACTAAGCCAGCAATAACGCCTGAGGCTGCACCAATGGAAGTTCCTTTGCCGTGACGAATCTTTTCAACAGTGATCCAGCCCAGCATGGCTGCAGCTGGAGCCGCGATGGTGTTCACAACAGCCAAAGCGGCAACACCGTCGGCAGCCAGTTGGCTACCTGCGTTGAAGCCGAACCAGCCGAACCAAAGAAGTGATGCACCAATAAGAGTCAATGGGACGTTGTGAGGCTGCATTATTCCCTTTGAGAATCCAAATCTCTTACCCAGCACAATTGCCAGTGCTAGAGCAGCGGCTCCAGCATTGATGTGGACGGCGGTACCACCCGCGAAGTCAATAGCGCCAAGCTTGTCTACGATCCAGCCGCCATCGTCTTCTGGAGTGAAGTTGAAAACCCATCCCGCAACTGGGAAGTAGACCAATGTTGCCCACAAGCCAGCAAACACCATCCAAGCGCCAAACTTAGCTCGGTCTGCGATTGCTCCCGAGATCAAAGCGACAGTAATGATTGCGAACGTAGCCTGGAAGGCAACGAAAGCTAGTTCTGGAATGCTTCCTGCCGGAGCTGCGGCGTCCGCAACCTGAGCGGCTAGTCCAAGGGCAGCGGTGTCAATTCCAATAATGTGTGGGATACCAATCCATCCAACATCGCCTACATCGGCAAACGTGATTGCGTATCCGTAAAGCACCCAGAGCACAGCAATCAGCGCGAGCGAACCGAAGGAGAGCATCATCATGCTAACTACGGATTTAGCCTTTACAAGGCCTCCGTAAAAGAAAGCTAGGCCAGGTGTCATCAAAAGCACCAGAGCGGCGGAGAAGAGCACGAACGCAGTATTTCCCTGTTCCATTCGAGTTCCTTTCAATTTCTGAACCACACCGCTTTGGTGCTTGGGGCCATTCTGGCCCTGGAGTGTTTCAGGAAAGGGTGTTGTAGGTTTCCGAATTGTTTCAAGATCGCCCTCGAGGTGAATTCTTTGTTTCCAGTTTCAGGGTATTTTGGGACTATGAAATCAGAAAGAAACGCCGCTTTAGTGATGATGTTTGCCGCGATGGTTGGACTGCTATTGGCAAATTCACCTTTCGGTCAGCCGGTGCTATACGCCATCGATTTCAAGCTCAATCTTGATCTGATCAACATAAACATCACCCTTGGCCACGTGGTTTCGGATCTGTTCCTTGCGGTGTTTTTCTTTGTGGCGGGCCTTGAGCTCAAATATGAACTGACTACTGGAACTCTTTCCAGCCCGAAGCGGGCGCTGGTTCCAGTGGTTGCCGCGATCGCAGGTGTTGCGGTTCCTTCATCGATTTATGCCTACTTGAACTGGGGAACAGAGGCAATTGTGGGCTGGCCGATTCCTGCCGCTACTGATATCGCCTTTGTACTTGGACTATTGGCAATCTTTGGAAGAGGAATGCCAAAAGAGGCGCGAATTTTCCTTTTGGCGCTGGCTATTTTTGATGACCTGGTGGCAATTGCTATCATCGCGATCTTCTACACTGCCGATGCTCAGCCGACCTGGCTACTGGCCTGCATTTCCGTTGCGATTGCCTTCAGGTTCGCTGAGATGTCCCGCTCCAAAGATAAGTGGCTTATCAGAGCAGGTTTCGGAATCATTCTCTGGTACACCGTTTACCAATCAGGTGTCCACGCCACCATCGCAGGAGTCTTGCTGGGAGTGCTGATCCCTGCGACTCGTGCTCACGGAGTTATCGCTAAGGTGCAACCGGCGACAAACTTCGTGATTCTTCCGCTATTTGCTTTTACTGCAGTTGCTGTTGTGATTCCTACCATGACCGGTGAATCAAACAACGTCTTTACAGGAATCTTCTTCGGGCTTGCGGTTGGAAAAGTTGTTGGCATCTCGATTGCAGCTGTGATTGCCAACCAACTTCTCAAACCCAAGGACCGACTCCCGCTTGGAATATTTGACTTGATTCCGTTGGGTTTGTTGGCCGGGGTTGGATTCACCGTCTCGCTTTTGATGGCTCACCTGGCATTTTTAGGCAATCAAGAACTATACGCACAAGCAGTTCTTGGAGTCTTACTGGGATCATTTGTGGCAATGGGTGCCGGCGGAGCTTTACTCTGGCTGCGCGCTCGTTGGCATCTAAAGAACAAGCCCAGGACTAAAAAGACGAAGTCAAAGAGCCGATCCGCGAAATAGC
>CAMAXJ010000053.1 GCA_945862155.1 Rhodoluna limnophila
GGGGCGAGCCACGCGTCAAACAGGGCGATCATCAGCTCGGTTCCAAGGGAAGCCTTCTTAGCTATCTTGGCTATTCCGGCCCGCTCAATCATTTCGTAGCTAACTTGAACGGCACGGATACCAATGATTGAAGGACTGGCAATTTGGAATCCGCGGATAGCGTTGTTTTTGTCAAACACCGGTCCCATCGCAAACTGATCATCCTGAGCGAACCAGCCTTGAATTGGAACCTGAAGTTCTGACTGCAGTTCCTTTTTGACGTAGAGCCAAGCAGGGGAGCCCGGGCCAGCATTTCCGTATTTATAGGTACAGCCAACAGCCAAGTCAACGCCGTTGGCATCAAAATCAAGCTCGACTGATCCGCCGGCGTGAGAGGCATCCCAGACCACCAGTCCACCAAATGAACGCACCAGATCGGTGATTGCCTTGATGTTCGGTCTTGCACCAGAGCGGTAGTTCACAGCTTGCAGTGTCACAAGCGCAACATCATCGCTTAGCAGTGGTGCCAGAAGTTCGGCGGTGATCAGTTCATTTTCAGATGCAATCTTGATTGCGCCAGGACCACCCGAGCCATCGTTATCTATGGTGATTAGCTTTAGTCCAAACTGCTCCGCGATTCCCTGAACTACATATCTATCGGTGGGGAAATTTGCGGAGTCAACAATTATTGTCTTGCGATTTGGTCTTGCCTTGATGGCGGCTACACATAGCTGATACAAGTTCACACTTGTTGTATCGCAGACCAGTACCTGTCCAGCTTTTGCACCGACGGTAGCGCGTCCCAGCAAATCTCCGGCAGGTTGAGCTTCGTCAATCCAATGACTCCAACCATCCACAAGTTCGGTTCCCCACTCATCGGTCAAGAAACTATTCACGCGCTCGATAGTTTTTAGCGGCAACCGGCCCAATGAGTTTCCATCGAGATAGCAAATGTTTTCATCTTTGATGAAGAACTCTTTGCGGAATGGGGCAAGCTCATCGGCTTTATCAAGGGATAGGGCTGTGTCTCGACTCAGTGGATCGCCGAGTCCTTCAAGGAGTGGATAATTCATAAAATCAGCCTAGCTCTAAGCTTCGGCAACAAATCAAACTAGTAGCTGCTGCTTTGCCAGCTGTTTGTAGAGAGGAGTTGATTTGACCAGTTGGCTATGGGTTCCGATGCCGACAACCTTGCCTTGGTCAAGAACAATAATCTGATCACTATCAACGACTGTGGACAATCTGTGAGCGATGACAATCATGGTTCTTCCCTCAGCTACAGCGTCAATAGCTTCGCGCATGCGCTGCTCGTTTAGTCCATCAAGGGCTGAAGTTGACTCATCTAGAAGCAAAATCGGGGGAGCCTCCAAAAGCGCGCGGGCAATAGCTAACCTCTGGCGCTCACCTCCGGAGAGCATGATGCCAGCTTCGCCCACCTCGGCGTCTAGTCCGCGCTTGTCTCGCTTTAGAACAGAGGTCATGTTGACCTGACCTAACACTTTCTTAAGCTGCGCATCTGTTGCATCGGGTGAGCCAATAAGCAAGTTGTTTCGGATTGTTCCAGCCAGAACCGGCGCTTCCTGCTCAACGTAGCCAATCTGAGACCTCAGGGCATCTCTCGATAATTCGCGAACCGGAACGCCTTCCAGCAGAATCTCACCGGAGTCTGGTTCGTAGAATCTTTCAATCAAGGACAAGATCGTGGACTTACCAGATCCGGAAGGGCCAACAAGTGCAACGCGGTCACCTGTTTTAATCTTGAAGCTAACGTTGTTGATAACGGGTTTGCCATCTCGAAAATCTTCAGTGGATGGATAGCCGAAGTTGACATTTATGAATTCAATCGCGTTTTGTGTCTTTCTAGGCCTACTAACCTGGGCCGACTCTTTTGCTGTTTCTTCCAACGGAAGCACAAGTATCTCTTCAATGCGGGCCAGCGCACCAAGGGCGCTCATCACGGAGCTGTATGCACCAAAAGCTTGTCCAAGCGGTCTAATCATCAAAAACATCAAGAGAATGAAAGTCACAAGATCTGCAACTTCTGTTTCTCCCGCAGCTACTCGGTATCCGCCCACACCAATCACAACTATGAAGGCAGCGTTTGATGCGACACCTGCAATTGGCGAAATCAGGGCGTTGATTTTTGCGATCTTTACACCTTGAACATAAGCCTCGTTGGCATCGTTGCTGATGCTTGCGGTTTCGCGTGATTCAGCACGTGCCGCGCGAATAGTTCTAACCGCAGATAACGCCCTCTCAACGGCAGCTGCCATTTCTCCAACTCGTTGCTGAGCTTTAGTGGTGGCGGAGCGAATCTGACGTGCTGAGATCACAATTGCAACTACCGCTACCGAGATCATTGCGAGGGTAAGTAGCAATAGGAACGGGTCAATAAATGCCATGGCGATGATTGCGCCAACAAAGATCAGAACACCACCGGCTGCATCAATCAGGCCCTGGGTGAGGACAGCTCGAAGCAAGGTCGTATCTGATCCAACCCGGGAAACCAGATCACCGGTTCGTCTAAGGTCGTACTCCAAGATTGGAAGCTTTAGCAATCGAACAGCAAGCTTGTTTCGGGCCGATAGAACAACCCCTTCGCCAGCCTTGGCAAGCACGTAGTACATAAATCCCGAGGTAATTCCAGCGCCGAAAATGATCACGACCAGGAATGCGGCTAGTTGACCTACGTCTTTTCCTTCTTGAACGGCAGTAATTACCTGCCCCACAACCAGTGGCTGAGCCAAGCTGACGACCGCTCCAATTAGCGAAAGAATTACTGCAACGATAAGCGCGGGCCTGTGCTCAAGTAGGTACGGAGTGAGTTGGCTGAACTTTGCTTTGGGTCCGGTGTCCTTGGGTCCTAGTTGTCTTCCGCGGCCTGCCATGCTCATTTGGAACTACCTTCAATCATTGGGTCGCCGTATATCTGTTCGTTCAGAAGGAAGTTAATCTCCTGAATAGACAAGGCTTCGGTATAAGCGGTGCTTTTGTAGAACCTTGAGAAATCAACACTCCGCAGAGCAGAAAGGGCCTGCGGGTGGTTTAGTTTCAAGAATAGCTGAGTTGTGTTCGGCACACGTTCAAAATCTTCTTTTATGTTTCCGCAACCGTATCCGAAGATTGTCATTGAAACATCGGCAAGTTCAGGGGAGACTTTTTCGATCACTCCCATGTCGGTTATCTTCACTGGAACTCGAGGCGTTGCAGTTTTCTTCCAGATCTGAAAACAGGTTGCCAGCCTGGATTTATCTGAAATCAGTTCGCCGCTTGAGTCCACGTAGTCGATGTCTATGTCCTGGTCGGAGACCAATTCGAAGTTCAGATCAAGCCGATTAGTCACCGACCATTTTCGCCAAGACCTCGGGACGATAAAGCAAATGGCATCGCTCACGCGCGCTGCATGATTGAAGAAAGGAATGCTAAGAGAATTGTTTCTTCCGAATGGGGGATTAGAAATAGTTATCAAGTTTCGTTGAGTAAGTTCTTGCTCCAGGAAACTTCCGAGAACTACCTTCTCGTGAAGCGGCTCAATATCAAAGCTGATTACTTCTTTGGCACCTTTGGCAAAAGCTGCTTCAACAAATGATCCGGTTCCGCCAGCTGGTTCGAGCACACTCTTGCCCTGAAGCGAGCCCAAGACGGTCTCAACATTGCTAACTAGGGTGTGGGCAAGGGTTATTGGAGTGTAGAACTGCTCTTTACCCGTGACTCTGGTGTTGCCGAGTTTCGCCGACAACACAACTTCAAGAGACATAGAACAAGGCTAACAACCAAACCCGAGGGTTGGTTTTGGAGGGAGATTTTTGCCCCAGAACTACCAGAAAACAGCGAGAACGACGTTCAAGAAGGTTAGGGCTCCGATGGTGCCCAGCACGCTTCCTGAAACAGGCTTTTTCTTGCGGTGGATTATTACCAGCGTCAGAACAATCAGTACAACTACTGTCTTGATTGCGATCTTGGCGTGATCTAGGTCTTCGCCGCCACCCATCGCCAGTTCCCACTCGCGAACGCCGACAAGCAGCAATCCAGTTATGAACGAGGTCCAAGCTCCATGCCCCATGGCAGGAAGAATCTCGGCAGTTTTTGCTCGGAGAGCCTTAATCTGCACCAGGAATCCTCCCAGCAGAGCGGCCATTCCAACTAGGTGCAGCACAACAAGAAACATCTTTAGAATTCCGGCAAGTTCGAGCATGAGATTTCTCCTTCTTTATCTAAAAGGATAACCGCTTCATCATGATTGCGGCCTCAACCGCTTCGGCACCCTTGTCTTCCTTGGAACCGGCAAGGCCAGCTCGATCCAGAGCCTGTTGCTCATTGGAGACAGTAAGCAAACCAAAGCCAATAGGAACCGAGGTATCCAACTGAACACGAGTGAGCCCTGAAGTTGCGGCATCGCATACGTAATCAAAGTGAGGCGTTTCTCCCTGGATGACTACACCCAGGGCAATAACCACTTCAGCACCATTTTTAATAGCCAGTGATGCAGCTAGCGGAAGCTCAAAAGCTCCTGGTACCCGAACCACTTTGTAGTCGCTGTTGCCAGCTTCCTTCAATGCTTTTTCTGCGCCGGCCAAAAGACCATCGGTGACAACCGTGTGCCAACTTGTGGCGACGATTGTCACTTTCAGACCCGATGCGTCAACAGCTATTTTTGGAGCTCCGCTACCGCTCACTTTTTTCACCTTCTGGAAGAATATGGCCCATCTTTTCTCTTTTAGTTTCTAAATAGCCGATGTTTTCGTTTTCTTGTCCAACGATGATTGGAACATACTCAGTCACTGAGATTCCCGCCATCTCGAGGGCATCGATCTTGGCTGGGTTGTTACTCATTAGGCGCACGCTCTTGATTCCTAGATCGCGCAGGATTGAAACGGCAGCTCCATACTCGCGCGCTTCGCTCGGAAGACCCAAGGCTAGGTTGGCCTCGACGGTGTCCATACCTTCATCTTGTAAAGCGTAGGCCTTGAGCTTGTTGAGTAGCCCAATACCTCGGCCTTCTTGACCTCGAAGGTAGATCACAACTCCACCGGCTGGGTCGGTTGCAATGCGGTCGAGGGCGTAGTCCAACTGCGGTCCACACTCACACTT
>CAMAXJ010000054.1 GCA_945862155.1 Rhodoluna limnophila
GCGGCCTACAACGTGGTTATTGCCACCTATAAGACACCTCTTATTGGGTTGGCAGAGCTGGGACTCGTTGCGGCGATTTTGTACCACGGCCTAAACGGAATTCGCATTACCTTGATTGATTTTTGGAGCAAGGGTGCCAAGTACCAGAACCAGATGTTCTGGGTCGTCATGGCAATCACCATCGTGCTGTTTGTAGCTTTTGCCCCCCGTCACCTTATGAACGTTTTTAGCTAGGAGGAGAAGAAAATGTCAGTATCTATTGAAATTCCAAACTCCCCTAGATCTCGCAAGGCCGCGAACTGGGAAAAGTATGGCTGGATTTACATGCGTATCTCCGGTCCACTACTTGTTGTTCTGATCTTTGTCCACCTGATCTCTAACCTCGTTGTTCCAGACGGCGGCGTCAAGGCCATTGACTTTGCATTCGTAGCCGGCAAGTGGGCTACGCCGTTCTGGCAGTGGTGGGATCTTGCGATGCTATGGCTGGCTCTGCTTCACGGAACCAACGGCATGAGGACAGTTATAAATGACTACACCGAACGGGAAGGAGTTAGGAAAACTTTGGTTGTATCCCTGTGGGGAGTGTGCTCAGCCCTGATTCTTCTCGGAACTTTGGTTATCTTCACCTTTGACCCATGCCCAGTGGGATCTCCAGTAGATCTCTTGCCTTCATTTTGTCCAGCAGCAGTTCAGTAAGGGATTCCTAATTGCCTCAGAACGAACACGGAACTAACACGCACTATCACCAGCACGACATCGTCATTGTTGGTGCCGGTGGCGCAGGCATGCGTGCAGCAATTGAAGCAGGGCCTCACTTAAAAACTGCCGTTATCTCGAAGCTGTTCCCAACTCGCTCTCATACCGGAGCTGCTCAAGGTGGAATGGCTGCAGCACTTGCAAACGTTGAAGAGGATAACTGGGAATGGCACACCTTTGACACCGTCAAGGGTGGCGACTACTTAGTTGACCAGGACGCAGCCGAAATTCTTGCTAAAGAATCAGTTCAGGCTGTTATCGATCTTGAGAACATGGGACTTCCCTTTAACAGAACCCCAGATGGCAAGATCGATCAGCGCCGCTTCGGTGGTCACACCAGAGATCATGGAAAAGCTCCGGTAAGACGTTCTTGCTACGCAGCCGACCGCACCGGCCACATGATCTTGCAGACTCTTTACCAAACCTGTGTAAAGCTCGGCATCGAATTCTTCAATGAGTTCTATGTTCTGGATCTTGTTATGACCGAATACAACGGTGAGCAGCGCCCATCAGCGGTAGTTGCATTTGAGCTGGCAACGGGAGACATTCACGTTTTCCAGGGCAAGTCAATAGTGTTTGCAACCGGTGGCTTTGGAAAGATCTACAAGACCACCTCTAACGCACACACTCTTACCGGAGATGGTGTTGGAATCATTTGGCGTAAGGGCTTGCCACTTGAGGACATGGAGTTCTACCAGTTCCACCCAACCGGTCTTGCAGGACTTGGAATTTTGCTTTCTGAAGCTGCTCGAGGTGAGGGAGGAATCCTTCGCAACGCATCGGGTGAGCGGTTCATGGAGCGATACGCGCCGACGATTAAAGACCTAGCACCAAGAGACATGGTTGCCCGCGCGATGGCGAACGAAGTTCGCGAAGGAAGAGGAGCAGGGCCTAACAAGGACTACGTTCTTTTGGATCTAACTCACCTACCTCCTGAGGTAATCGACGCGAAGCTTCCAGACATTACTGAGTTTGCAAGAACCTACCTGGGCGTTGAGCCATACACCGAACCAGTTCCAGTTTTCCCAACCGCTCACTATGCGATGGGTGGAATTCCGACCAACATCAAAACTGAAGTTCTATCCGACAACGACACCATTGTTCGCGGACTCTTTGCTGCTGGTGAGTGCGCCTGCGTTTCGGTTCACGGTGCCAACCGTCTTGGAACTAACTCGCTACTTGACATTAACGTGTTCGGGAAGCGCGCAGGAATCTACGCCGTTGAGTATGCCCGCGAAGCTGATTTTGTTCCAGTTCCAGAAAACGCCATCAGTGATGTCGAGAAGTTGCTCGCGATTGCCCGGAATTCAACCGGAACCGAGAAGGTGGCTGTGCTGCGCAAGGAGCTACAGGACACCATGGACAAAAACGCCCAGGTTTACCGCACCGAAGAGTCGCTAAATGAGGCGCTGGATAAGATCGCGGAGCTTCGCATCCGCTACCAGAACATTCAGGTTCAGGACCGCGGAAAGCGATTCAACACTGACCTACTAGAAGCGATTGAACTTGGTTTCTTGTTTGATCTTTCTGAAGTTTTGGTAATGACAGCTCGCGAAAGAAGAGAATCACGCGGTGGTCACTTCCGTGAGGATTACGAAACCAGAAATGATGAGAAGTTCATGGTTCACTCAATGGCCTACAAGCTAGATAAGACCCCGGTAAAGCCTGGAGAAGACATTCGCGTGGACTGGAAGCCTGTGACCGTAACCAACTACCCTGCGATGGAGCGTAAGTACTAATGGCTGATGACATCAAGGTAATTGCTGAAGTTCCTAGCTTCACTGTGACTCTCATGGTTCGTCGCTACGACCCAGAGGTAAGCGAAGAAGTGAAGTGGGTTGACTACGACGTCACCGTTTACGGTACCGATCGTGTTCTAGATGCCCTTCACAAGATCAAGTGGGAAATCGATGGTTCGCTTACTTTCCGCAGATCTTGTGCCCACGGTGTTTGTGGTTCTGACGCAATGCGTATCAACGGTAGAAACCGTCTTGCCTGCAAGACCCTTATCAAAGATCTAGATATCACTCAGCCAATTTACGTAGAGCCAATCAAGGGTCTTCCGGTTGAGAAGGACCTGGTTGTAAACATGGAGCCTTTCTACAAGGCCTACCGCGACATCAATCCATTCCTGGTTGCAAGCGACAAGCCAGAAAAAGAAAGACTGCAGTCACCAGAAGACCGCGCACGTTTTGATGACACTACTAAGTGCATCTTGTGTGCAGCTTGCACCACCAGCTGCCCAGTGTTCTGGACTGACGGACAGTACTTCGGTCCCGCAGCAATCGTTAACGCACACCGCTTTATCTTCGACTCTCGTGATGAGGGTGCTGAGGTAAGACTTGACATCCTGAACGATAAAGAAGGTGTGTGGCGCTGCCGCACCACCTTCAACTGCACCGAGGCTTGCCCTCGTGGAATCCAGGTCACCAAAGCAATTGCGGAAGTAAAGCAGGCCATCCTAAAAGGTCGCGCCTGATGATCAGCCGCCGCGGAGTAATCGCCTCGGCAGTTGGCGTGTCCGCCGTTGCAGCACTGAGTGCTTGCTCCCCTGAGGTCGCTGATCTGACCAGCACCCCTGAACCGGAAGCCCCAGCAACATCGACGCCGGTTGCCGTTGCAAAGACGAGTGACATCCCCATTGGTTCTGGAAAGAAATTTGATGTTGAAGGTGTCCCGATTTTGATTACTCAGCCACGAGCTGGAGAATTCCGAGGCTTTAGTGCTGTTTGCACACACGCCGGATTTGTAATGACCAACATGGCAAATTCTGAGATCAAGTGCGATAACCATGGCGCTGTTTACAGCGCTGATGATGGATCCGTGCTGTCTGGTCCAGCACCTCTAGCTTTGGGTAAAGTCACCGTCACAGTTGAAGGCGACGAGGTACTGGTGAGTTTTTAGTGCCGGCTAATTCCGGCATTGAAATAGCTTCAATCAACGTAAACGGTGTTCGTGCCGCATTTCGAAACGGTATGGGCGATTGGCTAAAGACTTCGAATTCACACATCCTCGCCCTTCAAGAAGTTCGTGCCAGCTACCAAGATTTAGCGGAGCAGTTTGAAGCAAACGGTGGTCTTGCAGAATCAGGAGGTAAGTGGCACATCTTGCACGATGAGGCTTCTGCCAAGGGCCGAGCAGGAGTTGCGCTGGTTAGCACTATTCCTTTTGTTTCATCGAGCGTGAAGCTTGGCGCAACTGATTTTGATTCGGCTGGACGATGGCTCGAGGGAACATATCAAGTTGGCAGTAAAAAGCTGACGGTGGTGAGCACCTATGTTCACGCCGGAGAAGCTGACACTCCTAAGCAAATTGAGAAATACAAGTTCCTAGATGCGATGCAATCACGTATGGCGAAACTGCAAAAATCAGAGGATTATGCAGTTGTAGTTGGCGATCTAAACGTTGGTCATACCGAGCTTGATATCAAAAACTGGAAGGGCAATCTCAAAAACGCTGGCTTCCTTCCGGAGGAGCGTGCCTACTTCGACTCTCTTTTGGGAAAGCACGGTTGGGTAGATGTTGGAAGAGCGGCACATCCGGATGTACCTGGTCCTTACACCTGGTGGTCATTTAGAGGTCAGGCCTTTGATACCGACACCGGTTGGCGAATCGATTATCACCTAGCCACTCCCAAACTGGCAGCCGGTGCGAAAAACTACAGAGTTCACCGTGCCAAAAGCTATGACTCGCGTTGGAGCGACCATTCTCCAGTGACTGTGGTTTACGCTATCTAGGGTGAGCACACAAAAGCCCAATCTTCTAAGTGGAATGCAGCCCTCGGCTGATTCGCTGCATCTGGGTAACTACCTTGGCG
>CAMAXJ010000055.1 GCA_945862155.1 Rhodoluna limnophila
TGATCTCTTCTCCAAAGATCTCTAACTACTTCAGAGACCTTTACAACATCTCCTGAGGCAAGCTTCTCCAGGTTCGCTTTATACCTTCTGGACCAGTTGGTTGGCTCTTCGATGAATTCTGCCCGAAGCACGTCAAATACCTGCTGAACACCTTTACGGTCAATAACGTCTCTGACGCCGACCATCTCAACATTGGCAGCAGGGACCCAAATGGTCAGATCGCCCTGGGCGACCTTTAGTTGCAGGTATTTCTGAGTTTCGCCGCGTACGTTGCGGTTCTTAACCTCAACGATCTTCGCTGCGCCATGGTGAGGGTAGACAACGGTTTCGCCAACTTCAAACTTCATGTGTTGGATTCCCTTCAGAAACCACTATTTTACCACAGCTAATGCCAATTATTAGTGCGATAAACTTATTGAAACCACCAGGAGGAACCCGTGTTTGTACGCCGTTTAGCGCTTTCAGCACTGATAGCTACCCTGGCGCTGACAACCAGCGCTTGTAGCTTCTCAGGCGATGTCACCTCTCTGAAGCCATATGCTCCAAGTGACGGTCAACAAGTTGATCTAGAAAACATCAAAGCTCGCAACTTTATGTACCTAGTTTCTGAATCAGGTCAAGGCTTTCTAATCGGTTCACTTGTGAGCTCTGCCAAAGAAGCTATGGTGGTAAAAATCCAATACGTTGACCCAAACTCACAAGCCAAAACCGATTACTTTGTTGAAGTTGCCCCAGGGGCGAAGATCGACTTCGGATACAACGGCAATCCAGCTATTTCCATGCCGGTAGTTGAGATTCCAGGACAAACCGCACTGTTTTACTTCCTGGAATCCGACACCATAAGTGATGGGGTCCAAGTTCCAGTTCTAGATGGAACTCTTTCCGAATACAAAGCTCTTCTATTACTTCTTGAGCAGCAGGTTGCACCGACAACTGAGCCTACGGAGCAGCCAGAAGCAGAGCCGACTAACTAGATTTCAAATTTGTATCCCAGACCGCGAACGGTCTGAATGTATTTAGGTCTGGCCGGATCTTCTTCAATCTTTGATCGAAGCCTTTTGATGTGCACATCCAGAGTCTTGGTATCGCCAAAGTAGTTAGCTCCCCAAACACGGTCAATAATTTGTCCGCGAGTTAGCACGCGGTTCACGTTCTCCATCAGTAGCTCCAGCAGTTCGAACTCCTTTAGCGGAAAGGCGATTGTCTTTCCGGAAAGAGTTACCTGATGTCTGTCGGAATCAAGCCTTAGCTCGCCGGCTACCAAAACCGAATCGGCTTCAACGGCTGGCTCAATTTTTCTACGAAGCACCGCTTTCATTCGGGCTAGCAGCTCCCTTGTCGAGTAAGGCTTGGTGACGTAGTCATCAGCTCCGATTTCTAACCCGACTACCTTGTCCACCTCTGAGTCTTTGGCGGTAAGCATGATGATTGGAACATTCGAACTCAGCCTGATTTGCTTGCAGACCAGATTGCCATCGAGCTTGGGCATCATCAGATCCAGCAAAATCACATCAGCACCCTCGGCTTGGAATTTCTGAATTGCAATCTCACCGTTCTCGGCCTCAATAACGTCATAGCCCTCTTTTTCGAGCATGAACACCAGTGGTTCCCTCAGCGATTGTTCATCTTCGACTACTAAAACCTTGGTCATTAGCTTGCCTCCGGAACTACTTTGATGGTGCCTGTGACTGGATCCGCGGCGGTAGCCAACGGAATTCTGATTGTGAAAGTGGAGCCAACACCCAGCTGAGAGAACAGCTTTACATCGCCTCGGTGAATCTTGGCCACGTGCTTGACGATGCTAAGCCCTAGTCCAGTGCCGCCGGTTTCTCTCGATCTGGAAGGGTCAATGCGATAAAAGCGTTCAAACACTCGCTCCTGATTCTCCGCAGATATTCCGGCACCGGAATCAGTAACTACAATTTCGGCCAGGGGGCCTTTGACTGTGCAGCCGATTCCAACTTGAGATCCGGGTTCTGAATAACTGATTGCGTTCTCGATTAAGTTTTTTACAGCAGCAGTCAACATTTCTTTGTTGCCAAAAACTTCGGGGCCTTTGCCAGCTTCGGAAAGTAATCGTATGTTCCGCTTAGAAGCCAGCTGTTCGTTGCGGTCAACTGCCTCGGATACGACACTACTTAGATCAACTAGTTCCGCTTCGGCAAGCACCTCTTCTGACTGAAGTCTGGAAAGCTCGATGATGTCTTGCACTAGAAAAGATAAGCGGCTAGCTTCCTTGTTTAGATTGCCTGCGAATTTTTCAATTGTGACTCGATCGTCCCCGGCCTGCGCAATCGCTTCCGATAACAAAGTTATGGCTCCGATTGGAGTCTTTAGTTCATGGGAGATGTTCTCGATAAAATCTCGTCGGGTTTTGTCTAAGCGAATATCTCTTGTTCGATCCTCAAGAACTAAAACAACATAATCATTGGCTACCAGCGATGCCTTGGCTGAAACGGAGATCTTCTCCTGCGCAAGGCCAAAACGCAAAACCCCCTCGTAGGACTCGACTTCTTTTGAAGATCTTGCCAGCTGGGCAAGTTCAATTAGATCTTGTTGCACCAATACGCCACGAGTGACAAGGCCGAAGGATTCAGCACGGTTGTTCATGCGCACAACTTGATTTGATGCCCCTAGGAGAATTCCGACAGAACCAAAAAGCTCGAGAATCTCAGCAGCCAAAGTTGGGAACGGAATTGGGTCGCTATTTGAGTCAATCTGGAAGCCCCGGCGCCCGATTGCAAAGCCCGCTACTGTTGAGCCAACCACCGCTACTGCGATGGTTAGAAAGATGACCGCTAAGCTAAAGTTGTTCACAAGGTTAACAATATGGCTCAAAAGTCGGCCCGTAGGTCCAAATCAGCATATCGGGCTGGATTTTGGCCAGGGTTTGGTGTTTATTTGACCTGCGTTAACCAAAGGCTGAGATAGTCAAGCAATTAGCCAGAAAGGCAAATCCTTGAGAGAAGTATTCAGAAGCGAGCTTCAAGAGGTGCAGCAGCGCCTGGTAGAGATGGCAAATTCCACTTCGATAATCATGGAAAAGGCTTCCCAAGCATTTTTGACCAGTGATGTGGCTAAAGCAGATGAAGCTATTGCCCTGGCCGACACTAATGAGGAAAAGGCCCTAGCGCTTGATGAGCTAGTAATCAGGATTCTGGCTCAGCAGTCACCCGTTGCCCGAGACCTTCGAGTTTTGGTTTCCGCTCTTCGAATCAGTGCCTCGCTTGAGCGCATGGGAGCACTTGCCGGACACATCGCAGCCATTGCCCGCTACCGCTTTCCAGGTTCGGCAGTTCCTGATTCACTCAGGAAGACATTTGAAGAGATGGGTGCACTTGATGCCAAGCTTGCCAAGAAAGTTGCTGGAGTTTTGAGCAACACCGACGTTGATCAGGCTCGTGCCATTCAAGCAGAAGACGAAAGAGTCGACGAGCTACACAGAAGTGTGTTCGATATTGTTCTTGCGCCATCTTGGAAAGAAAACGCGATGTTTACAGTTGATGTGACTTTGGCAAGCCGCTACTTCGAGCGCTTCGCCGACCACGTTGTTGATATTTCTGCCAAGGTAAGCTACCTAACCACCGGTGAGTGGAACGAAACCGAGTAAGACTTACTTTTTTCCCTGGTTTGCAACCGCTGCAGCTCCAGCTACGGCGGCCTCAGGATCTAAGTATTGACCACCTTTAACGGTTGGTTCAAAATTCTCATTCAACTTGTAAACCAGCGGCATGCCCGTTGGAATATTCAGCTCAGCAATGTCCTCATCAGAAATTCCATCCAGGTGCTTCACCAGCGCCCGTAGGGAATTTCCATGAGCGGTCACCAATACAGTGCGGCCAGCCTTTAGATCAACTTTGATCTGATCCCAGAGTGGCATCATCCGAACTAGGACATCTTTTAGACACTCGGTTTTTGGAAGTGCAGAACCAAGATCGGCGTATCGCTCGTCCCCTGCCTGGGAGTACTTATCCGAATCGTCGATTGGCGGTGGAGGAACATCAAAGCTTCGGCGCCAAATCTGAAACTGCTCTGGTCCATATTCGGCCAGGGTTTGAGCTTTGTCCTTGCCTTGAAGGGCTCCGTAGTGGCGTTCATTCAGGCGCCAAGATCTCTTGACTTCAATCCAGCTGCGCTCGGCGGTATCAAGGGCGATGTTTGCTGTGGAGATGGCACGTCTAAGTAAAGAGGTATAAAGAAGGTCTGGCTTTAGCCCAGATTCTGCCAATAGCTCTCCGGCTCGCTTTGCTTCCTGGCGGCCCTGATCGCTTAGGTCAACATCGACCCAGCCGGTGAAAAGGTTCTGCTGGTTCCACAAGCTGTTGCCGTGTCGAAGCAAAATCAAGGTGTATTGGCTAGTCATACTCTCAAG
>CAMAXJ010000056.1 GCA_945862155.1 Rhodoluna limnophila
TCGAAGCCACCGTCTTTGTTTCTTAGAGTTTCTAGTTGTTCGTGGTTTGCAAGAAGTTTCTCCCCGTTGCCAGGAAGTAATCCTGGGCCGCTATCTGAACCTTCAGGTGATTTTGCCAAACGCCAAAAACCAATCTCGGTAGGAAGTGATTTTCCATCACTGAGTTTCGATGTGGACACGTAGCTCAGGTAGGGCTGCTCGTCGTGGTTGAATTCGATTGTCTGAGTGAACTCAAGTTCAATCTTGGAAGTTTTGGTCTGGTAGGAAATCAGACCAGGCCCAGACCACTTACCTACTAGAAAAGCAAAGGGGGTAAGTTCCAGGGGCAATCCCTCTGGTAAGACGAACAACTATTTCTGACCCTTGAAGAGTCGATACAAAACCAAAGCTGAAATTGATCCGATTGCAAGGGAAGCTAGAACCAATAGGCCGGTAAAGAAAATCTCGAGTGCAAGCATGAATAAAGTCTAACTTGCCAAAAACACATAAGCGGTGGCAACCGCCAAGATCAGATAGCTCCCGCCGCCAACGTAAACAAGCTTGCGGACAATTCCTTCGGGCTGAGCCCTAAACAAGTGGTACAAGGACACCAGCGCAACGGAGCCCGCCAGAATTGTCCCGAACCAAGCCGGAGCAGTTGATTGACTCTGGCTCCAAATCGCCCAAAGCGCCAAGGCGGCAACAATCACCCAGATGCTTATGATTTGGCCCCAATGCTTACTCATATCTCAATCATGCCTTAGCACCTTGCAGCTATGGCTAAACTTGGCACAAAGATTTGGAGTATCGATGGCACAGCTTTTGGTTCTTACGGCCTCGGCCGAATCAGAAGTACTTCCTGCCCTGGGACTACTAAGCCACAGGGTCCGATACATCGCAGCTGAGCCAGCAAGTTTGGTAAATGCTCCAGGTCACGACCTGGTTTTTATTGACGCTAGAAAAGACCTTGCCGCTTCCAAGGCCATGGCAAAACTTCTAAACGCAACTGGTTTATCTGCACCTCTTATCGTGATTATCGCCGAGGGAGGATTGGCGGCCTTGAACTCCGAGTGGGGTGCCGATGACATCATCTTGGATTCAGCAGGTCCCGCTGAAATTGAAACCCGAGTAAAGCTTGCAATTAGTCGATCCAAAGAAGTTGGACAGAACGACACCATCAACGCTTCGGGAGTTGTAATCGATGAAGCAAGCTATTCCGCAAAAATTCATGGCCGACCATTAGATTTGACATACAAAGAGTTTGAACTTTTGAAGTTTTTAGCTCAGCACCCGGGAAGAGTATTTTCCAGAGATCAGTTGCTCAGTGAAGTTTGGGGATACGACTACTTCGGAGGAACCAGAACCGTGGATGTTCATATTCGAAGACTTCGAGCCAAACTGGGCGATCTTGAGGCCCTGATTGGGACCGTTAGAAACGTTGGATACCGCTTCAATCCAAGCGATTCAGAGCTAGCAAGCCTGTAGTTCAATAAAAGTTAACCGCCAGGACGCCTTGGCGTGTCAATATTGACCCTATGTCCGAAGAAACCATGGCTATCAACCTGCCCGAATCACGGGATGGGTTAGCTGCCGACCGCTTCTTGGATAGAGAACTTAGCTGGCTTGCATTCAACCGCAGAGTATTAGAGCTAGCTCAAGATCCAACCATGCATCTTCTAGAGCGCGTTAATTTTCTGAGCATCTTCTCTTCGAACCTTGATGAGTTCTTCATGGTTCGAGTTGCCGGTCTCAAGCGACGTCTGGCTACCGGCCTTGCGGTCAAGAGCCCATCGGGACTGTCCCCCAAAGAAGTCCTGACCAAAATTTCTGAGGAAGCTCACGAACTCCAGCTGGCTCACGCCAAGTTGTTTCTTGAGGTAATCGAACCGGAACTAGAAAAGCACGGCATCAACTTAGTTCGCTGGAACGAGCTTAGAGACGACGAGAAGCTTTCGCTTCAGGACTACTTCCAGTCACACATCTTTCCAGTCCTAACACCACTAGCTGTTGACCCGGCTCATCCGTTCCCATACATCTCCGGCTTGTCCTTGAACCTGGCAGTTGTGCTGCAGAATCCAGGGACTGAAAAAGAGCACTTCGCCAGAGTAAAGGTGCCACCTCTTCTTCCCAGGTTCGTTTTGATTCCTAACCCAGATAAGCACGAAGGAGTTCGCTACGTTCCCCTTGAGGACATCATTGGTGAATTTTTGGGACTGCTCTTTCCTGGAATGACAGTGCTGCAGTATCACAACTTCCGAGTCACCAGAAATGAAGACCTCGAGGTTGATGAAGACGAAGGTGAGAACTTGCTTTTAGCCCTTGAGAAGGAATTGCTTCGAAGACGTTTCGGCCCTCCGGTTCGTCTCGAGGTTGCCGATGATATGAACCCTCAGGTGCTGGAGCTCCTGATTCGTGAACTTGATATATCCATGCAGGATGTTTACACCTTGCCATCACCTCTTGACCTAACCGGACTAAGTGATATTGGATCGCTTCCAAGACCCGAGCTTCGTTTCCCACCGCATCCAGTGGTCACGAATAGATACCTACTTAGCCGCGACGATGAACCACTGAATATGTTCTCCGTGCTAAAAAGCCGCGAGGTCTTGGTTCACCACCCTTACGAATCGTTCTCGACCAGCGTTCAGGAGTTCTTGGAACAAGCTGCAGAAGATCCGCAGGTTCTGGCAATCAAACAAACTCTTTATCGAACCTCGGGAGATTCTCCAGTTGTTGATGCTCTGATTCAAGCCGCCCAAGCTGGCAAGCAGGTTTTGGCGCTGGTTGAGATCAAGGCGCGCTTTGATGAGCAAAACAATATCACTTGGGCCAGAAAGCTAGAGCAGGCTGGCGTTCACGTGGTTTATGGAATGGTGGGTCTGAAGACCCACTGCAAACTCGCTCTCGTAATTCGACAAGAAGCTGGATCTCTAGTTCGGTATTGCCACATCGGAACCGGAAACTACAACCCCAAGACAGCAAGGTTCTACGAGGACTACGGGCTATTAACCTCGAGAGAATCCGTTGGTGAGGACCTAACCAAACTTTTCAACCACCTTTCTGGCTACGCTCCCGAAGCTACTTTCAAATCGCTATTGGTTTCTCCAGTAGGAGTTAGAGAAGGTCTAACAGACCTAATCGAACAGGAGATCCAGCTTCACAAGGCTGGAAAGAAAGCTCGCATCAGCATCAAGGTCAATGCCCTTGTCGATGAGGAAATAATTGATTCGCTATACAAAGCATCCAATGCCGGTGTGCCAATTGACATCTTGGTTCGAGGAATGTGTGCGCTAAAGCCGGGAGTACCGGGTCTTTCCGAAACTATTCGAGTTCGATCAATTCTTGGACGCTACCTTGAGCACAGCAGAATCTTTAGCTTCCTTGGTGGTGGAGACCCAAAGGTCTACCTCGGATCGGCAGACATGATGCACAGAAACCTTGATAGAAGAGTTGAGGTCTTGGTTCGTCTGAGTGAGCCTGATCACGTCAACAGCATTATTGAAATGTTTGAGCTTGCCATGAGCGAGCAAATTGCTTCCTGGAACCTTGACCCGAGTGGCACTTGGACACGAAGTCAGTTTGATTCCGAAGGCAACACCTTGAGCGACTTCCAAGACACTTTGATGAAGTCCATTTCTGAGCCAAGAGGCAAATAGTAGCTATGGAAATCTTTGCCGCCGGAGCGGTCTGCTGGAGAGAAGTCGGCAAAGACCTAAAGGTGGCAATCATCTATAGAGGGCGCTACAAAGACTGGAGTTTCCCGAAGGGAAAAGTTGATCCAGGTGAAACACTTGCCGAGGCATCTGTTCGGGAAATCAAAGAAGAGACCGGACTAAAAGTAACGCTTGGCGTTCCCCTTTCAACCTTTTCCTACCCGATTGAGAAGGAAAGAACAAAGGTCGTTCACTACTGGGCCGCAAAGGTTACCGACAAAGCAATAGCAAGCTCCAAATTCAAAGCGAATGAGGAAGTATCTGAAGTAGTTTGGGTAAAGCCAGAGCAGGCATTTGAGAAGCTTAGCTACAAGCACGATAAGGAATTACTGCAAGAAGTAATTGATCTTCGCAAAAACGGAATGCTGAAAACTAAGCCGCTGATCATCATTCGCCACGCTCACGCCACACCACGTACTGACTACGTTGGCGAAGATGGCAAACGGCCCCTTCTTCCAGAAGGCAAAAAGCAAGCCAAGGAACTAGTTCGACTACTGAGCGCCTATGGGCCCAAGAGAGTGTTTACGAGTCCTTGGCGCCGCTGCAAAGACACCATCACTCC
>CAMAXJ010000057.1 GCA_945862155.1 Rhodoluna limnophila
AACGCCTTGAGTTTCTCGGCGATGCAATACTCGGTTTCTTAGTCACCGCCCACATTCACGATCACTTTGTTGACCTTGACGAGGGTGAACTTACAAAACTCAAAAACGCCGTTGTTAGTGCACCAGCACTAGCCGAGGCTGCTGTTGCCATGGATTTGGGTTCGCATCTTTTGCTGGGCAAAGGTGAAATCCAAACTGGCGGTCGCGAAAAGCAAAACCTTCTAGCCGATTGCTTTGAAGCAGTGCTGGGGGCAGCCTATGTCTCAAACGGCATGGCAGCCGCTTCTCAAATTGTTGAGCGCTATATTTTCCCAATGCTTTCTAATCCCGGCGAGGTTCTCGATTCGGCAGACCCCAAGACCACTCTTTTGGAATTGCTTCAAGCCAAGGGCAAATCTCAACCGATTTATGAGATAACTCATGAAGGACCAGATCACGATCGGACTTTCTTCGCTCGCTTGTCGGTGGATGGCAAAATCCTTGCCGAATCAGATGGTCGGTCACGAAAACTCGCTGAAACCAATGCCGCCATCAAGGCGCTATCTTCTTTGAAGTAAATGCCTGAGCTACCAGAGGTTGAGACCGTAAGGGCTGGTCTTGCTAAATCTATGACCGGTGCCACAATAACCGGACTCAAAATTCACGATGCTAGATCTCTAAAGCGCCACCTCAGCGGACCGGTAGATTTTAGAAACAAACTTGTAGGCTCCAAGGTGCTAGATGTGGTTCGGCGAGGAAAATTTCTCTGGTTGCCTTTGGGTTTAGGAGACACAGCTTTAGTTGGCCATCTTGGAATGAGTGGGCAAATGCTGATTAGAACCATCGATTACCCAGCCGATAACCTGAATAGAATCACCATCGAGTTTCAGTCCAAGACTGGTAAACAACTGGAACTTAGGTTCGTTGACCAACGTATATTCGGCTCACTAGCCATCGACGACTTAGTTGCAACTAGGGACGGTCGCGCCGGGGGATTTAGCTCGGGTAAGAACAAAGCTAAGCCATGGCAAGATTTGATCCCGGTTTCTGCAGCACACATTGCCCGCGACCCACTGGATGAAGACTTTGACCCGGAGGTCGTGGTTGCCAAGATGCGGAACAAAAAATCAGGCATCAAGCGAGTGATTCTTGATCAAAACCTTGTAAGTGGAATCGGCAACATTTACGCTGACGAATCCCTTTGGTTGGCAAAGCTTCACTTTGACCGTTCGGCGGATGGGATTTCTAAGGCCAAATTGATGGAACTTATTGAGATATCCAAACAGGTACTGGCAGCTGCCGTAAAGCAGGGCGGGACCTCCTTTGACCAGCAGTACAAGAACGTCAACGGGGAAGCAGGCTACTTTTCCCAGCAGCTTTTTGCCTATGGACAGACCGATAGGCCCTGCCAAAGGTGCCAGACGCCTATAAGGCGTCAGGCCTGGGCTAACCGGGGATCGCATTTTTGCCCCAAGTGCCAGCGCCCAAAATAGCGGTCTTAGGTGCCCCAAAAATGGGGTATTTTTAGATACTGCTCGGCCAGTAGGCCAGTTTTTATGATTCTTGGAGGGGTTGACCCAGCTTGCATCTCAAGAGCCTCACCCTAAAGGGATTTAAGTCTTTTGCCCAGCCAACCACGTTCCAATTCGAACGAGGCGTCACTTGCGTGGTGGGACCAAATGGTTCGGGAAAATCCAACGTAGTTGATGCACTCGCATGGGTAATGGGTGAGCAGGGAGCCAAGACTCTCCGCGGTGGAAAGATGGAAGACGTCATCTTCGCCGGTACCGCCACCAAGGGCCCGCTCGGCCGCGCCGAAGTATTGCTCACAATCGATAACTCCGATGGTGCTTTACCTATTGATTACAGCGAAGTCACCATCTCCAGAACACTCTTCCGAAGTGGTGGGTCAGAATACGCAATAAATGGTGCCCCCTGTCGACTGCTTGATGTCCAAGAACTCCTAAGTGACTCAGGACTCGGCCGCGAGATGCACGTCATCGTGGGCCAAGGTCAGCTAGATAATGTCTTGCGCGCCACGCCTGAAGAAAGACGCGGCTTCATTGAAGAAGCCGCAGGTATCTTGAAGCACCGCCGTCGCAAGGAAAAGACCGAGCGCAAGATCGAAGCGATGCAAGCTAACCTTTCAAGACTTAGCGATTTAGCCGGCGAAGTTCGTCGACAGCTAAAGCCACTTGGTGCGCAGGCGGAGATTGCTAGGGAAGCTCAGAACATCGCATCACAAGCCCGTGATGCGAAATCTAGAGTCTTGGCCAATGACATTGCCGTTATCCAGCTATCGCTTCAAACTACGTCAACGAGCGAATCTGCGCGTCGCGGTGAGAGAAACATCCTGCAGGAAATGCTCTCCGAGAACACAAAGCGCTTGACCCAACTCGAATCGCCTGAGCTCAACCAAAAGCTCGACCGCGCTCGCCAGGTTTCGATTGACTTTGACTCCCTGCAGGAGCGAATCCGTTCGATTTCAAACATAGCCAGCGCGCGAGTTGCACTTCTTGAATCCAATAACCAAGAGCAAAGTAAGTTCGACACCTCATCGATAGCTGTGGATATCGAAAAAGCCAAAACTGAAATGATTCGACTGCAGCAGGAGGTTGTTCGCCTCAACCAAGATCTAGGACTAGCAGAGCAGAGTCGAAACGTAGCAAGAGACGCTCTAGATCAGTTCGACGCAAAGGCTCAAGAACAAAACTCACTTATCTCAAAGTTTGATCTTGAGCTAGCAGAATTTGCCAACAACGTGAAAGTTGCCGAAAGCAAGCTTGAAGCATTCCGCAACGAAAAAACTCGTCACCAAGAAATTCTCTCCGAGGCCAGATCTCGCCAGGAAGAACAGTCCCGGCAGTCCAGAGATCTCGAGTCTTTACTGTCACAAAACCAACCAAGCGCGGGCAACTTAGAGTCAAGCTATGAGGGCGCCCAGAAGGCTGTCTCAGAAGCAGCATCAAGAATTGAATCGCTCCGCGATCAGCTTCACGAAGCAGAGCGAGAAAAAGATGCGCTGGCTGGAAAGCGCTCTGCTTTGAATCTCACTCTGGATCAAAAAGATGGAGCCTCGTCTCTAACGCAGGCTCAGCTTCGAGGAATTCGGGGACTGGTTGCAAACCATATGCGCATTGAGCCTGGTTTTGAGCAGGCTATTGCTGCAGCTCTTGGGTCACTTGCCGATGCTCTCGTGGCAGAGAATATGGAATATGGTCTTTCGGCACTCGAGCACCTAAAGCGCACTGACGGCGGTCGCGTTGAGATCATCATCGCTGATGTTGACACTCGCTCTGAGATTTCCCTGAGCAACCAAATCTCAGGCGCCAAGCTAGCTTCTGAAGTTGTTAGTGCCCCGGATGGAATCCTAGAACTTCTTTCCACTGTTGTAATTGTTGACGATTTAGATTCGGCAAGAAGCTACTTCCTTTCATCGGGAGAAGATCGCCAAGTAATTACCAAACAAGGTGACGTTCTTACTCGTGCAGTGCTTCGAGGGGGTTCATCCAGCAAACCCTCAAAGGTTGAATTAGTTGCCGAACGTGATGCAGCAGAAGCTTCTCTGTCCAGGCTCAGCGCGCGTATAGAGACTATTTCTTCTGAGCTTGCTCAGGCAAAATCCAATGAACTTGCTTCTAAGAACTCTGCCAAGCTGGCACTTGCAGAACTAAACGAGCAAGACGCCAAGCTCGCATCCCAAGCCGAGCAGCTGGGACGCAGTCGCGTTCAGGTTGAGGCATTGCAGAGCGAACTTGACCGACTAACAACTGCGGCTGAGGCAAATGAGCAAGCCATCTCCCTGGCACTGCAGGAGTTGGAAGACGCTAAATCTAGACTGCGCGATTTTGAAAAATTGGGTCGCCCCGAGCAGGAATTCTCTGATCGCGATCGTTTGGTTGAAGCTCTCGAGAAAGAGCGCTCAAAGGAGCTAGAGATCCGAGTTGAGCTTGGCGCCGCCACTGAGCGTCTCCGTGTTGAGACCGAGAGGTCTGAGAACTTAACTAACCGGATGGATTCATCCAGAGCAGCTGTTGAACAGGCCATCGCCTCGGCTAAGTCAAGAACCTCGCAGCTGCGCTCTGCTAAAGAAGTATTGAAGCTGCTGCCGGCATTGATTGAAAACGTTTCGCAAAGCTCCAACAAGGCCAAGAGCGAATACACCCTCTTGGATCAAGAGCGCACCGATCAGTTCGAAGAGCTAACAAAGGTTCGTGGCGATATCGCCTCCATCCAGCAGAAGCTTTCTGATCTGACTCAATCTGTTCACGA
>CAMAXJ010000058.1 GCA_945862155.1 Rhodoluna limnophila
GACCATCCAGCTGAAGCCCACTTGCCTAGGTCCAGACAATTTCGACCATCTATTAGCAAACTTGTTCTGCGGATGGTCGATAACTCGGTTGGGTCTATGCTCTTGTATTCGGGCCATTCCGTCCCAAGGACCACAACGTCTTTGTCTTCAAAAGCCACGTTTATGTCACTCTGGGTTCGTAGGGTTGGATAATTACTGGCAACCTTTGATAACGCGAGGGGATCGTGGATAGTGACAATTGCCCCTTCCTGATAAAACAGTTCGGCAACTTCAAGGGAAGGACTGTCACGAATGTCATCCGTGTCTGGTTTGAAAGATGCGCCAAGTACTAAGACTTTCTTTCCAAACAAAGAACCATAATGCTGTTTGGCAATTTCTATCGGTCTACTTCGGCGCCTATTATTCACAGCTTCAACCTGCTCAAAGAGTTTGACGGAATCTCCTAGTCCGAGTTCCTTTGCTCGGGCCACAAGCGAACGTAGATCCTTTGGAAGACAGCCGCCTCCATAACCAATTCCGTTCTTTAGGAATTTTGAGCCAATTCTGTCGTCGAATCCGATTGCCGTGGCCAGCTGTGACGTGTCCGCTCCTGCAACTTCGGCAACTTCGGCCATCAGGTTGATAAAGGAAATTTTGGTTGCGAGGAAAGCATTTGCCGCTACTTTCACTAATTCAGCGGTCCTCAAATCAGTTTCGACATATGGTATTTCCTCGTCAATTTGTGCCTTGTAGAACTCCTTCAGCACTTCAGCAGCATATTGGTTTGAGGATCCAATGACGATTCGGTTCGGATACAGGGAATCCTCCAGAGCTTTGCCCTCTTGCAAGAACTCAGGGTTCCAAACTAAATTTGGAGCCTTCCCGGTGAGATTCTTCACATGCTCAATGATGCTGTCAGCGGTTCCAACCGGAACAGTTGACTTGCCGGCAATTACAGACTCATTTGACATGAATGGCAAAAGTTCATCGATTGCTTGGAAGAGGTAGCCCGTATCAGCCGACAGGCCTACTTTTGATTGCGGAGTGCCAACGCACAAAAAGTGAATTTGAGAATCCAGACTTTCCTGGATGTGCCCCACAGAGAACTGAATATTGCCTGCTGCCAAGGCTTCAGTGAGTGCTGACTGCAGACCAGGTTCGTAAATTGGAATAGAACCAGCACGCAACGCTTTTACTTTGGATTCGTCAGGGTCGATTCCAATAACCTGATGTCCCAGCTTTGCAAAAGCAACTGCAGTAGTCGCACCGAGGTACCCCAAGCCAATTACGGTTATTTTCATTCCCACGACTCGAAAGTAAACTCAAAAATCACGTCTTGTTTTCAAGCCATACCCGTTTTGCATCAGATTCACCAAGAATTAATGGCCCCTTAAGGTATCTATTTTTCAGCCGTTCCAAGGCAAAACTGTTTTGGACTGTTGTAAATAGCTTCACCAGACATTTAGCTTTATCTAGCCGAATCTTTACCTGCTGTTCTTATTCTGAAAGAGTGAAAAGAAGAATCGCCATAGTAACAGAATCGTTTCTTCCACAGATTAATGGAGTGACGAACTCTGTCCTAAGAGTCCTGGAAACCCTGAAGCAGCGGGAGTTTGAGGCGATGGTTATCGCTCCAACTAGGGCCTCCTCCCACCACCTAGGTTTCCCCGTCCACACGGTACCGTCGATTGAAGTGCGGAGCTTTCCAGTTGGAATTCCTTCACCCTCCGTTGCAAAACTCCTAGACAGTTTCCAGCCTGACCTAGTTCACCTAGCTGCTCCGTTTTGGCTTGGGGCGCATGCAATTGATTGGTCCACAAGAAATTCAGTACCCTCAGTCGCTGTTTACCAAACTGATATCGCGGGTTATTGCAGCCGATACGGATTGGGCTTCGCCCGACCTTTCATCGACAGCCTGACCGCCAGAATCCACTCTCCGGCAACTTTGTCAGTAGCACCGACAAGCGAATCGGCTAATCAGCTGAAAGCACTGGGGGTAAAGAATGTTTCCATTTGGGGCCGTGGCATCGATACTGATCTGTTCACCCCGGAAATCAAACGAACAGCTGAAGTGCAACTTCTGAAAAAGCGAATAGCGCCAAACTCTGAGCTCATAATCGGATTCGTTGGAAGACTTGCAGCCGAAAAACAGGTTATGCGTTTGCTTGAATTAGCAGATTTACCGAACATCAAATTTCTAATAGTGGGTGATGGACCAGATCGTAGCCGACTTGAAGCAGCGTTCGCTCCTTTTGGCGCCCATTTTGCTGGTATGCAGACTGGCATTAACCTTGCCAATCACTATGCGGCA
Source organism: Rhodoluna limnophila (assembly GCA_945862155.1). Lineage (GTDB taxonomy): Bacteria > Actinomycetota > Actinomycetes > Actinomycetales > Microbacteriaceae > Rhodoluna > Rhodoluna limnophila_A. The sequence continues at coordinate 2,291 of CAMAXJ010000058.1, forward strand.
ATTGATGTATTTGTTCACTGTGGAACTGAGGAGACTTTTGGCCAAACTATTCAGGAGGCTAAGGCGACTGGTATCGCCGTTGTCGCTCCAGATCAGGGTGGCCCAAAGCACCTCATTGAGAGTGGAACTACTGGAATCCTCGTGAATCCCTCCGATGAAGGAGCATATCGCCGCGCTGTAGTTGAGTTAATGGATGATTCACTGAGAGCTCAAATGTCTCAAAACGCCCGAATCAGTGTTCTGGAGAATACCTGGGCCAAGAACAACAATGCTCTTCTCGAGATTTATGAACAGGCCATTCAGGACAGTAGCACCTCGCGGAAGTCAGTTCTTGAACTGGCTTGACGCCCAAGAGATTATTGCCTCATTCGGAAACTACGCGGTTGCCGCTGTGACAGTAATTCTCTTTCTTGAAACTGCATTCATCCCGGCATCCTTTCTTCCCGGAGACTCATTGCTATTTTTGATCGGACTTACCCTCGCTAACTCGGCCTCCGCTATCCCGGTTTGGCTTGGCTTTGCGATGATCTGGCTTGCCGCTTTCAGTGGCCCCCTAGTGAGCTACTTCCTTGGTAAGAAATTTGGGACGAAGCTATTTTCTGCTAATCGAGTATGGCTACTGAATGAGAAAACGCTCTACCGAACAAACAGATTCTTTCACCAGTATGGGGGGAGAGCAATAATTCTGGCTAGATTTGTTCCGATTTTGAGAGCCGTTGTTCCTGTTATGGCCGGAGCATCAAGCATGGCCAGCGAGAGATTCGTTCGCCTGAACTTTGTTGGGGCAACTCTTTGGCTGCTGGCCTTTATGGTTCCTGGTTATTGGCTCGGCGGCATTGATGTAATCAAGCAAAACCTCGAGATTACGGTATTGGCCGTGATTGTGTTGTCAGCCCTACCTCTACCAATAGAGCTGCTTAGAGAGTGGTACAACCAAAGAAAAGTAAGGTCAGCGAGGAATTAGTTCCCAATTTGGATGGGAGCTGGTGCTTGGAACGTATTGATCTAAAGTCATGTGTTTGGGAAGCATGCGGTCACCAGCTGTAATTCCTTTAAGCCTTCTTTGAATAAACGGTGAAACATCGCGAATAAGCCACTCGACGGTTTCAACAAGTCCTCGACTAAAAACTGACAATTCCTGTGGATCCATTTCAGGATATCGATACTTTAGACCCAGCATTGACGCAGCCTGATTAGCAACTGCAATGTGGCCGTGACCGGAGAAGTGAACCATGTCTTCCGCCCAAAACATGAGGTGCCTAAAGTTTTCAATTCCGTGCACGTCTATCACCGGAACATCAAGCTCCAGTGCCACATCTTCAATCATTTCTGAAAATGCCTTGGCTCGATGAAGCAAGGGACGGAATATCCTTAAGTGAAGAGGGTTTATGGTGTTAGCTACAACTACATGGCATCCGGAGTCTTGCAGATCTATAAGTCCTTGCCGAAAGATTCTGCGAAGGTTTTCGCGATTTGACTTGCTCCCAAACAAGTCGTTAGAGCCCGCCATAACAGTCACAAGAGAAGGCCTGAGTTTTACTGCTTGAGGTACTTGCACTTTAACGATTTTTTCAAGACCAGCCCCCCTAATTGACAGGTTTGCGTACTTGAAAGAGATCTCTTGTTCCTTAGCCTCTCGGGCCAAAATGGCTGCTAGTCGATCGGTCCAGCCATTGTGGTCACGGTAGTGCTTGAATGTGAAGTCCCCGAGGCCCTCGGAAAG
>CAMAXJ010000059.1 GCA_945862155.1 Rhodoluna limnophila
TTTATGGCAGCGATGAAGCCACGCACCGGTGATGGCCCAATGGAAGCAGAACGAGAGCCACGCGGCTTGATTATCTTGCGCGTTCCATTGGAAGGCGGAGGCCGTCTTGTGGTTTCAGTCAACGAAGACGAAGCTAAGAACTTGCATTCGGTTCTAGAAGGCGTCGTCAAGAAGAAGAAGAAGTAACTCGCTTGCTGGCAATCAGCAAGCCATCTCCAACAGGAGACAAGGCAGATACAAAATCCGCCTGAGAAGAAAAGAATCTCAAAACATCGCGGTAGATTACCGTCGCATCATCGCGCATTGCTGGATCTGGTACCCGGTCTCTCCAAAGCGCGTGAGCTATCACAACAACCCCTCCAGGTCTAAGCAGTCTTGATGCTTGGCTCAGCTGAGCTTCCAAGTCGGATCGGTCGGCATCTAGCAAAGCTAAGTCGTAGGCGGCATCGGCCATGTTCGACATAACCTCGGTGGCCATACCTGAAATCACTCTTGTTCTTCCAGGAGCGATCTTGGCGTCTTTGAAGGCAAGCTTGGCAGCCACCTGAAATTCCGGCTGGGAGTCAATGGTTGCGATAACCGAATCTTCCGAAGCAGAGAGCATCCACAAAGCCGATACTCCAGCTCCGGTTCCAGCTTCCACAATGGCTTTGGCTCCTAGGGCGGAAGCTAAAACGGCTAGGTGAGAACCTGCACTTGGGGTTATGCACTCAATGCCGAGTTCCTCGGCACGGGCTCTTGCCTCGATAATGGCTGGCGACTCCGAGACAAAGTCTTCGGTGAATTTCCAGCTAGATATCTTGTCAACCATTGGTTAGTTCTCCTCAAGCACAAAGCCTATGCTCCAGCGGGCTAAATTCCCTGCAGCTAAGGAGGTAACCTAAATAGGTGTTCGGAATCTCAGGCGAAAAGCTATTAATCCTCGGGTTGATAGCTATTTTTGTGCTGGGGCCCGACAGGCTTCCGCATTACGCTGCGCAATTGGCAAAATTCGTCAAGTCCCTAAAGCGCATGGCCGAAGGTGCCAAGGGTCAGTTGCAAACTGAAATCGGCGAAGAGGTTAACTGGAAACAGCTTGATCCTCGTCAGTACGACCCAAGAAGAATAATTCGCGAGGCACTTAGCGAAACCGATCCAGTGAATCCAGTTGCAGCGCTAAACAAACCGGTGACTCAGGTGCAGCCCAGACTTGCCAAGGGAGAAAATGCTCCCTTTGACTCAGAATCTACCTAGAGCTTTTTCATAACCTTTGCAAGGGCGTTCATCAACGGTGCCATGGCGTTGTACTGGCGGGCCCGAGATGGGAATTTCAAGAATCCAGTTGAAACACCAACGGTTCTAGCCTCGGTAAAGCGCAAGATTCCGAAATGACCATTTCGTCTTCCAACTCCGGATTGCTTCATTCCACCCATTGGGGAATCAAGAGAAGCCATTGAGGCCCTAAAGCCCTCGTTCACATTCACAGATCCGGCCATGATTCTGCCCGCAACTTCCTTGGCCAACTTTGTTGGCCCTACCACCGAGGCGTTTAGTCCGTATTCGGTGTCGTTAGCAAGCTCAACTGCCTGATCGATATTGTCGTAGCCAATAACCGCAATGAGCGGACCAAATACTTCTTGGCGAGCAAGTCGCATTTCCTCCGTGATATCAGTCAATACCGTTGGTGCGTAGTAGTAAGGTCCAAATTCAGGAAGTGCTTTTGCACCCGCTAGGACTTTGGCGCCTTTACCCACGGCGTCAGAGACAAAATCCTGAACACGATTTAGCTGGTTGATTCCGGTTAGAGTTCCCATGTCCATCGAGAAATCGCCACTTTTGCCAATTGCCATCGAGGTCACTCGCTCCGCGAGTTCCTTCTCGAAAGCTGCCTTCATGATGTTTGGAACATACACGCGCTCAATTGCAACGCAGAGCTGTCCGGAGTTTCCAAAGGCAGCAGCCATTGCCTTTTCAGCTGCATCGCCAACTTTCGCACCCGGCAAAACAATCATCGGATTCTTTCCGCCAAGTTCGAGGGAGTATCCGATCAATCTCTTGGAAGCACGCTCGGCAACTAGGCGACCGGTGTTGGTAGAACCCGTAAAAGCAACAAAGTCAACTGAGTTGGTGATGGCATTTCCAACTGTTGCGCCATCGCCAACCAGAATGGTCCAAACTGATTCAGGAATGCCTGCATCTACGGCAAGCTTTCGAGCGTATAGGGAAACCAGTGCTGTTTGGTTGTCGGCTTTTTGGATAACAGTGTTTCCAGCAACAATTGCCGGCAGTACATCGAGCATCTGAAGAGCCAGTGGGTAGTTCCAAGGAGTAATCACTCCAACTACTCCCACCGGAGCATACATAACGTAGGACTGAGTCAATAGCGGAACACCAGAGATGGTCTTTTGAGTCTTTAGGGTCTTGGGGGCAATCTTGGCGAAGTACCTTGCCGAGCCAAGGGAACCGGCAACTTCCTCAAATGCGTGCGAGCGAGCCTTACCGGTTTCGAGCTGTAGCAAATCCATTATGTTGTTTTGGTTTTTCAAGATCAGATCGTGCAAGCGAAATAGCGCTGCAGCTCTTTCCTTGACTGGGGTTTTTGCCCAAGCTATTTGAGCCAACCTGGCGTCGGCAACTGCCTTTGCTACCTGCGCCACGCTTAGCTGCGGCAGGTCGTATATCTTCTTGCCCGTGGACGGATTCACAATCGTCACCTGGTCTAAAGATTCAGGAAGGTGGGCCAAGAGGGTCGGGATGCTGTATTCGCTCATGGGGTCAATTCTACGAACCAATTGCTAGCTTGTTGAAAGCGGAAGTCTTCGGCCAGCTAGGTTTCGGCCAACACCTGCGATGGTTTGAGCGATTTGCTCAATGGCCTCGGCAGCTAAGTCGTTGCCGACTTGGCCAAGTAGGGGATTGCCGGTGTCGGAACCTTCTCGAAGAGGGATTGACATTGGGATCTGGCCTAAAAGAGGAACTGCCGTACCTGAGAGTTCGGATAGGTGCTTGGCAACGAGTTCGCCACCACCAGATCCAAAAAGTTCTATGCGGGTGCCGCCTGTTTCCAGATAACTCATGTTTTCGATTACACCGAAGATGGCCTGACCAGTTTGAAGACCTACTGCACCGCTTCGCTCTGCAACTTCGCTGGCTGAAATCTGCGGGGTAGTGACAACGATGGTCTTGGCGGTTGGAAGAAGCTGGCCGAGTGTGATTGCGATATCCCCAGTTCCGGGAGGAAGGTCCACCAGCAGAATATCTAGATCTGCCCAGAAGACATCGGATAAGAATTGCTCGATTGCTCGATGCAGCATGGGTCCGCGCCAGGCAACTGGAGTGTTACCTTCTATAAACATTCCAATTGAAATTACCTTGACCCCGAAAGCAACCGGAGGCAAGATCAGTTCATCTACTCTGGTGGGTTTGTCTTTGATGCCAAGTTGGCCAGGAATCGAGAATCCATAGATGTCGGCATCAATTAGTCCAACGCGAAGACCTTGGGCCGCCAGGCAAACTGCGAGGTTAGCGGTGATGGTTGATTTACCAACACCGCCTTTGCCGGAGCCAATAAGAAAGATGTTGGTGAGTGTGTCTTTATCGAATGGATTGTGCTTCAGAGGCTTTCCTCCACGAAGCTTGGCCTTTAGTGCATCGCGCTCTGCTGGGGTCATGACAGTGAGTCTGATATTTGCTGAACTAACTCCGGCAACTGACTCAACGGCTTGCTTTGACTCTGATTCGATTCTTCGAGCCGCTGGGCAGCCAGTGATGGTTAGTTTGATCTCAACATCGGCGATGCCAGCTGGGGTGATTGAGATTGCTCCGATCATGTCCAGTTCGGTGAGGGGAATGCGCAGCTCAGGGTCGATGACCTTTGACAGGGCTTCGAGGATGGCTTCTTGCACCCCTTAACTCTAAGGGTTGGCGCTTTCGTGAGAGAATGAGAGATATGAGTCCAAAGCAAAACGGTGCCAGCATCCCAGAGGGTCAAACCCTAGCAACCTTCGCCGATTACAAGC
>CAMAXJ010000060.1 GCA_945862155.1 Rhodoluna limnophila
TCTGCGACTCCAATTTCTGACGCTAGGACTACTAACCCATCCTCGGTAATGATGTAACGCCCAGGACGCAAACCGTTGCGGTCTAGAGTGGCCCCGACGAGTGAACCATCGGTAAAGATAACTGCAGCGGGACCGTCCCAGGCCTCCATCAGCATGGAGTGATATTCGTAGAAACTCTTTCGAGCAGGTTCAATCGCAGTGTGCTTTTCCCAAGCCTCTGGAATCATCATCATCATCGCGTGTGGCAAAGATCTGCCAGCAAGGTATAAAAGCTCAACTACCTCATCGAAAGAAGCGCTGTCACTAGCTCCAGGGGTGATGATTGGCTTTAGAGATTCGATGTCGCCTAGAAGTTCTGACTGAAGTTGCGCCTCACGAGCTCGCATCCAGTTTCGATTACCTCGAACTGTATTTATCTCACCGTTATGGGCAATCATTCGATAGGGGTGCGCTAGCGGCCAGGAAGGGAAGGTGTTTGTTGAGAACCTTGAGTGCACCAGCGCAAGAGTTGAAACCATCGAGCGATTGCTCAAATCTGGGAAGAATGGCTCAAGTTGCAAAGTAGTGACCATGCCCTTGTAGACGATGGTCTTGGCGGAAAGTGATGGGTGGTACAACCCGATCTCATGTTCGCTGCGCTTGCGGAGCCTAAAGAGCGCACGTTCAAGATCTAACTGCATCGCACCGGAGGTGCTCTCAACAAAGACTTGACTAATGAATGGCATAGCGGCTTTCGCCAGATCGCCCAAAGCATCTGGGTTTGTCGGTACATCTCGCCACTGCAGAACAGTTAGTTGTTCCTGAGAGGCAATTTCTGCGAACTTCGCTCGCTCTAAACTACGCTCGCCTGCATCCGTTGATTCGAATACAAGACCGACTCCAAATTCGCCTGGAGCGGGAAGCGCAAGTTTTAGTTCGTCTCTAAAGAAAGCGTCAGGCACCTGCAGCAAGATTCCTGCCCCATCACCAGTTCCAGCATCAGAGCCAATAGCTCCGCGATGCTCTAGATTGCGGAGTGCATTGAGTGCGGTTTCGATGATGTCATAACCAGCGGTGCCCCTAAGGGTAGCAACCATAGCCAAACCGCAAGCGTCCTTCTCGGATTCTTGCTTGTAAAGACCAGAGCGCGGAAAAGTGCCAAAGCGTTCAAACGGGGAAACGGCAGGCATGCATCACTCCAATCGAGAATATTGAAGGGACAACGCTGGCCCGTACGACAGTTATTTAGAAAACTGGAAGAAAGGCACTTTTGATGCCATTTGGGGGCCCTGTGGGGCTACTTATCCGATACTAGCCTATTGCCCTCATCGAATGGAGTATCAGATTCGCCAGTTTGCGCCTCAGATACTGGCTTGTCCTCAACAACAGGGGCAGGAACCGCTGGTGCTTTGCCTGGCTTATACACGGTGTCTTCAAGTCCTGGGTGGCGTTTTGCTTGGATCATAATGATTGCCAAACCCAGGGCGATGCCAGCGATGGCCGACCAGATGTTTACTCGCAGTCCTAACAAGATTTCGCTTGGATCGATTCGAATAGCTTCAATCCAGACTCTTCCCATCGAGTAGTACACCAGGTACAGACCCATCATCTTTCCCCAACGCAAATTGAATTTTTGATCGGCCGCTAGCAATAGAGCAACTCCAGCTAGAGACCAGATCGACTCATAAAGAAATGTCGGGTGGAACAAAACTCCCTCTGGAAGACCTGCAGGATAAGCGGGATTGCTGCTGGAAATCTCAAGGCCCCATGGCAAATCCGTTGGAGTACCAAAAAGCTCATTATTGAAATAGTTTCCCCAGCGTCCAACTGCTTGAGCAAGTAAAACTCCGGGTGCAACGGCGTCCAGGTATGAGGTGAACCTAATTCCAGCAGCGCGAGCTCCGATAGCAGCTCCAACAGCACCAAATATTAATGCTCCATATATGGCAAGCCCGCCTTCCCAGATTCTGAAGACCGCAAGCAAATCGGCGCCGGGAAAGAAGTAATCATTCGGGTGGGTCACCACATGGAAAAATCGACCACCGAGGATTCCAAGCGGAATAGCCCAAAGGGAAATATCTAGTGCAATTCCCGACTCTGCTCCTCTTGAGCGCAACCTTGACTCGGTCAAAATCAGGGCAAGAATGATCCCCGCAAGGATGAACATCGCATAGAAATGAATCCTCAATGGACCCAGCTCGATGTAGCTTACGTCTGGTGAAGGAATCGATAAGAGGATGAAGCTCTTCATTTAGTTTTTCCTTTTGCTAGTTCGGATACCTTGGCACGCAGTGCTTCGATACCTCCTTGTTGGTAAGCGCGCACGAAAGCTGATCCAACGATGGCACCATCGGCGTAGCCATTGATTTCTCTGACCTGAGATGCGGTTGAAACACCAATACCCACTGCTGTCATTGATTGAGGTGATTGAGCTCTAACTTCCGATACAACCTTCTTGGCGTTCTGATCAAGGTCATCTCTTGCACCAGTAATACCCATGGTGGAGACGGCATACACGAAGCCTTTCGAGCTATCACACGCTCGTTGGGTTCTTTTGCCTGTAGAAGTAGGCGTGGCCAGAAATACTCGATCCAGTCCATGAGCATCGGTTGCGCTAATCCAACTGCCTGCCTCATCGGGAATCAGATCCGGAGTGATAGCTCCCGCGGCTCCCGAATCAGCTAGGTCCTTGGCAAAACGCGCTTCCCCATACTGCATAACCGGATTCCAGTAAGTCATCACCAATACTGGGATGTCCACTCTCGATGTCACAGCCTTAACAGCCGCAAAGGTGTCCTTGAGCTTAAAGCCATTAGCCAACGCTGTCTCTGTGGCCTCCTGGATTACTAGACCGTCCATTACGGGGTCGCTATACGGGATACCAAGTTCGAGCACGTCACAACCTGCTTCACACATAGCAACTGCGGCTTCGACTGATTCTTCCAAACTCGGGTAGCCCAATGGAAAATATCCAATCAGTGATCCACCGTTTTGGCGATTTGCTCTAAGAGTCTGCTCGGTGGTGCTCATCAGATCAGCCCGAAGTATTTTGCTGCGGTTTCCATGTCCTTGTCGCCACGACCGCTTAGGTTAATCAAGATCTTTGCACCAGGCTTTAGTGAAGGCATCAGTTTCTCAACCCCAGCTAATGCATGGGCAGTCTCAATCGCTGGAATGATTCCCTCAGTCTGACTGAGTAGCTTCAGCGCTGCCATAGCCTCAGTGTCGGTGATTGGGATGTATTCCGCTCTCCCGATGTCTTTGAGCCATGAATGTTCAGGGCCAACTCCTGGGTAATCGAGTCCTGCAGAAATTGAGTGCGATTCCAATGTTTGACCGTCTTCATCCTGAAGCAAATAACTCTTAGCGCCATGTAAGACTCCTGGACGACCCATGCTGAGCGTTGCCGCGTGACGAAGTGTTTCAACACCGTCTCCTGCGGCCTCCATTCCAACAAGCCTCACATTCTGATCATCAAGGAAAGCATGGAAAATCCCGATTGCGTTTGATCCACCACCGACGCAAGCGGCAACAACGTCTGGCAAAGAACCAAACTGATCGAGCATCTGTTGGCGAGCTTCGATGCCGATTACCGAGTGAAAGTCTCTAACCATAGTTGGAAAAGGGTGTGGGCCGGCAACGGTACCAAGCAAGTAATGAGTGTGTTCAACATTGGCAACCCAGTCGCGCAGAGCTTCATTGATGGCATCTTTAAGAGTTCTAGAACCAGTGACCACTGG
>CAMAXJ010000061.1 GCA_945862155.1 Rhodoluna limnophila
AACGTTTCGCAAAGCTCCAACAAGGCCAAGAGCGAATACACCCTCTTGGATCAAGAGCGCACCGATCAGTTCGAAGAGCTAACAAAGGTTCGTGGCGATATCGCCTCCATCCAGCAGAAGCTTTCTGATCTGACTCAATCTGTTCACGACATCGAGCTTCAAAACCACGAGAAACGCCTAAACCTAGCAAACCTCGTGACCCGCGCTCAGGAAGAACTAGGTCTGGACGAGGTCACTCTTTTGGCTGAGTACGGACCGGATCAGCTAATACCAAGCTCTGACGAAGACAAAGAACCCGAGGTTTTCAATCGAGAGACACAAATGCAAAGACTCAAGGGCGCCGAGAAGCTTCTTGAAAAACTTGGTCGAGTAAACCCACTGGCCTTAGAAGAATTTGCAGCTCTTGAACAAAGACATAAGTTTCTTAGTGAACAACTTCAGGACCTAACCGAGACCCGCAAGGACTTGATTAAAATCATCGGTGATCTTGATGAGAAGATGCAGGGTATTTTCAACGACGCTTTCCAGGACACCAAGAAGGCTTTTGAGAAGGTGTTCCCAGTTTTGTTCCCAGGTGGAACCGGTTCAATTTTCCTTACCGATCCAGATAACCTTTTGACCTCTGGCCTTGAGGTAAACGTGAAACCAGCCGGAAAGAAGATCGAGAGACTTTCGTTGCTATCAGGCGGAGAGCGCTCTCTTGCTGCCGTGGCACTGATGGTCTCCATCTTCAAGGCTCGCCCTTCGCCGTTCTATGTAATGGACGAGGTTGAGGCCGCACTAGATGACGCCAACCTAGGACGCCTACTTTCCTTGTTCGAGGATTTGAGAATTAACTCGCAGCTAATCATCATCACGCACCAGAAGCGCACGATGGAAATTGCCGATGCTTTATACGGAGTTTCGATGAAGTCCGACGGTATTTCAGCCGTTGTAGGTCAGCGCCTGCGTGAGAAGGCCGACGCCTAATGTCTTCAATTTTCTTTTGGCGCAAAAAGCGCGAAGAGGAAACCACATCTAAAGCCGAAGGCAACACTCAAAGTTTGCAGCGAGCTGGCTCCGATGAAAACCTCACGCCAGCTACCTTGCCAGTTCGCAGCTCAAAAACAGGCATCCGATCACTGTTCGCCACAGCAAAGTTTGACTCGAGTGATTTGCAGAGCTTGGAAGAGATTCTGTTGCAGGCAGATTTTGGGTTAGCGGCCTCCGAGAAGATAGTTGCAGAAGTAAAGCAGCAAGCCAAGCTAGCAGGAGCATCAACAGAATCTGAGCTAAAACAGATCCTTGCTGAAGTAATTCAGGCCCAGCTTGCAACAGCTAGCCGTGAACTAAACCTTTCGAGTGGAAAGCTGCCATATGTGTTTCTAATTGTTGGAGTTAATGGTGCCGGTAAAACAACTACGATTGGAAAACTATCCAAGTGGCTAACCGAGGGTTCTTGGTCAGTGGTTCTTGGAGCAGCCGACACATTCAGAGCAGCAGCTGTAAATCAACTCGCAACCTGGGCAGAACGTTCAGGGGCAAAACTGATTGGTCCTAAATCCGATGGACAAGATCCAGCCTCGGTGGCCTTCGAAGCGGTTGAGTCGGCAATTGCTGAAAATGCTGACATCGTAATCATCGATACCGCCGGAAGACTTCAGAACAAAACTGACTTGATGGACGAGCTATCCAAGATTCGTCGCGTGATTGAAAAGCGTGCGGAGATTTCCGAAGTGCTTTTGGTGATTGATGCCACCACCGGGCAAAACGGTTTGGCTCAAGCCAAGGCTTTTGCCGAGGTGGCCCAAGTTACGGGAATAGTACTCACCAAGCTAGATGGCACTGCCAAAGGCGGCATTGCATTTGCTATCCAAAGTGAACTTGGAATTCCTATCAAGTTGGTTGGGGTCGGCGAGGGCATCAACGACTTCGCTTTCTTTGACCCCAAAGAATTCGCCAGTGGGCTAGTGGCCTAGCCTATTTACAGGAGATAAGAAAAAGTGTTTGGAAATCTATCGGATCGTCTCGCGGAGACTTTCAGAAACCTGCGCGGAAAAGGTCGGCTCTCACCGGCGGACATCGACGCTACCTCACGGGAGATTCGCAAAGCCCTTCTAGAAGCAGACGTTGCCCTTGAGGTAGTCAAGAACTTCATCCAATCCGTTCGCGACCGAGCTCTTGGCGATGAAGTCTCCAGTGCTCTAAATCCTGCGCAACAGGTCGTTCAAATCGTGAACGATGAACTGATCAAGATTCTTGGGTCTGAGCCAAGAAAACTCCGTTACGGTAAAACCGCACCGACGGTGGTCATGCTGGCGGGACTTCAGGGTTCAGGAAAGACCACTCTGGCTGGAAAGCTTGCCAAGTGGTTAGTCTCCGAAGGGGAAACGCCACTTCTTGTAGCAGCTGATCTACAAAGGCCAAATGCAGTTGAACAGCTTCGAGTCTTGGGTGAAAAGATTTCGGTAGAGGTATTTGCGCCAGAAGCTGGCTCCGGTTCGGGCGATCCAGTGAAGGTAGCAAAGGACTCTATTTCTCACGCCAAGTCCAAGGGCTTGAGTTTTGTAATCGTTGACACCGCAGGTCGCTTGGGTGTGGATCAAGAAATGATGCAGCAGGCGGCCAAGATACGTGATGCCGTCAAACCTGACGAGACTTTATTTGTTATCGACTCGATGCTCGGTCAAGATGCAGTGAATGTGGCTAAAGCCTTTGAAGACGGCGTTGGAATCACAGCTGTTGTGCTCTCAAAGCTCGATGGAGACGCCAGGGGCGGAGCTGCCCTCTCGGTAGCTTCGGTGACTGGAAAACCAATCATCTTCTCCTCAACCGGTGAAAGTCTTGATGCTTTTGAACCGTTTTACCCAGACCGCATGGCTTCTCGCATCCTGGATATGGGAGATGTGCTCACGCTCATCGAGCAAGCTCAGAAGGCTTTCGATGATGACACCGCTCAAGAAATGGCTCTAAAGCTTGCCAAGGAGACATTTACGCTCGAGGATTTTCTAGAGCAAATGCAGCAGCTTCGCAAAATGGGATCGCTGAAGTCCATGCTGGCGATGATGCCTGGCGCCGGTCAAATGCGACAGCAGCTCGACAACATTGATGAGAAAGAAATCGACCGCACCGAGGCCATCATTAAGTCGATGACTCCGGTCGAGCGCCAGAACCCCAAGGTCCTAAATGGATCGAGAAGAACAAGGATTGCTCGCGGTTCAGGAATGAACGTCCAGGATGTGAACTCATTGGTCAACAGATTTGAGCAAGCAGCCAAGATGATGAAAACTGTTGCTAAGGGCGGAACTCCGCAGGTACCGGGCATGCCGGCAGGACTTGGTGGGGTAGTGCCCCGCAAAAAAGCCAAAGATAAGAAAAAAGGCGGTTCCAAATCAGGTAATCCCGCCAAGCGGGCTGCAGAGCTAAACACCAAGGAACTGGGCATCAAACCCGCTGGCTCTGGAGCAGGATCTGCCTTTGGAATAGGCAACTAGCTATCCTTGGCCATTTCTGGCAGAATAAGGAAGTTGTCTAGGTACCTGACCCTCTAACCAGGGACCAACAAAGACAAAACCATAGAGCTTGACTACCGAGTGTGCCCCCACGCTCACGGTTGATTGTTCGCCCCAATTCAAA
>CAMAXJ010000062.1 GCA_945862155.1 Rhodoluna limnophila
AGATTTGTAGTTGAGCGGAATTTGAACTCGTACCTCGTGACGGCAATCGCCAACATGGTTCCAAGGATTGTTGAAACAATTGTGGCAATTGTTGCAATCAGGATCGAGTTTCCAAAAGCCAAGCAGACGTCGATGTTGTTGCAAACGCCAGTCCAGTTATCGAAAGTGAAGCCCTGCCAACCGGTGGTGTTCTTGAATGGGTCATTGAAAGAGAACACGAAGGTATAGGCAATTGGAATCATCAAGAAAACAAAAGCAAGGATTGTGTAGGTAGGAAGTAGGTACTTGCCGAGGCTGAATCTGTTCATAGCAGATCCTCTGTTCCAGTGCGCCGAATATAGATCGCAACCAAAACAACGATGGCAGCCATCAACATCACAGAAAGCGCCGATGCACTCGGGTAGTCCTGGATTCTCAAGAAGTTGGATTCAATAACGTTTCCGAGCATAGCCGTATTCGGGCTTCCAAGAAAAGATCTGCTGGCGGTGACGTAGTCACCGGCGATTGGAATAAATGTAAGAAGCGTTCCGGATGTGATACCCGGGATTGATAGTGGGAAGGTGACCTTCCAGAAAGTGTTAGCCGGCTTGGCGTATAGGTCGCTACCTGCTTCAAGCAAAGCGGTGTCTAGACGCTCAAGGTTTGTGTAAAGCGGCAAGGTCATAAAAGGAATGAAGTTATAGGTAAGACCGAAGATCACAACCATCGGAGTTCCGAGCAGGAACTCATCTTGCGCCATAAACGAAGTGTCTCGAAGCAAAGTCGATAGCCAAGAGTCCTGACCGAAGATTTCCTTCCAAGCGAAGGTTCTAAGTAGAAAGCTGATGAAAAACGGGGCGATAACCAGAGTCAGCATTAGACCCTGAAGAATTGGATAGTTTCTTGCCTTTACGGCAATGAAGTAAGCAATCGGGTAGCTAAATGCCAGAGCCAGCAGCGTTGCGACGGTTGCGTAGATAAATGAGCGAACGATTTGCTCAAGGTACTCGCCGGTTACGAAGGCGTAGTTTCCAATTTCAAAACCTGCTTGGTACTGACCGATTCCACCGCCAGGAATTGGGGCCTGAAGCGAGGTCGTGATAAGCGATACAAAAGGTGTGATGAAAAATAGCCCGAGGTAAATCATTCCTGGCAGAAGCAGTAGTAAAACAATTCTTGATTTTTTAGGTTGGCCAGCCGCTGAGATTTTTCCCCTAGTAGCTAACTGAGCCATTGCTTACTTACCCTCTTGGGCTTCTGCAGGTAAGTCAGAAAGGCCGAAGCTGTGCTCCACCTTCCAGCTAACCCATACCTTTGCACCTAGCTCGGTCACGGGAGACTTACCAACGTTCTGTGCGAACACAGTCACCTTGCCAATCTGTGGGATCTCGATTAGGTACTGGTTGCTAACGCCAGTAAATCGAATATCGATGATCTCTCCAGGACCAATGATGTTCAAGCCAGCCGAAGCATCGGGAGCCTGGTCCTCGTGGAAAGTCGCCTTCTCAGGGCGAACACCAATTGCGATTTTTCCGGTGGTCTTTTCTGCTCGCTTGGTAGGAACCGTAATTTTGTTTCCTAGAACGCTGATGCTTACCGAATCAGCGTTTGTCTCAACCACCTCTCCAACAAACAAGTTGGACTGGCCCAAGAACTTAGAAACGAATATGGTCTTTGGTCTTTCGTATAGCGCCTCAGGCGCTCCCATCTGCTCGATGCGACCCTTGTTCATAACCGCAACAGTGTCAGCCATGTCCATGGCTTCTTCTTGGTCGTGGGTCACGTGCAAGAAGGTAAGTCCAACTTCCATCTGAATTGCCTTTAGCTCAACTTGCATCTGGCGACGCAGCTTCAGATCCAATGCACCTAGAGGCTCATCAAGCAGCAACAGTGAAGGACGGTTAACCAGCGCCCTGGCCAGAGCAACACGCTGCTGCTGTCCACCGGAGAGCTGAGTTGGGCGACGCTGAGCTAGGTGCTCAAGTTCCACAAGCTTTAGTGCATCGACAGCTTTTGGCATCGGATCGGAAACCTTGCGCTGCTTCAATCCAAAGGCAACGTTTTCCAAAACGGACATGTGAGGAAAAAGTGCGTAGTTTTGGAAAACGGTATTCACAGGTCGCTCGTGTGGCTTATCTGCAGTTACGTCATTGTTTCCGATCAGGATCTTGCCCTTGGTCGGAGAATCAAGACCTGCAACCAATCGAAGGGTTGTTGTCTTTCCGCAACCGGAAGGACCCAGCAGGGCGAAAAACTCGCCCGCTGGAATCTTCAGATCAAGATCTTCGATCGCGACGAAACCTGGAAACTCTTTCCGGATTCCAACAAGCTCGAGATCTGCACCTCGCGTTACGAACTCGGTTGCCACCTATGCGCCCAGAAGGACACGCTGCCAAGCGGTTGAGAACGTCTGCTCTTCTTCCGGGCTTAGTGCGCGGAATGCGTTAGTTAGAGACAAGAACTCTTCGCTTGGGAAGATCAGGTTGTTCTCAGCAAGTGCTGGATCAAGCTTGACTGCCTCGTCGTATGCTCCTGCAACAGGGGTGATGTAGTTCACCCATGCAGCAAGCTCTGCGGCGTTTACCGGGTCGTAGTAGTAGTTCATCAGCGCTTCAGCGTTCTTCTTGTGGGTAGCTCCAATTGGAACAGTGAACACGTCCGAAGAAATAGTTCCACCTGAGGAAGGAAGGAAGAAGCCGAACATGTCCTTGGTGCGCTTTGACATGTTCATCTGGACAACGTCACCAGACCAAACAATTCCAGCTACGTAGTCACCGTTTCTAAAGCCCTTGGTGTACTCGTTACCTTCGATGTTGCGGATCTTGCCGTCGGCATACAAACCAGCAACCTTGTCGACGATGTTCATGTAAGCATCTTCAGTGAAAGAAGAGGCGCTGGTAATGTCAATTCCCTCAGAAAGTGCAATCACACCAATGGTGTCGCGCATCTCTGACAAAACTACAATTCGACCATTGAGCTCATCGGCCCATAGGTCTTCAACGCTCTCAGGAGCTTCTTTGCCAGTTAGGTCTTGGTACAAAGCCTTGTTGTAAGCAATTCCACCCAAGATGCCCTGGTATGGAAGTGTGTAGTCTCGGTTCGGGTCATAGGAAGCTCCGAGATAAGCAGGTGCAAGATTTGCCTTGTTAGGAATGTTTGCTGCGTCGAGCTTCTGTGCATAACCATTCGCAACATAGCGAGCAGCCATCCACTCTGTAGGGCAGATAACGTCGACGCCGATGTCCTGACCTAGCGCAAGCTGATCTTTAACAATTGCGAAGTACTCATCGTTATCCAAATAAGTCTCTAGGTACTCAACTGCAATTCCAGTTTGTTCCTGGAATCGGTCAAGGGTTGGGCGAGAGCTCTCGTCTTCTGACAAGTCCATGTACTCGGTCCAGTTATCCCAAACCAAAATCTTCTCTGTGTCAGAAACATCGACACCGGGGGTCAATGCTGTAGGTTCTGTGGTGGTTTCTGCTGCTGGCGCACACGCTGCCAAACCTAGAGCCGCTGCAGTTCCACCGATACCAGC
>CAMAXJ010000063.1 GCA_945862155.1 Rhodoluna limnophila
ATGTACTCGGTCCAGTTATCCCAAACCAAAATCTTCTCTGTGTCAGAAACATCGACACCGGGGGTCAATGCTGTAGGTTCTGTGGTGGTTTCTGCTGCTGGCGCACACGCTGCCAAACCTAGAGCCGCTGCAGTTCCACCGATACCAGCTATCGCTGTTCTTCTGGTGAGCTGCTGACGTCTGTGCATTTTTACCAGTTCGGCCATCATTGGATCTGCTGGAAGTGAGTTGGGGTCTTTCATTTGACTACTCCTATTTACGTTGGGTAAGGAAACAAGGTAGGAGACCCAACTCACGCTGGGCTCTTCAGCCATAATCTTGCCATAAATCAATAAGCCCCCATGCCAAAAAAGGCAAAACTCCTTCAGCGTGCCACAGCTTATTCCTGAGAGTTTGCAGGGCGCAAACGGGGCCTCGGGCAGCTGGCTGAAAGCAGGTATCCTGAGACTCAGCCCTATTGGCGCCATAAAAATAGCAGGAGCCCCCATGAAGATCTCAGTGCCCAAAGAGGTCAAGAACAACGAGTTTCGCGTTGCCATCACCCCAGCCGGAGTTCACGAACTGGTCGGTCTTGGCCACGAGGTCTTCGTCGAGCAAGGGGCGGGCCTTGGCTCATCAATTTCAGACCAGGAGTACATCGAGGCAGGCGCCAAGATAACAAGCGATGCCTCGAGCACCTGGTCCTCAGCTGAGTTGGTTCTAAAAGTCAAAGAGCCAATTGCCTCAGAGTACCCTCATCTTCGCAAAGGCTTGACTTTGTTTACTTACCTTCACCTCGCAGCTGACTTGACGCTTACAAAAGAACTTGTTGCCAAAAAAGTCACAGCCATTGCCTATGAAACCGTTCAGCTTCCCTCCAGACAACTTCCTCTGCTGGCTCCCATGTCTGAGGTGGCAGGTCGCCTTGCTCCCCTGGTTGGCGCAAACACGATGCTTCGCCAAAACGGAGGTAACGGAATGCTTTTGGGAGGAGTTCCAGGAACTAGACCAGCTCGAGTAGCGGTGCTAGGCGGCGGAGTCGCTGGAACCAATTCAATTGCGGTTGCAATTGGAATGGGAGCAGAAGTCACAGTATTGGATACCAACTTGAACCGTCTTCGCGAGTTAGATGCTTTGTATGCCGGAAGGCTTCGAACCATCGCAAGCAACAGCTTCGAAATTGAGCGAGCAGTCAAGGATGCCGACTTGGTCATTGGTTCGGTTCTGATCCCGGGAGCCAAGGCACCAAAGCTTGTCACAAACGCACTGGTAAGCAAGATGAAGCCTGGAGCAGTACTGGTGGATATCGCAATCGACCAAGGAGGTTGCTTCGATGATTCAAAGGCAACTACCCATGCAGACCCGACTTTCAAAGTTCACGACACTGTTTTTTACTGCGTAGCAAACATGCCTGGAGCCGTCCCACACACCTCTACTTATGCCCTGACCAACGCAACCCTTCCATACGTGAGAGCAATAGCGACTCTTGGATGGAAAAAGGCGCTGCAGGCTGATCCTGCTCTGGCTCTGGGTCTGAATACATTTGCCGGAGCAGTTGTGAACGAGCCGGTTGCGGTTGCTCACCAGATGGAATCAAAGCCTCTAGCTTCGGCTTTGGCGTAAACCCTAAGGGAAAGTAAAAACCTTCAGCCGAAGTATTGGCTGTGGCAACAAACCCACTTCCCCACCCAGCAACCGCTACAAGAGATAGTTTGTTTGGATTCATTCCAAGCTGAACCAAATCGATTGGATCTGAACTTGCCATGGCAATTCGCGCCCGCAAGTTCGTCAGCATCGATCTAGGTATTCCAGTAAGGGACTGAGTTGCGGCGATCAAGTGAACGCCTAAAGACCTACCTCTGGCACAAACATCTTCCAGGCACGAAAGCGCTTTTGGGCCAGTTGCCAAAGCCGCCGCGAATTCATCGACCACAACGACAACTTCAGACATTTGCTCCCCGAGCGCATTGAACTGCTCAATACCTGAAACCTGACGAGAAGCAAAAATGTGTTCTCTTTTCGCAAGCTCCCCCGCCACAAAATCCCATAGCTGCTTTTGCTTTCCAGGGTCTAGATCTGTTGCTAAACCAGTTGCTTGGCCCTGAAATTGCTCTAGGGTTGCACCACCCTTGAAATCAAAAAGCACCAAATCACAGACGCTTTCTTGAATCATGGAAAACATAATGAGTTTCAGTAGCTCTGATTTTCCAGAGCCGGTTGGACCTACGATGATCAGGTGCGGACCATCGCTAACAAGACTCAACACTTTCTGACTCGAGTTATTTGCCCCGATCCAAAGCTGCAGTGATTTAGCCGGATCCAAATCAAAACCACGTTCAAAAATCTGGTCTTTGGTCCAGGCTAGAAAATCAGGTGCTGATTGTCGCGCCTGATTGGCAAGCAGTAGCTCATGCCACTGCATCTTCCAGAGAAATTCAAATCTCGGTAGCACTCGATTAGCTATTGCCACTTGACCTGCCGAAATATCGATTCTCGAGTCTGGTTCAAACACCGGGTAGCGATTCTTATAGAGCGAAACACCAAGCATTAGCGAAACCATTAGCGTGCTAATCAGGGTTAATTGCCAATAGCCACTAGAAAAACCAGCGGTCAGGCCAATGATTAGTGAAGGCAGGTACCAAATCAGCTGCATAAAAACTAAACCTGCCTGAGAATCAGGCAGGTTTAGTCAAACAATTCAAAGCTGTGGATTAGTCCCCGATGTAGCTCATGACGTGCTTGATACGGGTGTAATCCTCAAAGCCATACATCGATAGGTCCTTGCCATAGCCCGAGTGACGGAATCCACCGTGAGGCATCTCGGCTGCTAGCGGGATGTGGGTGTTGATCCACACGCAACCAAAGTTCAGTCCCTTGCTAAAGCGCATCGCTGTGGTGTGATCCTTGGTCCACACACTCGATGCCAGACCGTACTTCACATCGTTGGCGTTTCTCATGGCCTCGTCAGCGTCCTTGAACTTCTGAACTGTGATTACCGGACCAAAGATTTCAGATTGAATGTGCTCATCTTGCTGCTTCAGCCCTGACAAAACAGTTGCCTCTAGGAAGTAGCCCTCTGATCCAACCTGGGTGCCACCGATTTCTAGGTTGGCGTGAGATGGCAAACGATCGATAAAGCCCTTCACGCGCTC